>JAQTSO010000151.1 GCA_028711215.1 Endomicrobiaceae bacterium | reverse complement strand
AACAACCGGGAGACCAGCCTCCTATTCCATTCTCCCATTTTACAGACATTAAGAAATGGCAAAAAACAAAACAACAAATTTCATGCTGGATGGTTTACACGAATGACAAAACACATAAAATTATAGGAGATAATATTCAAGATTCTTCCTTATACAACGGCTTGGCGGATGCTCACGGTCCGAGATATTGTCCGTCAATTGAAGATAAAATTGTAAGATATCCTAACAGAGACAGGCAACAATTATTTTTGGAACCTGAAACGCTTGCTACAAAAGAAATTTATATTAACGGTTTATTTACAGGACTTGGCGAACAGGTACAAAAAGATATGTTACGTTCAATAGAAGGAATGGAAAATGTGATAATTACCCGTTACGGTTATGCTATTGAGTACGATTATATTCCTCCGACACAATTAAAACCAAGTTTAGAAACTAAAAAAATTGAAAATTTATTTCTGGCAGGACAAATTAACGGAACAACCGGTTACGAAGAAGCAGGAGCACAGGGAATTATGGCAGGTATTAATGCTGCTTTAAAATTTCAATCAAAAGATCCTATAGTTTTGTCAAGAAAAGAAGCATATATAGGTATTTTAATTGATGATTTAATAACAAAAGGTGTTGATGAACCTTATAGAATGTTTACATCAAGGGCAGAATACAGATTAAGCATTAGAAGCGATAATGCAGATTTACGTTTAATGGATATAGGAAGAAATATAGGGTTAATATCAGATGCAATGTATAAAAAATTTGAATTATACAGACAGACACTAGTCGGTTTATATGAAAAGACAACGCAGGAAATTCCTTCTGATGAAGAGTTGTTCCCGTGGACACAACAAAAAGTAAATGAAGAAATAGCAATAACTGCAAAATATGACGGTTATATACACAGACAACAACTTAATGCAAATAAAATTGCAAAATATGAAAACAAAAGAATTCCGACAGATTTGGATTTTAATGTTATTTCTTCACTGTCAAGAGAAACTAAAGAAAAATTAGATAAAATAAGACCTGATACATTGGGACAGGCACACAGAATCCCGGGGATAACGCCTACCGATATCGTATTTTTGTCTATCGCAATAGAAAAAATTGCAAGGAGTAAAAAAAATGAAAGTAAACAAGTCTGATATTTATGTTTTTTCAGGGACCGGCAATACACTTTCAATAGCAAAAAAAATAGCAGAAGTTTTTAACTCTAAAAATGTTTTGACAAAAGTACACAGAATTGAAGCAACCGATCCTAAAAATATAGAATTATCTTCAACAATAGGAATAGGATTTACCGTTGCCTGCTGGAACACTTATCCTATGGTAAAAAAATGGCTGAAAGCATTGCCTGTTTCAAACGGAACCGAAGTTTTTTTATTTGACAGTATGGGTGATTCTTCATTTAAGATGATAGCATCCATAGCAAAACAATTAGAAAATAAAGGGTATAAAATCATAGGTTCAAAAGAATTTAAGATGCCGAATAATTTTTTGCTTGTTGAAAAAGAAGAAAAAAAATTAAAGAAACTTAATATAACAATGCCTCTTGTTGAGAAATTTGCCGAAGATATAATAGCAGGAAAAGCTGATGCCGTAAAAGGCGGTTTTATTTATTGTTTATTTTTTTCATTTACATCTTTAGTCGTAAATACATGGAATTGGAAATTGTCTCAAAAAATGATTACTTTTAAAATTGATAAACAACTTTGTACAAAATGTGGTTTATGTGCAGATATTTGTCCAAAAAATAATATTACAATGAATGAATTCCCTGTTTTTAACAATAAATGTGAAATTTGTTTAAGATGTATTTCTTATTGTCCCGTAAAGGCAATATCAAGCAAGCTTCTTTATAAAAACAGAACACACAGAGGGATACCAACTGGAGAGATAAAATGGAGAAATCCTATTTAGATTTATTGGGATATTGTGCAGCAATATTAACAACAATAGCTTTTGTTCCGCAAGTTTTAAAAACTATTAAAACTAAATCTGCCAAGGACGTATCAATCGGTATGTTTATTTCATTTACAATCGGAGTTTTTCTTTGGATAATGTATGGATTAGCTACGAATAATAAACCTATTTGGATTTCAAATTTTATTATTTTCTGTTTGGCAATAACACAAATTGTGTTAAAGTTAAAATACGATAAAGAGTAATTTTTTAAATTTTTTATAATCAATTGTGCCCATAGCTCAATGGATAGAGCACTGGTTTCCGGAGCCAGTGATTCCGGTTCAAGTCCGGATGGGCACGAACATAGGTTTTTAATGAACAATAATATAAATAAGCTTTATAAATTAATGGAAAAATGTTCTATTTGTCCCAGAAATTGTGGTATAAACAGATTAAAGGGTGAAGTAGGTTTCTGCAAATCCACAAATGAAATAAAAATTGCAAGTATTAATTTGCATACAGGTGAAGAACCGCCGATATCTGCAAAGAATGGGTCAGGTACAATCTTTTTTTCAAATTGTAGTTTATCTTGTGTTTTTTGCCAAAATTATCCGATAAGCCAGTTGGGTAACGGTTATATTTTAACAACAGAACAACTTGCAGATAAAATGATAGAACTTCAGACAAAAGGTGCTCATAATATAAATTTTGTAACACCCGGTCATATGTATCCTATGATGTCAGAAAGTATTTTTATTGCAAAACAAAAAGGTTTGAAAATACCGATATTATCAAATTGTAGCGGATATGAAAGTGTAGAAGTTTTGGAGCTGATGGAAGATTTCATTGATATTTATATGCCGGATATGAAATATTCTTCAAATGAAAATGCAAAAAAATATTCAAACGTTGATAACTATACTGAAATAAATCAATCAGCGATAAAGGAAATGTTCAGACAAAAGGGTCAGTTATCTTTCA
>JAQTSO010000150.1 GCA_028711215.1 Endomicrobiaceae bacterium | reverse complement strand
GAGATGGTGTGAATCTCAAGTTAAACCGGCATTTGTATATAGGTATCTGATTAATCACAGATATGCTAGTAATACAAAACGCCGGTTTTTTATTGCTTTTTTTATTTTATTTTTAATACTCAAATGCTATAATAAACTCATGACAGAAACAGTTTTATATAGAAAATATCGTCCACAAAAATTTAAAGAAATTCTCGGACAAGATCATATTGTAAAAGTTTTAGAGTCTTCCATAGAAAATGGAAACATTGCTCAAGCTTATATTTTTGCTGGTTCAAGAGGAACAGGTAAAACAAGTGCAGCTAGAATTTTTGCAAAAGAAATCGGCACAACTTCTAATGATGTTTCAGAAATCGATGCAGCTTCAAATACTGGAGTTGATGATATCCGCGCTTTAAATGAATCCGTAAACTCATTACCTTTTGAATCAAAATACAAAGTTTATATTTTAGACGAAGCTCATATGCTTTCAAAATCTGCTTGGAATGCACTTCTCAACACAATTGAGGAACCTCCAAAGCATGTTGCTTTTATTCTTGCGACTACAGAAGTAAACAAAATTCCAGAAACAATCATTTCTAGATGTCAGACTTTTTCTTTTAAAAAGCCTACACAAAAAGTTCTAAAGGATGTTGTTGTGGCTATTGCGAAAAAAGAAGGTTTTACTTTAGAAGCTTCATCTGCAGACTTAGTTGCTTTGCTTGGAGATGGATCTTTTCGTGATGCACAAAGTATCTTGCAAAAGGTAATGAGTGCTTCAAAGGACAAAAAGATAAGTCCTGAAGAGGTAGAGCTTGTTACAGGGGCTCCAAAATCTGAGCTTGTAAACGATTTTATAAGAGCAATAGACGAGAATAATCTTGAGCTTGGTCTCGAGGCAATTTCAAAGGCTACAGAGGCAAATATAGACACTCTCATTTACTTTAAGCTAGTTCTTCATAAGATGCGTTCTATACTGCTTTTGAGAAATTTAAAAAGTTCAGAAGGGAAGTTGCAAAACGAAATGACTGATACAGATTTTAATTTTATTAAAAAATTAGCTGACAAAAAACCATCGACAATTAATTCTGATACATTACTAATTCTTTTGTCTTATTATGATATGGTAGCAAAATCTTATATTCCAGAACTACCTCTTGAGTTGGTATTAACTAAACTTATTAAATAAACTACTGTGCTGTCATTCCCGCGCAGGCGGGAATCTAAGTTGAATTTAATTAATTCTGGATTCTCGTATGCACGGGAATGACACAATAAAAAACGAGCCTCCTTTTAGGAGGCTCGTTTTTTTATTTAGAATTATTATGATAAGTGTTTTGAAACAAGCTTTGTCATTTCAAACATATCAACAACTGCTTTTCCACCAAATATTACTTTCAAGTTTGCATCAGCAATAATATTTCTCTTCTTCTTTTCATCTTGAAGTTTATTGCTCTTGATGTATACCCAAAGTTTCTTAACAACTTCAGATCTTGGCATTGGACCTTTTCCAACTATCTTCTCCAAGTCAGCACTTACATTCATTGGTTTCATAAATGCAGATGTCTTTTTTTCTACCATGTTTTTGTTTTGCCGTACATTTTGTTAGTCAAAATGTTTGTGGCTTAATTATTAAAACTACTAATACCTATAATCATAACCTTTTCTTTATTACAAGACAAGCCTTGTAAGACGACTATTTATCAAAAGAAAATAATTCATCTATAGTAGTTCCCAAGCTTTTTGCTACATCATGAGCGAGCTGTAATGAAGGATTATACTTATTTTGTTCAAGAAAAACGATTGTTTCTCTTCTTACATTCGCTTTTTTTGCCAATTCTTCCTGAGTTATATTTAGTTTTCCTCGCAATTCTTTAATTTTGTTTTGCATAGTTATTTACATTCTATAATTGGAGCGGGGAATGAAGGATTACCGTGTTTAACCCATTCACCATTTTGACACATCCAATTATCTTCTCCACTGAATAATCTAAAAGTAAAAACAATAAGGAATAAAGTTAGTATTGATATCGAAACAATAATTCTCCATTTGTTTTCTTTGAGCCCTGATTTGTTATATAGAGAAAATACAATAGAATAAATTATCATAAGCAAACAAGTTGAATAAGCCAAAGTCATTCCAACTGGTTCATACATTGGGTTCAAATCACGGAAGGCATACAAAACAAACATAGCGACTACAGCAATCCAAGAATATATTTGCATAGCTAAGAGTGCTGCCTTACCGCCATTTGTATAATCTCTTTCATCTGCAATAATGTCTGTAACTTTTTTACGAAGTTGAATAAGTAGAAGGGAAGATACGGCAAGAGTAATTAGTGGAATAATATAATTTTTGTTTATTATTGATTGGCTAAAAATAAATGCAATCACAAAAACGATAATTAATTTAATTGTTCTATATTTTTTTAATGTCATAATTTTTAAATTACTACTAATATAGCTATATGTTATATTTTTCTAACATTTAAGTCAAGTCTATACCAAGGTTTCCCTCGGTGCTTTGTATCAGTCTCTATTTCTGTCTTTGCGAGCGTAGTGAAGCAATCTAGGCTGTATTGTATATAATTCTGGATTGCCACGCTTCGCTCGCAAAGACATACAAGGTAATAGGGTAAACCTCGGTAATAGAGCTGTAAATAAGGGTTTTTTGACAAAATGTCTAAAAATAGGGTAAATATGCTTGACAAAATATACTATGTATGCTATCATTTAATTAGATAGTAATTCTCCATTTTATTGTATTCATTTGTAAGGAAAATCTTATTTATAGATGAATACAATAAAAAAAGGAAGTTAAAATATATAGTGGAAATAAAACCACTAAAAAATTAGGAGGGAAGATGAGATTTAAAGAAAAAACCGAATTAGAATGTTGGTATGAA
>JAQTSO010000045.1:3468-11469 GCA_028711215.1 Endomicrobiaceae bacterium | reverse complement strand
AAGCATTTCTTGAAGGAACAGTCCCTAAAGATTATTCAATTACAAAAGACGGAAAAAATACAGTTGCAGAACCTGAAACTGACGACTTATCTAACGAAGACGGATTCTAAACTGCAGAAGCTTGGCAGCTAAGAAGCTGGGAAGTTTGGAAGCTTAGCAGCTTGGCAAAGACAACTACTGTTTTAAATCCTTAATTTCCATTCAATTTATAATTATTTATTTGCCACATAAGCAGGTTTTACTGATTTTGTGTTGTTGCTGTTAGAGACTTCACAGTTGTTAGCGAATTGAAGAATTTTCAAATCGCAGTGTACGCAAGTAAAGCGGAGCGAACGGTACATCAGATTTGAAAATGCAAAAATGTAGCAACAAATGTGAAGTCGCCACTATGTTCTTTTGAAGAACTTCTCTAATTCTTCTCTTGTAATTTTATACATCGTCGGTCTTCCGTGAGGACAAGTGTAAGGCATTTTACATGCAAATAGTTCTTTAGCTAATTGAACGGCCTGCTTATCTAATAAAATATCTCCTGCTTTGATACTCGTTTTACAGGCAATTTGTATTATAACTTCTTGTATTTCTTGAACTTGTGCACTTTTTTCTTCTTCTAAAAATTCAATTACGCCGTTGATTATTTCAATAAAACTAACATCCCCACCCAACAATGCAGGATATGACGTTAATCTAAATGTATTTCCGCCAAACTCTTCCAAAGTAAAACCCAATTTATTAAATATTGTTAAAGAATTTTTTAAAACAATACTTTTTGAACCTTGTAATTCAAAAACATCCGGTATTAGAAGTTGTTGGATATCCAATGTATTATTTTGAACTTCATCCGAAAACATTTCATATTTAACTCTTTCCTGACCTGCATGTTGGTCTATTATATAACACATATTGTATCTTTCAACGATTATATACATTGAAAATATTTGACCTATGAATTTATATTCATCTGACTGCAAAAGTTCTTCTTGTATATGTGCCTGCCCGATATTTGAAGAATATAAATTTTTATAATCTGAAACAGAAACATCTCTGTTGGGAATATAATTTGGCTTATAATTATATCTGTTATTATTTATCTGTTCTTTTTCATCACCTGATTTAACATTAACTATACTGCTCGGTTCATCACTTTCAACAGTGCCTTTTATAAATGTATAAAACAGCTCATACATTTCATTTTCTTTTGCAAATTTAATTTCTCTTTTTGTCGGATGAACGTTTATATCAATATCACTCGGATTTGATTTTAAAAACATGATAACTGCGGGATGTCTGCCGATCGGAGTTGCTTGTTTATATGCCTGGTATATTGAATGTATCAACCACTTAGGATAATTAACACATCTGGAATTTACAAAAAGATACTGTGCATTTCTTTGAGCCAGTGAATTTTCCCTTGTTGAAACAAATGCCTCAATGTCAATTTTAGGATGATTGAAATTTATATATTTTAACTTTTTGGATAGGTCTCTGCCTAAAACGTCTTCTATCCTTTTTATTTTAGAATCTGTTTTTTGATATTGAGCCAGTGTTTTGCCGTCTGATATGATTTTAAAATCAATATCATTTCTAACTAATGCTATTTCATCTATACAATTTATTATTTTGGCTTTTTCCGTTGTGTCGCTTTTTAAAAATTTTTCTCTTACAGGTGTATTAAAAAATAAATTTTTAACTTCTACTATAGTTCCGCCGGAACCTGCCCAAGGCTGTAAATTTGCCTGTTTAGAACCTTCTATTGATAAATGCCATCCGGAATCGGAACCTGTTTCCTGCGTTTTTATATCAAATATTGATATGGCGGCTATGGAAGGTAACGCTTCTCCTCTAAACCCTAAAGTAATTGTTGTTGATAAATCGTCAAAAGTATCTATTTTACTTGTTGCATGTCTCTGGACAGAAAGAACTAAATCCTCTTTATTCATTCCGTGACCATTGTCGCTTACTCTTATTAATTTTTTTCCTGATTTTTCTATTTCTATTGATATGCTTGTAGCACCGGCGTCTAAAGAATTTTCAACCAATTCTTTAACCACATTTAAGGGTCTGTCTACAACTTCTCCTGCAGAAATCTTATCAATAGTTTTATCATCTAAAATCTTTATCATATTTTTTGTTTTTTATCACATAAAACGTAATAACTGCATTCTTTTTTACAAATATCTATTGCACCCAATGTTATTTTTGTTTCACAATCGGTAAAATCTATTGCCATTCTGTTTATTTTTTTTGAATCCAGCGTATCTATATTTCTAAATTCTATGCCAATTTCCCACATGGAATTTTTTAATTTAGATCTGATAACTTCACCCGATATCGGCTTTGTTTCCATCTTGGGAATATTGATCATAAGTGATACTTCTTTCTTAATCGGCATATCGGAATACATCAATAACAGCATCCCGCCGGCTGATAAGTTAATAATTATTCCCGGGAATGTTTCTTTTTCTGTTCCTATTGAAACTGCATGTCCAAAGTCTTTTATTACAGGAAACCGATGATGTCTTCTTTTGTTTAACATACTGTTTCTCCCAAAATTATTTTTTATATTTTTCTTTCCAGTCCGACAATAATTTTAATGCATCTATTGGCTTGATATTGTCTACATCTAATTTCTTTAATTCTATCAAAATTTCAGGTTCTATTGAAGTAAAAAGGTTAGGTTGTATATCTTGTTCTAATTTTGAAAAGTTTTTATTGATATTTTTTTCCAATCCCTGCAAAATTTGATAAGCCCTTTTTATGACTTTATGCGGAACTCCTGCAAGTTGTGCCACGTGAATACCGTATGATTTATCGGCAGACCCTTCAACAATTTTATGTAAAAAAACCACACTGCCTTCCCATTCCTTAACAGACACGCTTGCATTAATTATACCGTTGTCTTCACTTGCAAGCGAAGTTAATTCAAAATAATGTGTGGCAAATAAAATTTTAGCACCTTTATTGTATTTACTATCTGTATCAGCAAAAAATTCAAGTATAGCCCATGCAATTGACATGCCGTCGTATGTGGATGTTCCTCTTCCTACTTCATCAAGTATAATTAAACTTTTATCGGTATATTGATTTAAAATATTGGCTGTTTCCGTCATTTCCACCATAAATGTAGACTCGCCTGCAACCAAATTGTCTCCCGCACCTATTCTCGTAAATATTTTATCGACTATCCCTATTGTAGTTTCTGTGCACGGAACAAAAGAACCTATCTGTGCCATAATCACAATCAATGCCGTTTGTCTCAAATACGTTGACTTACCTGACATATTAGGACCTGTCAATATCATTATTCTTTTTGTTGTATCATTTAAATCAATATCATTTGCAACAAAATCACCGAATTTTAAAATCTGTTCAATAACAGGATGTCTGGCATTTTTTAAAACTAATTCTTTACCGTCTGTCATTTTTGGACAAACATAATTATTCTCAACTGCATTTTGTGCAAAAGCTAAATAAATATCAAGTTCGGCAATCATTGATGACGTATTAAGTATGTGTTGGGCATATTCAGCAAGTTCTTGTCTTAAACATACAAAAAGTTCAGTTTCAAGTTTTATTGTTTTATCTTGTGCAGAAATTATCTTTTCTTCCAATACTTTTAATTCCTGCGTTATGTATCTTTCCGAATTTGTCAATGTTTGTTTTCTTATGTAATGTGCCGGAACCGATGATATATTTGATTTTGTAACGTCAATATAATAGCCGAACACGGATGTGTACCCTATCTTTAAATTGTTTATTCCGGTTGCTTGTCTTTCTTTAATTTCAATTTCGGATATATATTTTTTTGCATCTTTGCTTAAGAGTCTCAACTCATCAAGTTCCTGCGATATCCCTGTTTTTATTACATTACCGTCTTTAAGTAAAATCGGAGCTTCCTGTTCTATATAAGAATCAATTCTGTTTATAATTTTATTTTCTGTTTCAAGATTGATATTTTCGTAATATTTCAGTTCTTTTAATTTTGAACAAATAATTATTATACTGCCAAGTGAATCTTTTAAGGATAATAATTCTTTGGGATTTGCAGAACCGCTTATAATTCTTGATACGATTCTGTCCAAATCTGATATTGATTTTAAATTTTCTATTAATTCCTGTCTTAATGTTTCTTTTTCTATAAACGTTTTTGTTCTATTTTGTCTGGTTTCAATTTCCTTTATGTCAAGCAGAGGTTTTATTATCCAATTTCTTATTAACCTTGCTCCCATCGGAGTTATTGTTGTATCAATAACAGATAATAAAGAACCGTCCTGTTTCAGAGATGTAGAAGATCTCAAAATTTCAAGATTTTTAATTGCCACCCCGTCTAAAAGCATATAATCACATGTTTCTAAAAATCTGATATTGTTTAAAATCGGTAAAGTTTGCGGCTGATTTTCCTGCACATACACAAATATTAAACCAACCGCAGATATTACATTAGGTTTACCTGCTATATTAAAATGATTGAGTGATGATATTTTTAATATCTTTTTTATTAAATTTTCGCAGTATGTTACATCAGTGTAAATATCTTTTATTGTTGAAGACAGAGTATTAAACTTTGCAAGTACTTTTTGTAATTTTTCATCTTTTGCATGACTTTGAGAAATTATAATCTCACCGGGTTTATATTTTACAATTTCATTTTCTAAACTCTGTATATTTGTTTCATATGTAAAAAAATCTCCTGTTGAAATATCGGCAACAGCTATTGATATCAAAGAAGAATTTACATTTGAGAAAATTACAGACATAAGATAATTATTCATTTTTGAATCTAATAGATTATCTTCCAACAGTGTCCCCGGAGTTATAACTTTTACTACGCCCCTTTTCACAATACCTTTTGTTGTTCCCGGTTCTTCCAACTGCTCGCAAACTGCAATTTTTAATCCTGCTTTAATTAATTTTCTGATATAATTATTTGCAGAATGATACGGTATCCCGCACATCGGAACAGTTTGCCTTTTTGTAAGAATTACTTCCAAAATAGGAGATGCTTTTACGGCGTCATCCCCGAACATTTCATAAAAGTCACCGAGTCTGAAAAACAAAATAATATCAGGATATTGAGCTTTTATTGTCCGGTATTGTTGCATTAACGGTGTTAATTGATTATCTTCTTTATTTATCATAAAAATTCCGAACGTTTATTGTCCAAAAAATATTAGTTTTTTTATTTTATCAATAAATTTTAGCATTGCATAGATTTTATCTATTTTTTTGACATATTTTTTAGTTTCATTAAACGGCATTTGTTCCGAATCGTACTCAACTATAGGATTCATCTGCCGCCATTGGGTAACATTGCCGAGTCCTGCATTGTAAGATGCCAATATCAAATTACTGTTACCGTTAAACATTGTGTCCAATATCTTATAATAACATACTCCGAACATTATATTTATTTCCGGATTAAACAGCATTTCTTCTTTAAAATCTTTTACCTGTAAATATTGTGCAATTTGCTTACCGGTGGCAGGCATAATTTGCATAAGCCCGATAGCTCCTTTATTTGAAACAGCATTTGAAACAAAATTAGATTCTGCTTTTATAATTGCTTTTATCAAAATAGGATCAACATTATATTGTGCGGCATATTTATTTATAAATTCAGAATACTTCCATGTATTATTAATATGAACAAAAATATACAAAAATCCGATTAAAAATATACCGGATAAAATCAAAAGCAACTTGTATTTTTTAATATTCACACATATCCCCGAACATGCTGTTTGCAAACGCTTTGTTTATCTTTACATTAACAATCTGACCTGTCATATTGTTATCCGAATTAAAAAAAATCTTTATATTTTGGCTGTTTCTGGACTCACAAACACCGTCAACATAGGCGTCTACCAAAACTTCCTCTGTCCGGTTGATATACTGTTCGTTTAATTTTTTTGATATATCCATTGATTGGTCAAGTAAAATACTGTGTCTTTCCTTTTTAGTTCCCAATAAAACATTATCTTGAAATTTATAAGCCTTTGTATTTGGTCTCGGCGAGTATTTAAAAATAAAAAGACCGCCGAATTTCAAATCTTTTGATGCTTTCAATGTATTCTGAAAGTCCTTATCAGTCTCACCGGGAAATCCTATTATAATGTCACTTGTAATATTTATCTTGGGGATTTTGTTTCTTATTTTATCTATAAGTAATTTGTAATTTTCATATGTGTATTTTCTGTTCATTCTGCTTAAAACCGCCTCAGATGCCGATTGCAAAGGCAAATGAATATGTTTACATATTTTATCATTTACGGCTATTTCATCTATTAAGTCATCTGAAAAATCTTTCGGATGATTGGTCATAAATCTTATTCTTTTAATACCGTCTATCTTTGAAACTTTCTGCGATAATTCTGTAAGATTTGTACCATGATAATTATAGGAATTTACATTTTGTCCTAACAATATAATTTCTTTTACGCCTTGTTCGGCATATCCTGTTATTTCATTAAGTATTTCATCAACGCCGATACTTATCTCCGGTCCTCTTACATAAGGCACTATGCAATATGAACAAAAATTCTGGCATCCTCTCATTATTGTTACATACTGAAAAACACCGACTTGTCTTTTTGCAGAGATTACATATTCTGTATTAATAAACTTTGAAACAGCATCGGCAAATTTATCTATTTCTTTTGCACCTAAAACAAAATCTACAAACTTACACCTTCTTTTAATTTCCTTATGGGCATATTGTGCCATACAACCGACAATGCCTACAATCAAATTAGGATTTTTTTCTTTTTGTTCGCCGATTCTTCCCAAAAAAGAATATGCTTTATGTTCCGCTGAAAATCTCACGGAACAAGTATTTAATATAACTAAATCCGCTTCCGGCATATCATTTGTCTGTTCCAATCCCGATATCAATAAATAATCCGTTATTTTATCTGAATCATTAACATTCATCTGACAACCGATTGTTTCAATAAAAAATTTCATTTATTCAGGCTCATTTGCTATTTTTTCCAAATACTTTCCGTAATCCGGACCTAAAACTTTTATATTTCCCATCAATAATTTTTTATCTATAAAACCCTTTCGGTAGGCTATCTCTTCCAAACAACCAATCATTATTCCTTGTCTTTCCGCTATCCTTATTAATCAATAATTCCCGTGCAAACCGGCAAGAAATTGCACCATTGGTTTGTATAAAGAACATACCGGGGTGCATCGGAAGTTAATAAAAAACTTTTTATTCGTCAACATATAACTTATCCAGCAATGTATCCCCAAGTGATAAAAATATGGATTTCTGCTTGAGCTCTTCTTTCAGTGGCTGATTAACTGTATTTACCAACTTCAATGCAACATTGATCCGCATTGTCCAAAATTGCTTAAGCTCTGTTGGTATGGGATGTTTAAAATCAACCACCTTACAACAATTTTCCTCACCACAACAGCAGAGAATTTTTATATCCTCATAAAAATCCCGGTAATCATACGTTGCCTCTTCTCCTTTTTTAATATCCCTGACCACAATATCAAATCCGGCATCTGCGGTAAGGATATTTGCATTGCAGGAATGGTTCATATACCTGGTTTCATCACAAGGCAATACGAATGTTCCGTCTTTTTTACGGTATGCATAATCCAACAGTGCCATTTTTTCTTTTTCTGACATATTATCATATCCTAATTCAGATGCGGAAACCGTCCTGCAGTTGTTGCACTCAAAACACACGATTGTGCCTTTTGGTATAGATTCTATCGCAAAAAGCCCTTTCCCTCTATTTTTAGTCTCTTTGACTTCAAATAATTTGGCTATCATTTTTGAAATACCCCTCTTCACCCAGCTGCCCGGGAACTACAACCACCGCCGAGCATATTATGACATTACGACAAATAGACCACCAGATTGTTTCAATAAAAAATTTCATTTATTCAGGCTCATTTGCTATTTTTTCCAAATACTTTCCGTAATCCGGACCTAAAACTTTTATATTTTCCATCAATAATTTTTTATCTATAAAACCCTTTCGG
>JAQTSO010000045.1:0-3368 GCA_028711215.1 Endomicrobiaceae bacterium | reverse complement strand
GATTGTTTCAATAAAAAATTTCATTTATTCAGGCTCATTTGCTATTTTTTCCAAATACTTTCCGTAATCCGGACCTAAAACTTTTATATTTTCCATCAATAATTTTTTATCTATAAAACCCTTTCGGTAGGCTATCTCTTCCAAACAACCAATCATTATTCCTTGTCTTTCCTCTATCGTTTTAATAAACATAGACGAATCTAAAAGTGAATTAAATGTTCCGGCATCAAGCCAGGAAAATCCTCTGCCTAATAATTCTACGGATATTTTTTTACGTCTGAGATATTCATTGTTTATATCGGTGATTTCAAGTTCTCCCCTATTTGAAGGCTTGACATTTTTTGCAATTTTCACAACATCATTATCGTAAAAATATAAACCTGTAACAGCCCAATTTGATTTTGGATTTTGAGGTTTTTCAACAATTGAAACAGGCCGGTTATTGTCGTCTAATTCTACAATTCCGTGTCTTTGGGGATCTGTAACATAATAAGCAAAAATTGTCGCGCCTTCCTGCTTTTCTGTTGCTCTTGTTACAGCTTTTGATAAACCGTGTCCGTAAAATATATTATCTCCTAAAATAAGCGATACATTAGAATCACCTATAAATTCCTCACCTAATATAAATGCCTCTGCCAATCCATTTGGTTTTTCTTGTATTTTATAAGATATATTCAATCCCAATCTTTTACCGTCTGAAAATAATTCTTCAAATTTCGGCAAAGCATCCGAAGTTGAAATGATTAGTATATCTTTAATTCCGGCAAGCATAAGAACCGATAAAGGATAATATATCATTGGTTTATTATAAACAGGCAACAATTGTTTTGAAACAACATATGTCAACGGATACAAACGTGTAGCCTTACCGCCGGCAAGAATAATCCCTTTTGTTTTTTTCATTTTATTCCCCTAATTTTAAACTTTTAAAATATTTTATTGTTTCTGTTAACCCTTGAGTTAAATTAACTTTCGGTTTCCATTTTAATATTTTTTTTGCTTTTGTTATGTCAGGACATCTTTGTTTGGGATCATCTTCCGGCAATCTTTTATAAATTATTTTTGATTTGCTGTCACTTAACTGTATTATTTTTTTTGCAAGTTCGTTTAATGTTATTTCACAAGGATTACCGATATTAACAGGATATTTATATTTTGACATTAATAACTTATAAATGCCATCAACTAAATCCGACACAAAACAAAAACTTCTTGTCTGAGTCCCTTTGCCAAATACTGTAATAGGTTTTCCGGCAAGAGCTTGTGCTATAAATTCAGGAATAGCTCTTCCATCCTTTTCATTCATCCTGTTCCCATATGTATTAAAAATTCTGACAATTCCGGTATCAAGTTTATATTGCCTGTTAAAACACATTGCTAATGCCTCTGAAAATCTTTTTGCCTCATCATAAACGCTTCTGATTCCTATAGGATTTACATTCCCCCAATATTCTTCAGTCTGTGGATTTATTTTCGGGTCTCCGTATATCTCACTGGTTGAAGCAAATAAAAATTTCGCTTTTTTTTCTTTTGCCAGTTCCAATAAATTCAATGTCCCCAGAGAACCGACCTGCAATGTTTCCAAAGGATGTTCCATATAATCTCTAGGGCTTGCAGGAGATGCAAAATGTAAAACCGCATCTAACTTACCCGCAACCTTGATTTTTTTCGTAACATCCGATTTTATAAATCTGAAATTTTTATTTTTAAGAAGATGTTTGATATTTTCTTTTTTACCCGTAATTAAATTATCAACGGCAATAACTTTATGATTTTTTGAAATAAAAAAATCACATAAATGAGAACCTAAAAAACCTGCTCCGCCTGAAATTAAAACATTCATTTTTTACCTTTATTTATATTCGGTGATTATATAATTTTGGGAGTCTCTTATCAACACCATCTACAGAGGCTTAGAAGTTTGGCAGCTTGGAAGTTGGGCGGATTTGCAAAGCAAAACGAAGAAGCTAAGAAGCTTAGCAATACAAATACGCAAAAGCGGCTAATTCAAAGGAACTAAGTGTGAGTCCCATCCTCCGTATTTGGCCCTATTGTACTGTGTAATTACAGTGTCATCATCTGTTAATGCATTGTTTATTCTCAATACAGTTTCATTAGTATATAAACCGCCGACTAAAACGCCAAAACCAATTGCAGCCGGAGGCCCGATAACAGGTATTTTTGCAATATCAGATGCAACAGATAAAATAACTATTAATTGATCTGCCATCATTTTTGACATAAGTAAAACTGTTAATTTTTCAACACCTGTTTTTGTATTTTCATCATTAGGAAACATTGAATCATCAACATTATAAACACCGGCAGAACCGACTGCCGTAATTACGGGATAGCTGATGCCGATAATTTTTCCAAAAAACGGATAGCCTTGATTTGATTTTGCATTCGGCAGTTTAGTCCCGAATCCGACAACCTTTTTGTCATAAAAATTTTTATCCTGCATATACCATGAATATTTATCATCTTTGTTTCCTCTGCATTTTTGGGCAGATACGAAATGTCTGTGACCGGCAATATTAACACAAAAGTTATATGTTCCGTAATATTTAATGCCTTTTGAATTTCTTTTGATACCCAATAAATTTTCTGCAACAACAACGGGATTGGAACCTGACAATGAAAATGTTTCCCGGTTTTTTGCATATCTTGACGGAACAACAACAACTTTACAGTCTTGTGCAGGAACATTCGCAAGTATATCAGCATATCCGGCAAGGTATGCATAAAGTATACTTTTCTGAATATTTTGTATACCGTTTACTGTTCTTTTAATATTTAGTACTCCCTGCTCACTGTAAAAGCCGGGAAGACATTTATAATCCGAAAACGGACCCGGAAACATTGAACCTGCGATTCTGTCAGTTGAAAATGACGGATACATTAACCCGCCGAAATCAATTTTAACATCAACTCCTAATTTTCTTAAAATTGCACTTATATCCGGCGTATGTGGGTCGGATGCGAAAGACAGTACCGTTGCCATCAAGTAATTTGTTGCTCCTATTGCATTTAAAGTTCTTGCCTGCAGTGTAGCGATTGAAAGTGTAGTATTATCAACTGAATTTTGCAAAATCATTCTGTCTCTGACAAGTTTTGCAATATTTACCATCATTGCCCAGCTTATCAACAGTATCATTGATAACACTAAGAAATACGGCAGGACTTGCCCTTTTATATTTTTATGTTTTTTCATTTCCTATTTTTATAAACTCTTTTGCATCCGGATATGCTTTATAGTAATATTCTTCATCCGGTGATTTTATCATTCTGGCTCTTGCCCACTGTGTTCTTGTTCGGCTAGAATCAAATAAGCTTGCAAATATAACTTTTAAATTATATTTAATTTT
>JAQTSO010000044.1 GCA_028711215.1 Endomicrobiaceae bacterium | reverse complement strand
TAGACACAGAAAGTGTTAAAGCTTTTTTAGAAAAAGTTAAACAAGATAACAAATACAAACAAGAAATAGAAGATCTGAGAAAAGCAAAACTTGAACTGGAAGAAAGATTAAAAACAGCGACGAAACAAGAGTATGAGTTGAAGTTATCAGAGCAAGCGCAGGAACAAGTAGAACAACAGAAACAAAGAGCAATAGAACTAAATAAGATGGCATTAAAAGCAAAAGAAGATTATATTAAGGCAGAAAACGAACAAAAACAAAAAGAGTTGAAAAGGCAAGAAGAGTTCAATGCATTAAAAAAGAAGATAGAGCAAGAACAATTGGAAATGCAAAATAAGATAGTCCAAGAGAAGGATGAGATAAGAAAAGCGGAATTAGAAAATCAGGCAAAAATAAAAGAACTGGAGAACAAAGCAAAAGAGAATATGGCAGGTTGGGATACAACAAAACAAATAACAATACAACAGGCATTGGAAGAAGTAAAAAGAATAAAAAAAGATGTGTCTGAAACAATAAGTAAATTTGAAACATTACTAATAACAAACAAAGAGAAATTAGCGAAAAGTTATAATACCCAGATAGAAATTTTAAAATCGGGAATTTTTTTACAAGAAAAACCTGTAAAAGACAAATGGGAGACAACGGAACAATTTAAGAAAAGATTACAAGAATATGAAATTCAAAAACAAAAGTTTTTGGAAACTTCACAGGAAAGAGCAACTGAGTTAGAAGAAGCAAAAGAAGAAGTTTTTTTTCAAGATGGAATAGAAACTTTACAATCAATGATAACAACAACAAAACCATTTATAGCAAAGTTACAAAAATTTCAAAAAGAATATTTTTATGACAAAGATAAAAAACAGGCAGAAATTCTTTCATTGGGACAAGTAAATGCAGATGAAAAATATTTTTCAATTAAGTTAAAATATAATAATAAAAAATATGAAATAAAATTTGATTTTTCAGATATTGGGTTACAACAAGCAAGGTTAATATATCAAACCCCGAATCAACTTATAATAGAGCCTCTATTCTCAATTGAAGAAGCTAAAGAAATCTTCCCTGTTATCACTGCATTTAATGTTAAACATTTAGGAATAAAACTAGAGAAAACTATTGAATTATCAACAGAATCTCAAGAATTCACTGAGATAATTAAATTGAAAATTTATGAAAAAAAACTTAAGGAAATTGAAACTTTTAAGGGAAAAATAATTGTATCAATATCAGCAGGTTCTTCTCATACAGTAGGATTAAAGAAAGATGGGACTGTTGTTGCTGTCGGGGATAATAACTATGGGCAATGTGATGTTAACGGTTGGGAAAATATAATCGCAATATCAGCAGGTTCTGATTATACAGTAGGATTAAAGAAAGATGGAAGAGTTGTTGCTGTCGGTAATAATTTAAATGGACAGTGTAATGTCAAAAATTGGAAAGATGTAGTTGCAACAGATAGTAAACATACATTAAGATTAAAGAAAGATGGGAGAGTCGTTGCTGTTGGTGATAATAGCTTCGGACAATGTAATGTCAAAAATTGGAAAGATATAGTTGCAATATCGGCAGGAAGATCACATACAGTAGGCTTAAAGAAAGACGGGACTGTTGTTGCTGTTGGTGATAATAGGTCTGGGCAATGCGATGTTTCAGGTTGGGCTCTCAATTTTTCAAGTATTAGAATTATAGAATACTAAAAACAACAAATAAGGATTTTAAACATGAACTTAAGAAGATTTGTTTATATTGTTGCAGTGTTAGTAACACTTAATGCAGTTTCTTTTGGAGCAACTAAATCGTTTACAAAAGAAGCAACTGAGGTCGTTCCGGCACATCAATCACAAGACCAGGTAATCGCTTACGTGACACAAAAATTAACCAGAGAAGCCACAGAGGAAGCAGGAATATTTATACAATCAGTATTAGAAATCAAAGATGGAAAAATAGAGAAAGAGGAAATAACAAATATAGCAGGTTCTATATCTGAAGTTTTTATAGAGAAAAAAGAACCATTTACAAAAGATAAACAAAATTATGTTAAAGTAAAAGTAAAAATAAAAGTAGACACAGAAAGCGTTAAAGCTTTTTTAGAAAAAATTAAAAAAGATAATAAATATAATAAATATAAACAAGAAATAGAAGAATTAAGACAAGAAAAACTAGAACTGGAAGAAAGATTAAAAACAGCGACGAAACAAGAGTATGAGTTGAAACTGTCAGTGCAAGCGCAGAAACAAGTAGAACAACAGAAACAAAGGGCAATAGAATTAAATAAGATGGCATTAAAAGCAAAAGAAGAGTATGCTAAGGCAGAAAACGAACAAAAACAAAAAGAGTTGAAAAGGCAAGAAGAGTTCAATGCATTAAAAAAGCAGATGGAACAAGAACAACTGGCAATGCAAAATAAGATAGCCCAAGAGAAAGATGAGATAAGAAAAGCGGAATTAGAAAATCAGGCAAAGATCAAAGAACTTGAAAACAAAGCAAAAGAGAATATGGCAGGTTGGGATATAACAAACAAAATAACAATACAACAGGCATTGGAAGAAGTAAAAAGAATAAAAAAAGAAACATATGAAACAATAGCTAAATTTGAAACATTGCTAATAGTAAATAAAGAACAACTGACAAAAAGTTATGATGCCCAGATAAAGATTTTGAAGACCAGAAATTTTTTACAAGAAAAACCTGTAAAAGACAAATGGGAGACAACAGAACAATTTAATACAAGATTATGGGAATATGAAAATGAAAAACAAAAGTTTTTGGAAACTTCACAACAAAAAGTAGTTGAATTGCAAAAAGAAAAAGAAGAATCTCTTTTTCAGGATGAAACGAACACTTTGATATCCATGATAAAAACGACAAAACCATTTATAGAAAAGTTAAAAGAATTTCAACAAGAAAGTTTTTATGATAAAGATAGAAAAAAAGCAGAAATACTTTCATTGGGAGAAGTAAATGTCGATAGTAAATATTTCCCGATAGAATTAAAATATAATAATGAAAAATACAGAATAAAATTTGATTTTTCAGATATTGGCATAGATAAAGCAAAATTAATATATCAAACCCAAAATCAATTTGTAATAGAACCATTATTTTCAATTGATGTAAGTAAAAATAATTTTTTTATAACTGAATTTGAAATAAGGCATTTGGGAACACAAATAAAGCAAGTCATAAACTCCCAAATAAATTTTAAAGAATTTCAAGAAATAACTGAATTTAAATATTATAATGAAAAAGTTAATGATATTATCAGGAAAATAAATTTCATTGAAAATACTAATAATTCTATAGCATTTAAAATAAGACAATTTAATAGATGGTCTACTAATTCAACTAAATTTACGGAAAGACTTGAAAAACTTAAACAACTTGCAAAAATGCCATATCTGGAAAAGTTCAATAACCTTGAAAACTTTACAAAAAAGACTAATCAAATCCTATATGAACTTGATAATCACAATGTCTTAACTTCTTCATTTCTAGCTTTAAATTTAGGGTTGTCAGTTCCGGCAAACACACCCGGATGGGAAATAAATATTCCGGGTGGCGAATCTTTAGATGGAAAGTGGGGCAGTGCCGGCTTAGAATTTGGCTTAAAATACTTATATTTTCTATCTAACTACTTTGCTTTAGGAGGAGAAATTAATCTAAATTTATTTACTACACTAGATAATAATGAATATAAAATTAATAAGGTAACACAATCAACCACTATTATTGACGGTTTGCTGTTAGCGCATCTCTATTTGAATAAACCCACTAATCAAAAGCCTACTAGATTTTATATACCTATAGGGTATGGTTTTGGTTCCAGATTGTATAGTGTAAAAGCACAATCATATTACAATAGTTTAGAACAAGAAGTTTCAGGTAGCGGAGATTCTTTTATGATAGGATTAGGAACTAATTGGATAAATACAAAAGGAGCAATAAATGGATGGGAACTACGTTTTACCACATCTAGGTTTAAGGGTATAAAACCTGACTATATAGAAGACCAAGTTGTAAATTTTATAAGTATCATTTATTACATAGGATTTAGGTGGTTCTAATTATTTGATATAGTTATACCGAATTTTGACATTTCATCAAATATATAACAATAATAAATTAGTACAATGTTATTTTTAAAATTTTAATATCTGTCTATTTTTTATAAATTCATTCATAATCAATTGGTACATTAAAAAATATTATGGCTAATGCTAAGTATTAAGTTTTTTAATTTAAACTCATTCGGTAATGTTTTGTTTGGATCGGGTTCACGGTATTGAGTAAGTTCTATTTTTGATATTGCGGTTAGGGTTTGGCAGGGAGTAGAATGTTTTTTATTTTTTGATTTGTGAATATCAATATAATTTTTTTGCTGGATAGATTTTGATATAGTTTTTTTATGAAAGATCAAATCACTCTTCATGCAAAGTGGGTTGTTAAGGCTCCTCTCAATGAGGTGTTTTATATAATGACTGATTTTGAGAAGTGGCCGGAGTATTTTCCAAAAGTTGCGCAATCCGTACAAGTCATAGGTCATGTTGAAAATAATTTTGAATTAACTGCGACCGTCAAATCGTTCGGGCGGAATTTTCCCGTAAAAATGAAAACTCAAATCCTTGCCGGCAGAGGGTTTATTTCGGATAATGAAAGTCCTAAATTCGGAACTTCCGGCCACGAAGAATTGCTGCTCTGTGAACTTCTGGAAGGAACAGAGATAGATTACACTTATCATAGAAGCTGAGTCTAATTTATTGAATACAAACAAAAAATCTAGCACTGCAAATGAAAGTTTTATATTGAATTCGTATTCTACTGTATTTATTATATCATGACAAGCCGACAATATTATATTTTTTTTAGTTTTTTCTAACCGTTAAAACAACTTCAGTCCTTTTCAGTAGCAATATTTTGGCAAAATCTTTTTAATTTATTTTAGTCTATCCATACATCACAACTTAATTTAAATTGGGCAGTGAGTTTGCTTTATGCAAATAATTGTTGTATCATAATGTCCATAAAGCCTTATGCGTACTAAAACAATACAATCCTTATATCAGCAATGTACGTAGGTTAATCTTCAAAAAACATGAATACTACTTGGAATTGAAACTTAAGTTACGTTCTGAGGAAATGCTGTTAATTAACAAACATAATCTGTGTCAACTAACTGCAAAAAAAAATAACATGCCATTGTTAAACACGGCATCGTTATTTTGTTGTTGTACTAAAAAAATATCCGCATATAAACATATCATCACCTTCTTTTTTATATCGCCACTTTATGTAGCAAAAAATCAAATTATTGCAACGTTGATGGGGCGAGAGTATCCTTAGTTGAACATTGGCTTCAATTTTGTAGTGGGTTCAAAAAAATTAACAAATAATTCATACGGATATATATCGGATGAAAAATAAATAAAAGGAGATTAAGTTATGGGATTTGAAAATAATTTTGAGAAAGGCCCAGAAAAACATTTTGAACAGATCGCGTGTCCTGACTGTCAAGGTACCGGACATGTTGAAAATTCTAAAGGAGAAAAAGTCACTTGCAAACGATGCAAAGGTACAGGTATTAAGCCTTTAGGTATGTAGCTTAAACTTTAATTTGTTGAAGTCTTATTAGCATGGAATTGGCTTAAATTTTGAGATATATACCAAGAACTCAGGATATACACTGGAAATATAAATAGCAAGAGGAGAAATTATGAGCATTGAAGACACATCTGCATCTAAAACAGCAATTATGAATACAAATACAGCTGCTTCAATCATTAAAGACATAGAGATAATGATAAAAAATTATAGAGAGTACATGACTGCTGATAGAAATCATGATGGTTCTAAGTTATTAGAATCTGTTACGGTAGCAATTGGGGAAGAAGTTCAAATACGAAAACAATTCAATGCAATCAATGACAAGTGTTTGCAAGTTATTGACCTTGCAAATAAAGCAAGACCGGATCTGCCAAGTGGCACTTATCAATATACTCCGGATGAATTAATTGCAGATGCTTACTTATACATTGGACATGCATATGCAATAAGAAATAAATTACCTGAAGCTAGGTCACAGTTTGTAAAATCATTGGAAGTTTTACCAAATTCTTCTGCTCAATTTAACCTTGGTATAATTTTAGAAGAAGAAGGAAAAAAACAAGAAGCGATATCTGCATTTCAAAAAGTTGTAACTGATTTTCCTAATTCTGAACTAGCAATAGAAGCTAATAAAAAGCTTACATCATCAGAAAAAATTGCTTCTGGGAGAAGTAATTGGACAGTTACTTTAATACTTTCAATTTTTTTAGGCACTTTGGGATTTGATAGATTTTATCTCGGATACACCGGATTAGGATTTTTGAAACTTGTTACTCTTGGAGGGTGTGGAGTTTTGTATTTGATAGATATAATACTGATTTTGATTGGCAAGATGAAAGATGCCAATGGGAAAGAGCTAACGAATTAATGAAATGTTTTGGCTCAGAAAAAAGAATATATAAGTATTTGTTGATTTATCATATTATTAAAAATCACAGATGGCAGATGAAATGAGTTTAAAAATAAAGAAAGATCATACTAATGTTATTACAATATGTATTTTTTGTGTATTGCTTGGTGTATGTTTATTTTTTTATTTAATCTCATGGGAAAAACTTATTAGTTTTCCTAGTATATGTATTTGGAAAAATATTTTTGGGCATGAATGTTTGGCCTGTGGCTCAATTCGTGCATTTTGGCTTTTATTACACTTAAAATTTGTGGGAGCTTTTAAAATTAATCCACTTATATATTTATATATTCCTTTAATCATTCTAATTATTTACAAATATATAATAAGGCAGTTTAGAATTAAAACCGGATTTGAATATCAAGCAGCAGCAAAGATATTCAGTAAAATTAAACATAAATAAAAAATAGGGAGATACGAAATGGATGACATTTTATCAAAAGGAACAGAGAAGAATATTGGACAAGGAAGACAGGAAAATATGCCGCAAGGAACCGGGGACACAAAAATGGCAGTTATAAATATAAATACAGCTGCTTCCATCATTAAGGACATGAAGACAATGATAAATAATTATAGCGAATACATGACGGCTGATAGAAATCATGATGATTCTAATTTCTTAACCTCTGTTATGGTAGCAACCGGTGAAGAGGTCCAAATACGAAAACAATTCAATGCAATCAATGAAAAGTGTTTACAAGCTATTGACCTTGCAAATAAGGCCAAACCAGATCTGCCAAGCGACACTCCTCAATATAACCCTGATGAAATAATTTCAGACGCTTACTACTACTTGGGACATGCATATGAGATACGCCATAAATTCCCTGAAGCTAAAGCACAATTTATAAAATCATTGGAAGCTTTTCCAAATGCAGATGCTCAATATTTTATCGGAGTATTACTAGAAAAACAAGGGCAAAAACAAGAAGCGATATCTGCATTTCAGAAAGTTGTAACTGATTTTCCCGATTCAGAACGAGCAATAGAAGCTAACAAAAAAATTACAGCACCAGATAAAAGTAGTTCAGGCTGTTTTGTAGCTACCGCTTGTTTTGGTAATTATTCTGCACCGGAAGTTATGGTGCTTAGGAAATTTAGGGATGAATGTTTGGTTAATTCCAAAGTCGGTCGCATTTTTATTAATTATTATTATAAATTTGGGCCATCAGTAGCCAATTTATTAAATCAACATGACTGGATGAAAATTCTTGTGCGAAAACTAGTTCTTCATCCTATTGTAAAAAGTGTCAAATTATTTATGAAATAAAAACTTAAAATCATACTTATGTTTTAAAAAAGTTAGATATTAAGTAAATTTTAAAATTTGGAGAGTAATCTTATGGCAACAGAAAAATGTCCGAAATGTAATGGTAGCGGAAAACAAGAATGTGGTGAATGTGGAAATCAACCAAGCAGAAGAATATCCTGCACTGAGTGCAAAGGAACTGGTAAAATAAATTGTGCTACATGTGATGGTAAGGGATGGGTTCAATCAACAGCGTCTCAGCCACGTCCATAATACTGGCGGAAATGACTATATTATTTCAATATAACTATGCATATGGAGGAAAACAATATGGATGAAATACATGACGTAATTAGGGCTCATAAATTTGAATTGGTAGATAATGCCGGTACCGTTCGTGCTTCACTTCACTCAACAGAGCATGGTAGTGGGTTAGTATTATGTGATATTGCCGGAAAACCTCTCATGAACATTAACATAGAAGATACAGGACCAGCCATTGAACTGATGAATAAAGCTGGCAATATTCGTAGCAAGATAAGTGCTAAAGATGATGGTGGAACATTAGGATTATGGGATAATGATGGCAAACTGCGTATTTATATTAACACGAGTGAGACAGGTGCAGGCATTTCGATATTAAATAAAAATGGAGAGTTAAACACTATATTACATTCTACAGAAAATGGAGGGTCAATAGGATTATGTGATAATGATGGTAAACCACATATTCATCTGAAAGATGGATGTATTGCGATACTTAATAAAACAGGTAAAATTAACGCTGAGTTAATCTCTACAGAGAATGGTGGTTCAATAGTATTATGTGATAATGACGGAAAACCTCGCAGTATGCTATGTGCTAAAGATAATGGCGGGAACTTAGTGTTAAAGGATAATGATGGTACCCCACGCATTGGCATGGCAGGGGAAGGTATTACGATGTTAAATAAAACAGGTGAGATTAACGCTAGGTTATCCTCTGAAGATAATGGTGGTTCAATAATATTATGTAATAATGATGGGAAACCACGCATAACTATGGATATAGGAAATTTAGGCCCAGCTATTGAACTGACAAATAACGCTGATAAAATAAGTACTCTTCTATGCACTACAGAGACTGGGAGTGCTCTAGTATTAAATGATAAAGAAGAAAAGTCCAGAGTTAAAATTATTTCAGATGCAGAAGGTGGTTCCATTCTATTAAATGATAAAGAAGGTAAAATCGGATTATGTCTGGATGTTAGGAAAGAAGGTTCAGTCATAGCTATAAATGACAAAGATGAAAAAAATCGCCTCGCATTAGCAGTAGTAGATGGAATACCAAGCTTGGATATGAAAGACAAAAATGGCAAGAGACGTGCTTTATTGTCTGAATTCAATGGTTTATCAATATTCCAACTTTCAGACAAAGAAGGTGAACGCAATACTTTCTTGGCTGTCGGTGAAGGAAAATCTGAATTGACGATGCGTGACAATGAAAACAAGACTCGTATCTCAGTATCCGAAGAACAAAGTGATATTAATATGCCACAGATTACAATCACAGATAAGGATGGTGCTGATCGTATCGCATTATTTGAATCTGATGGCACACCTGCATTTATAATCAATGATAAAGATAGTAATCCTCGTATCATTCTAAGTGAGAATGGAAATAAACCAAGATTTGTTATAAAGGATAATGATGGAAACAATATAGTTAAATTCCCAGAAAATTAGAAATTAAATTATATTTACTGTTTTAATATATAAAATATTGAAAATTTGGAGGAGTATTATGAAAAGTATGGCAGGTAAAAACATTATTGAGACATTTTATAGCAATTCATCTGTATATCATGTGATTAAGTCTAAATGACATTCTATATTTGGTGGTTCTCAATTTTACATTTATAAGAATAGAAAACAACACAGATGTGGTTATAATTCATTAAAAGCTGCGGTTGAGGCAGTTAAGAAAGAAATTGGTAATTGAAAAAATAGTATTGCGATTCTGTAATGTTAATGTTTATGTTAACGACATAGAAACTATCTACTTTAAAAATAAAAATGCTGAAGAAAAATACGTTTTTGTTTCAACTGATGAGTTTGTGAAAATTTTATCAGAAAAATAAATATTTTATAATTAAAGAATATAGTATTTTTTCTATATAATGAATTTTGAGAATGAAAACATTAAAATAAAAAATTGGAGGTAAAAAGTGAGCAGAAAATGGAAAGTGGTAGTGGAAGGCGGGCATGACAATCTATATTATATAAGCGAATCTTCTGGTGTGTTTTATGTGTACAAAACAACGGTTAGTCTGTTGTTTGATGATAATGAACAGATTGGAAAAACTGGTTCCTTGGAACTGGCAATAACTTTAATTAAAGAAGATTCGGGTGATGATATTGACTATATTAAAGAAGTGTAAATAAAATATTAATTTTACTGATAAAGACCATTGTTAACTGGATTTGCCGTTTTCTTTTTGTGATTCAGAGTTATGGATGGCTGAATTTTCCGGTATAATTTTTATATGAAAGATAAGATTACTCTTTATGCCAAGTGGGTTGTTAAGGCTCCTCTCAATGAGGTGTTTTATATAATGACTGATTTTGAGAAGTGGCCGGAGTATTTTCCAAAAGTTGCGCAATCCGTACAAGTCATAGGTCATGTTGAAAATAATTTTGAATTAACTGCGACCGTCAAATCGTTCGGGCGGAATTTTCCCGTAAAAATGAAAACTCAAATCCTTGCCGGCAGAGGGTTTATTTCGGATAATGAAAGTCCTAAATTCGGAACTTCAGGACATGAAGAATTGCTGCTCTGTGAACTTCCGGAAGGAACAGAGATAGATTACACTTATCAAGTTACCATTCATAAACGCTGGCTCCGTATAGTTGCCAAACCGCTGATCGGCTGGTTTGCAATGAAATACTGACAAAAAGCCGTCATAGATGAACTCAAAAAAAGACTTGAAAAATAAAATCCGAAACATTTATAATCTTATTTAACAAATATTCTAAAAATTTAGAGTTTTTGCTATAGTTAGTCATAGACCAAAATATTCGGGGGAAACAGATGATAGGTTTTAAAAAGACGCTGGAATCAATAATCGACAATGCGGGCGTTTCATTAATTTCTTCCGTAGACGAAGAGGGCTTTCCTAATTCAAAAGCTATGCTGCCGCCGAGAAAACGCAGCGGGCTGAAAACTTTTTATTTTACGACTAACACGTCCTCAATGCGCGTAAAACAATATCTGGCAAATCCTAAAGGATGCATGTATTTTTTTGATAAGAGATTTTTTAAAGGGGTTATGCTCAAAGGCGAGATGAAAGTTTTGACCGATGCAAAAACAAAACGAATGATATGGCGTGAAGGCGATACCATGTATTATCCAAAAGGCGTAACTGATCCGGATTACTGCGTTTTAAAATTTACTGCCAGCAGCGGCAGATTTTACAGCAATTTTTCATCTAAAGATTTCAGTTTAAAATAATTAAACTGCGTTGTTATAAAAATATCGGAGAAAAATTTTATCGGTATGGAAAAAAATAATTTAAAACCGTTGGCGGTTACGTTTTTTATAAGCGGTATTTGGGATTTAATAGCCGGCGTAATATATCTTTTTTTTATCGGAAACGGCAGACTGATTGACAATCCGCAGGCTCATCCGTTTTACTGCGTATTTATTGCTTCGTTCTTTTTCTGTTTTGCGTATATTCAGTTTTTTTCGGCTTTTAATATACGGAGATATTTATTTAACGTAGGATGTTTGATTTTCG
>JAQTSO010000149.1 GCA_028711215.1 Endomicrobiaceae bacterium | reverse complement strand
GATGATGGCAAACTTATAATTATTGATTTTAATAAAAATGATACATCTTTCGGCCCGCCTTCAGAAATCAGGATTAATCCGGAGCAACTTGACGATATTTTAGAACCGTATGGATATTCACTAATAAGCAGTTTTGATATTGGGGTTAATCAGTATTGCACGGTATTTAAAAAAGGTTGTTTGCAATCTAAATGGTGTTAACTTTTTTATAACGAATTTAATATTTGGGCTATACTTTTGTATTTTGCTCCTTCATGTACCGTTTCACTTGTGTACACAGCAGTCGCAAAATACTTCAGTTCGCTCCAAACCTTAAATTCTAACGGCAACGACTACAAAATAAATATAATATTGAGTTGAAAATATGGACAGAGTTATTAGAAATCAAAAAAAACAGAAAAAATTAAGGCGAAAAAGAGATGCAAAGAAAAGATATAAAGAATTTCTTATTAGAAAAAAGAATAAGTTGAAATTACAAAATAACAAAAAAATGTATTTTTATAAAATGCCAGATTTTTTTCCTGATAATGTCCAAAAAGAAACACGCATTAATGTTATGCGTGAAATAGGTAAAAAAGCAAAAAATGATTTTACAGTAAAATATCCGTTAATACTGAAGTGGTTTGGTGATTACGATGCACTTTATCTTCTATCTTTCTTCTCTTTTTATTTTATGTCATTTCAAGAAGGTGCTCATCCAGAAGCAGATGGTAAAATAGAAATATATCAGTATCATATTGAGCTTATGCAAGCATTTTCTTTGGTACAACCAAGAGTGGTATCTACAAAATTTCTCTTGCAAAATGCCGAATGTTTAAAAAATGATTTGAAAGATATTAGTCAATTAATAAAAATGCGATTTTTTGATATTCCGGAAGAAATTAAGGATGATAAAGATTTTAATTCATTTATTTTAAGAGTTGATATGATGGAAAACACTATTGCCGTAAGAAATTGGGCATATCCGTATCAAATTAAAAGAGTGGTTTGCGAACTTTCAAATTTGATTAAAAATGATTATGAAAAAATATTTGATATAGATATTGAAAAATTAATTATATCGTTGCTTAATTTACCTCAGAGATGTGAAGATTTGTTGAATGAACATATTTCTAAAATACATTTATTTGCAAAAAAAGATCACAAAGAAATGATTGAGTCTTATCAAAAGTCATTTTCTCATTTAATAAATATGGATAATCAAGGTACAGATGAAATATGGAAGATGTGTGGAAATGATTTAAAGAATTTACGTTCAATGCTTATGTGTTATGCTGATTTAAGTTTAGAAAAAATTTATACATTTAGTTTAGACGATATTGTATTTTATTATGGGGATGAGAGTAAAAAAGAAATCATTAGAAATATTTTATGTCAAATGGCTTATAAATTTGGCGATCTTAAGGATGCCAATCTTGAATATTTTATTCTTGATAATCCAATTCATACTAAACCATTTATTGATTTAGGCAATGATCAATTTTATACAGCAATTAGCGGTAGTTTATTTCATATAATTATGCAAATTTTTGAAAATTTAATTTCTCAAAATGAAGAGTTAAATAATAAATACAATACACAAATAAAATCAAAGTATCTTGAGGACGAGATAGAACATTTATTTAGGTTGAATTTTCCAACAGCTAATGTATATAGAGGAAGTCAATGGTTTAATGATGAAGGAAATATTTTATATGAAAATGATCTGATAGTTATTATAGATACTTTTGCAATTATTATTGAAGCTAAATCTGGAAGGATTACAAACCCAGCAAAGCGTGGAGCACCAGAAAGATTATTTGAAACTTTAAAAGAATTAATAGAAGAACCATCTGAACAAGCGTATCGATTCAAAACTTTACTAAAAAATAAAAAACAAGTACATTCGTTTAAAAATAAATCAGGACAAGAATATAACATAGACTCATCTAAAATTCATTATTATATTCCGTTGTCTATTACTCTAGCTCAATTGGGTAACATAAGTAGCAATTTAAAAAAGATGATTGCAGCAGGAATTACTGAGAAAAATATTAAGGAACTCTCTCCATCAATCAGTTTAACTGATATTGAGTTAATTTTTGAACTTTTACCACTTGAAGCAGAAAAAATTCATTATTTTGCTAGACGAAAGGAAATTGAAGAACATTTAAATTATGAAGGTGACGAAATTGATTTATTAAGTTTTTATTTAGAGCAAGGTTTTAATATTGGTGAAGCTGAATATTCAGGAGATATGCACTTAAACATGGTTGGTAAATCATTTGATTTAGATCCATTTTTTATAGATGGGAATAAAGGGATAAATGTTTCAAAACCAGAATTAAGTATGAGTATGTGGTGGAAAGATATATTAAACCAGATTCATAAGAGAAAGCCGACAAATTGGCTTGAAACTGCTTATATTCTTCTTAATTCAACAAAGGAAGATCAGGTGAAATTTGTAAATGATATAGAGATTTTAAAAGATAGAATTAAAAAAGGACAAACTGAAAAACCTCATAATTGGGTAAGGTTTTTATCAGGACCACCCGAACGCCGATATTCCATAATTGGGTATGTTTATACAACAGATGATAAAGAAATACGCAACAACATGATTAAAACAATATTGCATGGAGAAAGTATTGATGGAATAAGGGGAGTTGTTGTTATTGGTATTGATTTGAATCGTTCAGATTATCCTTATAGTGTTTTGGCTGGAAAATTAGACAATAATCTTTTTTGATAACTTGAAACAAACTGGTTATAAGTAGAACAAAACAACAGTCACTGGTTCTGAATAGCACCCATCGGGCAGTATTTTATACATTTATTGCATTTAATACATTTTGCCTGGTCTATCTCGGGAAGTTCATAATTTTTTTGCGAGATGGCATTTACAGGACAAACTTTTATTGCAGGGCAACGGTGGT
>JAQTSO010000148.1 GCA_028711215.1 Endomicrobiaceae bacterium | reverse complement strand
CCCCTTTGAGAAAATTCGTTTTTTACAAACTTAACCGCATCTGAATCATAAATTTTTTTACAATCCACAGAAATACATTCTTTTGAAGAGGAACACAAATCAAGCAAATCTTTTCTTTTTTTAACATCTCTCAATTTCTCCGGGACTATTAATACAAAGCATGAACTATCTACGGGATTTTCTATAAGTTTTGTTATCATTTCATAATCAGAATTATTCAATTTATGGGCCATTTTTAAAACAACAAGTCTTTTATCTCCTAAAAACGGCAATGTCTCAACCGCTTCTGCAACCATTTTACCGTCTAAATCAGGTGCCTGAAAAATTTCTCTGTTAAGCGAATCAACCGCCAATTTTTCCTCAATGCTTTTTAAACAAGTATCTATAAAAAACTGTTCTTCACCGGCAAATAAATATACCGGAGCAAGAGTTTTTCCCTGTAAATGTTTTTGAAATGCTTGATATGTTATAAAACTCATTTTCCCTCATTACCATATTTTTCTTTTGTATCTAAAAGACTAGAAAGATTTGGTGCGAAACGAGAAATTTTAAAACCGCAGTGTACATAAGTCAAGCGGAGCGAACGGTACATAAGGTTATAAAATTTCTCGGTGTAGCCCAAATATTTCGGGCTTAATTTAGTCTTGGACTTTACGCTCTGATATCCCCGAAGCCGTCCCAAACCCGCTGACAGTTCTTCTCACGATATCTCTTGATAACTTCGTATAAATATTTTCTCTGGCCTGTTCTTCTGTCATACCGCCAAAACCCACTTTAACTGCATCCGCATATATTTGTATTCCTTCCATATTGGGTTCTACCCACAATGTTATATTCTCATGTCTGTCTATGAAATAAGCATTTACTAAAATCCATAATTTATATTGTTCTGTTACCATATTGGCATCGTATGTTAACGGTTGCAAAACATATCTTTTAATTTCACAAACCAAAACTCCGTCAGCTTCATTTTCATTTGACATCAGAGATAATCTGCCATCGCTCATAAATTCATCTATAATTGCTTTTGTCAGTTTATCTTCAAGCCCGTATTGATTAGTATTATTAACAACAGGTCTTACATACACTTTTTTAATATATGAAGGTAATAACTGCGGTGTCGGTTGATATGGGCTGTCACATCCTACAGATGTAAATGCCAAAAACATTATTAATAAAACTAATTTTTTCATTTCCCCCCCTGTTGAGAACTTTTTTATTTAACAACAATATTAACTATTTTATTTTGTACATAAATAAATTTAATTATTTGTTTTCCGTCCAATGACGGTTTCAATTTTTCATCTTTTATAACCAAATCCTTTACTTCCTGCTCATTTGCAGTAACATTAACAAAAATTTTACCTCTTAATTTGCCGTTAACCTGAACAGGGACTTCAACAACATCTTGTTTTATATATTTTTCTTCATATTTTGGCCATTGTGCTATAGATACACATTCATTATGTCCCAACAAACTCCAAATTTCTTCACATAAATGAGGTGTGAACGGAGCAAGAAGTAATACTATTGCCTCATAAACATGTAAAGATAATCCTTCGTCATTACCATGATGCTTATAAAGATACATGGCATTGACCAATTCCATTACTGACGATATTGCCGTATTTAATTGATGTTCTTTTCCTATATCTTCGGTAACTTTTTTAATACAAACATGCATGCTTCTTAACAAAGATTCTTTTGCCTGTTCTGTTACAAAAACTTCAGATTTTGTTTTAACAACTTCCTGCAATCTCCATACTCTGTTTATAAATTTCCAAGAACCTTCAACCCCGTCATCAGACCAATCAAGTTGTTTTTCCGGTGGTGCTGCAAATAAAATAAATAATCTTGCTGTATCTGCTCCGTATTTTTCTATAATTTCATCAGGACTGACTACATTACCTTTTGATTTTGACATTGCACTGCCACCGAGCGTAACCATACCTTGTGTTAAAAGATTTTTAAAAGGTTCATTTGTATTTACAAGTCCTAAATCTCTCATGATTTTATGCCAAAATCTTGAATATATTAAGTGCATGCACGCATGTTCAATTCCTCCGACATACTGGTCAACCGGCAACCAATAATTTGTAATATCAGATTCAAACGGTTTTGTATTATTTTTCGGATCGGTATATCTTGCATAATACCAAGATGAATCAACAAATGTATCCATTGTATCGGTTTCTCTTTTTGCCTTAATACCGCATTTTGGACACGTTGTATTTACAAACTCTTCACAACCCTGAAGCGGTGATTTTCCGTCGTCCGTAAACTTAATATTATCCGGTAATCTGATCGGCAAATCTTTTTCATCAACAGGAACTGTCCCGCATTTAGAACAATGTATCATGGGAATAGGAGTACCCCAGTATCTTTGTCTTGAAATCAGCCATTCTCTCAATTTGAAGTTTGTTGTTTTTTTACCAAAACCTTTTTCTTCAACCCAGATTGACATTTTATCAAATGCATCTGTTGATTTTATGCCGTCAAAATCTTCGGAATTAACCATTATTCCTTCATCTTCATAGGCAGATTTTGTTATATCTGAAGTTTGCCCTTTTATAACTTCTATAATTTCAATATTATATTTTTTTGCAAATTCCCAATCCCTTTGGTCATGAGCGGGAACTGCCATAATTGCACCGGTACCGTAACCCATTAAAACATAATCAGCAACAAATATAGGTATATTTTTTCCGGTTGCAGGATTAATTGCCGATACTCCGTCCAGTTCAATACCTGTTTTTTCTTTGTTTGACGATCTTTCAATATTTGATTTGCTTGCACTTTTTGTTACATATTCTTCAACTTCTTGCCAGTTTTTTATTCTATCCTTAAATTCTTTTAACATTTGATGTTCGGGGGACACAACCATAAAAGTAACACCGAATACCGTGTCGGGTCTTG
>JAQTSO010000007.1 GCA_028711215.1 Endomicrobiaceae bacterium | reverse complement strand
TTTTTGTAATAGCCGTACTTACCGTAAGTTAAACCTTCCTGTTTAAAATGAGTAATAACCGCACCAAGTATTTTTATATTGGCTTTTTGTAATTTATCAATTGCCAACTTTGATAGTTTAGCATTGGTTTTATTATGTTTAACAACAAATATTGCTTTATTTATCACATGTCCCCATAACAAAGTATCACTGACAGGAACGACGGCAGGACAGTCCACTATAACATTATCATAACGCTGTTCAGTCCACTTGATAAATTCAGATAGCATAGGTGTATTTAATAATTCTGAAGGGTTTGGAGGACGAATTCCGGAAGTCATAACAAATAAATTTTCAATTTCGGTTTCTTGAATATTTGAAGAGAAATCAGATTTTTGAGAAGCGATATTCCAAATATTGCTTAAACCCTTTTCGGTAGTTAATTTAAATATTTTATGTAATCTTGACCTTCTAAAATCACCGTCAATGAGTAAGACTCTTTTTCCTATTTGCGCAATTGCAATTGCCAAATTTGTTGCAAGATGGGTTTTACCCTCTCCCTGAAGAGAACTTACTATTAATATAGGTGTTTTTTGATTATCGGCCAGTGTAAAATTTAACATGGTTCTTATATTACGGATTTGTTCTGACATTATATGGTTGCCGTCTTTCAGCATACTTTCATATTCTTTTTTTGAATTTTTTGTTTTTTCAAAAGGAACGAATCCCAAAAATGGTAAATGAAGTTCTCTTTCCAGATCTTCAGAATTTTTAATACTTTTATCTATGAATTCCATTAAAAATATTATTAATAATGCTATTAATAAACCTGCAGAAAAACCGATTGTCAGGTTAATAAGTTTTCTTGGAATATAAGGATAATTTGGAGTTATTGCTTCATCAATTATTCTTATGTTATTTCCGGAAAACTGTCCGGAAAGTTCTATTTTTAAACTTTGTATTATTCGTTTTGTTTCTATTTCTATTTTTGTTTGGATAGAATATATTTGGTTTCTTACGGATATTACATCAGGATGATTTTCTGTATATTTTGCTTTTAATTTTGCATATTCGCCTTGCAATGAAATTTCTCTACTTTTTAAATTTTTAATAAAATCACTGTTTACAACCTGAGGAAGAGAATTAAGAAGTTCTTCCTGTTGGTGACTTTTTTCAGAACTTTCCAGTGCGTTAATTACATCTTGAGCTATAACAACACGATTGCTTATATTATCAGTTACAAAAGTTTTAGCAACAGAATTGGCAATTTTTGCCGTTAGATTTTTTTCATATGAGGATACCTCTAAATTGACTAGACGGCTTCTGACTATCGGACTGATTTCCATTCTGTCCTTTAATTTAATCCAACCATTCGGGTTTTTAAATTCTTCATAAGTGTCTAAATTTAAAGCTTTATGAACTTTTTCCAGCAAAGTTCTGGATTCAAGCAGTTTATATTGGGTTCTGTAATAATCTTCATCGCTGGTCCATGAACCAAAAGGATTTGTTTCAATTTTACCGGACTCTTCTCTGTCAATCATCATTAAAACGGAAGCTTTATAAACGGGTTGTATTAAAATATTTGAAACAATAGCACCAAAAATACCGATAATTGTTATTGTTGCTATAAGCCAAAAGTGCTTTAATATTATGCCTAGATAGTAAGAAAAATCAAAATTATCATTGGCATTGTTGGTATTATTATCTATCATTTTCTTCCTCTTGTTTTAGAATATACTTTGTGGGACGAATACTACATCATTAGGCATAAGTGGAATATCCAGAGATTTTTTACCTTGTTTTGTGATTTGAGATATATCAACTTCTATGCTTTTTTGTATTCCGTTTTCCATTCTTAAAACTTTTACCTTTGAAGTTGATGCAACAGGAGTAAAACCGCCTACGGAAGAAATTGCTTCAAGTACCGTAAGAGATTTTCCGGGTGGTATCGGTATAGCTGATGGTGTTTTTACTTCTCCTAAAATATAAATAGTGGTGTTGCCATATTCTTTAATTAATAAAGAAACTTGAGGATTTTTTAAAAATTTTTTCAATTCATTTGACAGAATTTCTTCCGCTTGTGAAACTGATTTTTCTGCAATTTTGATATTTCCGATTAAAGGAAAAGTTATTGTTCCGCTACCTGATATTCTTAAAGTTCTGTCCATGCCTGTTTCCATAAAAACTTTAATATCTACTAAGTCTCCGGATTGTAAAATATAATCACTTGAACTTTTTAATTGAGCAATATTGCTTGCCACTTGTTTTGTTAAAATTTCATTATCATCTGACGGTCTTAGAGATTTATTTTCTAATCCCTTTGGTATAGATGCACAAGAAAATAAAAAAACAAACAACAAAATATAAAAATGTTTTATCATAATTCAAGTATTATATAAAAAAATAAATATATTTGACAACAAAAGAATACAAAAACATCAAAAATACTTAAACTTATTATTCAAAAAACGAAATTAGACTGTACTTAATTTTCATTAATCAATTGATATAAATAGGAAAAATCTTTGTTGAAAGGATATTTTTTTAAGTTTTTTATGGTTAAATCTTGTGTTTTTTGAAAATATTCTTTTTTTTGTTCGTTTGTAAAAGAATTGTCTTTTTTTGTGGCATCATAATAAAAAAGTCCAAGGGCATAAGCATAACGCGGGTTATTCGATAAGCTAAGGGCATATTCATAGTTTTTTATTTTACTTTCCAGTGATAATTTTTTTGCAAAAATTGTTGCTCTCCATGCCGTAGTATCTTTTACTGAGAAATAAATAGTTACGGCAAATAATAAGCAAAATATAATTTTTATAACTATAGGGAATCTGTAATATTTAACCTCATTTTTATAAAAAGTAGATGATGACAACAATGCCAGTGTAATAAAAAATAACATGGCATTTGCCGGAATATGCAGGTGAAAATCTACCATACAAGAAATTGACATAGATAAAATAGCACATAAAAGAGCTATGAATTTTATTTTTTTTGCAGTATCCAAAGTTTTAATTTGTTTAAGAAAAAGAAAAATAGTAAAAAATGCCAACAGAAAAAATAATATCCCCGCAGGATAACCGATACCTACAAGCAATTCAAGCCAGTCACTGTGCAATCTTTTTGGATATTGTTCTATTTCCATATTCAAGTATTTGTTGACACTTATGGAGAATGCTCCGATACCTATGCCCGTAACAGGAAAATCTTTTAATATATTGAGACCGGCTTTATATAGCGAGATTCTTGCCTGTTCGGAAAAACCTCCGGTATGGCGGTTAGTAAATTTATTTATTGTATCAATATTATTATATAATCCAAAGAAAGATATAAAAAACAATAAACAAACAAAGGATAGTTTTACAATTCTTTCTTTTATGTTTTTTGACAAATACCAATTAATTAAAAAAAGAAAAATAAACAGTGATATAAAAGTGCCTACCATAGCACCTCTGGAACGTGTAAATATTGTGCCGGTTAATAACAGTAAACAAAATATTATAAATGCAATTAATTTAAAATAATTTTTGTTTATACGGTTAAGACTTAAAAAATTTGGCAAAACAAAAGCCAAAGTAATAAAAAAAGATATAGATAAAAAAGAACCCGCATTATTTCTGTTTACAAACGGACCAAAGGCAAAGTTTAATTTATTGTCTAAAAAAAATTGCACATATTCTCCCTTTGGGAAAGATAAGCCAATGAGAGTAATAATAAAAGAAGATATGATTATAAATAACAAAATTTTATTTTGTTTCTCACTATTTTCGAAATATTGGGTAATTATAAAAAATATTGAAAAATAAACAACAAGCATCATTAATTCTTGAAGTGTAAAAATAGGGCATATAGAAAAAGGGAAAAACTGCCCCTTTTCTATAATAGAATGGTAATTAAGTATTTGAATACATGAAATAGCAATAAGCAGAATAAACATACAGCTTATTATAATTGTGGGTTTGGTAAGAGCATATTTTGTATTATTCAATAACAACGGGCAGAGTATAATAAACAATACTGTTTGTAAAATTAAAAAAGACCAAGGTTCAGTGCCTGCAAAGGCTAATGGAACAAAAAATATCAGAATTATTAATAGTATGTATGACAATTTTTTCATAGGAAATTTTACAAATAATGGTGAACAATAACAATATACACCAAAATTAATTTAATGTGAATACAAACTTTTCAATAATTTTATTTCTTGGGCATACCCGTCAATTTCGTTGGGAGTTTCCAAATAAAATGGCAAGTGGAATAAACTCTTATGATTTATAACTTTTTCTATAGTTTTTATTCCTAAAAAACCTTGCCCTATTTTTTGATGTCTGTCTTTATGACTTGAAAATTCATTAAGAGAATCATTTAAATGAACTGCTTTTAAATGTTTTAGTCCGATTATTTTATCAAATTCGTTCAATACATCATCAAGTTTATTTATAATATCATATCCAGCATCGTGTACATGGCAGGTATCCATGCAAATACCAATTTTGTTGTTTAATTTTACTTTATCCAGTATTTGTTTTAATTCTTCAAAATTTCTGCCTACTTCACTGCCTTTGCCGGACATTGTTTCGAGTAAAACTAAAGTTGTCTGATCAGGTTGCAGAACATCGTTTAATAAGTCGGTTATATATTTTATTCCCTGTTCCACACCTTGTCCTACATGACTGCCGGGATGAAAATTATACATGTTATTAGGAGTAAGTTCTAATCTGGACAAATCATCAATAAAAATTATTCTTGCCAAATCCCTGATTGATTTATCTGCAGAACATGGATTTAATGTATACGGAGCATGTGCCATTATTTTTGCAAAATTATGTTCTTTGATTAACTCTAAAAACAAACTCACATCTTCTTTATCAATATCTTTCGCTTTAAATCCTCTGGGATTTCTTGTGAAAAATTGAAAAGTATTGGCACCTATGCTCAATGCGGTTTTTGCCATATTAACATAACCGCCTGAAGAAGAAAGATGACAACCTATGTTTAACATTTTTTCATCCTTTTGATTATTTTTTTATCTTTTTCGCTGACTCTGTAAGATTCAGTTATTTTTTGTAAAGATTTATTAAAAGTAAAAGTATCCAGATTATTGTTTTTCAAATAATGCATTGTTATGTCAGGATATTTTATATAAGCACTTGATATTGCCCATGCTGATGCCATTTTTACATAATAACCGTCATATTTGATTTTGTCAATTTTTTCTAAACTCTTGCGGATATATTTATCATTTAAAAAATAACACAACATCATTACAATCATAAATCTGAGTTCAAATTCTTTTTTTGATTTTGAATATTTTTGTATAAAATCCCATACGGCATCTTGATTTTTTTTTGTTATTTTCAGACTACTGCAAAAAATATCACAAACACCCCAATTATCTATTTTCGGAACAAATTCATATATATATTTTAATACTTTTCTTATATCATCTTTTATAAATCCTATTAACATTGCCTGTATCATAATCTCTTCATTGTATTTCGGTTTAATTAACAGATATTTTTTCGAAGTATTTGTTTTATATATTTCTTTTGCAATGTTTCTGATAAGCGGAATTCTTACGCCTATGATATTATTGGTTCCGGGACATAAGGACGAATGGAATTCTTTATATTTTTTATCGGCTGATTTTAACAATTGTTTTATTATTTTATTTTGCATTTTCTAAATCCAATAAATATTTTTTAAGTTTTATCCCGCCCGAATAGCCTCCGATATCACCGTTTTTTCTTATTACTCTGTGGCATGGTATGAATATTGGGATAGGATTACGGCTGTTTATCATTGCTACGGCTCTGCAATGAGAAGGTTTTGATATATTTTGTGCTAATTCTGAATACGAAATAGTTTTTCCGTAAGAAATTTTGGTTAACTCATCCAATACAAGTTTTGCGTAAGTGCTTACTTTCGGATTAAATCGCAGGTTAAATTTTTTTATTTTTCCGCTTAAATATAAGTTTAATTGTTTTTTTGCATATTTAAGAGTTTCTGATTCAAAAAATAGAAAATTGTTTATATCGGCAGGTTTTTTGAAATACACGTTTGTAATTTCATTGTTTTGTTCTGCTATGAAAATTTGTCCGATAAGTGTAGTGTAACAATATATATATTTATTCATAATTTATAATTGTAGTTTAAAGTTTAAATGCAATAATGCACAACATTAGTCTATATAATTGTGTTTATATTTGTAAAGATTAATAATATTAAAACTTTAAAAAATATTTGACAAATTGGAAAAAAAAATGTAATTTCACATCACTGTTCACACAAAAAAACATGGAGGGTAATTTAATGAATGCTTACGTCAGTGAAGTAATGCAGGGAGTAAAACGAAGAAGTGAGGGAGAACCGTTGTTTTTGCAGGCAGTACAAGAAGTTTTAGAGTCGGTCACTCCGGTCATAGAAAAACACAAGAAGTATCAGGAAGCATCAATCCTAGAAAGAATAGTAGAACCCGAAAGACAAATCATTTTCAGAGTACCTTGGCAGGATGATAAAGGTAAAATGCACGTTAACAGAGGTATGAGAGTCCAGTTTAATTCAGCTATCGGACCTTATAAAGGCGGATTAAGATTTCATCCTTCAGTAAATCTTGGAACAATCAAATTTTTGGGATTTGAACAAATTTTCAAAAATTCATTAACAGGTCTTATGATGGGTGGCGGAAAGGGCGGTTCAGATTTTGATCCTAAGGGAAAATCAGATTCAGAAGTTATGAGATTTTGCCAAAGTTTTATGACAGAACTTTGCAAACATATTGATGCCGATACGGATGTTCCTGCAGGTGACATCGGAGTTGGCGGAAGAGAAATAGGATATATGTTTGGTCAATATAAAAGAATAAGAAACACATTTCACGGAGTTTTAACGGGTAAAGGATTGCTTTACGGTGGTTCTCTTGCCAGAACAGAGGCAACAGGATATGGTACAGTTTACTTGTGTGATGAAATGTTAAAAGATAGAAAAACCTCATTTGAAGGAAAGACAGTTGTTATTTCCGGTTCAGGAAATGTTGCTATATATGCTGTAGAAAAAGCGACACAATTGGGTGCAAAAGTTGTTTCACTGTCCGATTCAAATGGTTATATATATGATAAAGACGGTATAGATTTAAAATTAGTTCAAAGATTAAAAGAAATAGAGAGAAAAAGAATTTCTGAATATGTAAAAGAAAGAAAATCTGCAGTTTATACTGAAGGTTGTGCCGGAATTTGGAATATTAAGTGCGATATAGCCTTGCCATGTGCAACTCAGAATGAACTTGACGGAAAGGCAGCAGAAACACTGGTTAAAAACGGTTGTATAGCTGTTGCAGAAGGAGCTAATATGCCTTCAACTCCGGAAGCAGTAGAAGTATTTATAAAAGCAAAAATTGCTTATGCTCCGGGTAAAGCATCAAATGCAGGGGGAGTTGCAACATCGGGACTTGAAATGTCACAAAATTCACAAAGATTGGCTTGGACGTTTGAAGAAGTAGACCAAAAACTTCATCAAATAATGATAAATATTCATTCATCAGCAAAACAGGCGGCTGAAGAATATGGAACACCGGGTAATTTAGTTAATGGTGCAAACATTGCAGGTTTTGTAAAAGTTGCCGATGCAATGTTATCTCATGGATTAATTTAGTTTTTCAGATAATAAAAAACACTCACTGATAAAAACAGTGAGTGTTTTTTTATTGTAATCTTTAGCATTGTTTAAATATTTTGTTAAGAGCAGGCAGTGCTTTAAAAATTATTGGTGTAATTACGATATTGACAAGGCAGTAAAGCAGAAAATTAGAATTTAGTTCGATTGATTTTTTCGCAAAATTATCAGGTATCAACAAATATAATAAAACCAAAGATAAATGTGTAATAATTAAACAAATAAACATAATAATAACTTGAATCACAATCTGTTCTTTATTTAAATTTCTGTTAAATTTACCGGCAATATAACCGGCAAGAGTAAGAGTTAAAGTTCTGACTCCGAAAATATCTGTGGACAAAATATCCCATGATAATCCGTAAAGGAAACCCGTCAATTGTCCTTTCATGGCTCCTTTGTTTAAAGCTACATAGACTACGTAGATTAAAATGAAATTAGGATAAATTTCATTGCAAACAAGATATTTTGGCAATACAAATTGTAAAGTAAGAATTATAATGTACAATAAAAACATTACAATATAATTTATCATCTAGTTATTTTCCTCTTTTGGTATTATAACGGCAACTTCATGAATTCTTTGTTTTTGTATATATGGTAAAACTAAAATTTCGGCATAATCGCCGTATGGAGTTTTTGTTATTTCTGCAATTTGTCCGACAGGAATATCCTGACTAAAAACAGAACTCAGGGGACCTGTTACAATTTCGTCATTAATATTCAATTTTGATGATTGTGGTACGTGCATAAGTTTCAGATACTCTGAATCTGTTCCCTCAATTAAACAATCAATATCTGAATTTTTAATTTGAACCGGTACGGCAAAAAGAGAATTTGTTATTAACGCTATTTTTGTCGTCGTATCATAGACTTCGGCGGTTTTACCTATTACACATATCTTATTGTCTTTCATTATTGTTACAACCGACATATCTTTTTTTATCCCGTCAATTTGTCCCTTACTTATAATTAGCCATTTATACCACTGAGACGGCTCTCTTATAATTATATTGGCAAACAATAATTCAGTTTTTTTTGGTATTGGAATGGACAATAAATTTTTTAATTTAATATTTTCTTCCGTAACTGACTGATAATCCCTTAATTGTTCGGTTAAAAGAACAATTTGTTGATGCAGTTTTATGTTTTCCTGATATATGTGAAAAATATTTGATATGTTTGTGATAAATTTATTTGAACTTGAAAATGAATCAGATGTAAATTGTGTGCTTGGCATTAAAAAATGATACGTTAAATTCCTTAAAATTGAAACGGGTTGTGAAATTCTGGCAAAAATAAATAATAATGACAACAAAATAAGAACAAAAAAAACCTTGTTTGTATCTTTGTTAAACTTATCGTTATTTTTTGTCATGGTTTAGAACAACTATATAAGATTTTGTTTCTGGGCTAATTTAATGTTATCTAATTCTTCAAGATAAATGCCTGTTCCCCTGACAACACAAGTTAGAGGATCATCAGCGATATTAATTGGCAATTCTGTTTCTTGTGCCAATAATTCCGGGAATCCTCTGAGTAATGCCCCGCCACCCGCCAAAACAATTCCTCTGTCAACTAGATCTGCCGACAATTCCGCAGGTGTTTCCTCAAGAGTATCTTTAATAACTTCAATGATTATTTTAACCGGTTCTGACAAAGCCGATCTGACTTCTTCTGACGTGACTAATATTGTTTTAGGAAGTCCGGTAACCTGATCTCTTCCCTTAACTTCCATGCTGAGTTCTTCTTCCATAGGAAACACTGAACCTATTTCCATTTTTACGTTTTCGGCCGTATTTTCGCCTATAAGTAAATTATATTTTCTTCTGAAATACTGAACAATTGCTTCATCCATTTCATCACCGGCAACATCCACTGCTTTAGAGACAACCATTCCACCCAATGATATTACGGCAACGTCGGTTGTTCCGCCGCCAATATCAACAATCATGCTACCCTCAGGTTCTTGTATAGGAATCCCGGCTCCGATTGCGGCTGCCATCGGTTCTTCTATAAGGTAAACTTCTCTCGCACCTGCCTGTTCGGCAGACTCTTTAACTGCTCTTCTCTCAACTTCTGTTATACCGGAAGGAATACCTATGACAATTCTCGGATGTAATAAACTTTTTGATTTGTTTATTTTTTTTATGAAATAACGTATCATTTTTTCAGTTGCGGCAAAATCTGCAATAACACCGTTTCTTAAAGGACGAACGGCAATAATATTTGCCGGTGTTTTTCCTAACATTTTTTTTGCTTCGGTTCCTATAGCTAAAACATTTTTTGTATCTTTATCCATAGCGACGACAGACGGTTCCGTTAATACAACACCTTGTCCTTTTACATACACAAGTACTGCCGATGTGCCAAGATCAATTCCCATGTCATTTGAAAACAATTTAAATAACCAATTAAACATTTTATACCTTCTTTAAAATAATATTTATTAACTTTTCGCATTATACAAAATATTTATAAAAAAAGATATAAAAAGATTTTGTTGTTAATATGATTATTATGCAAAAAATTGACAAATCTCTTGTATTTTTGTATCCTTTCACACGTTCAGTCTTAGTAACGCCGACGTAGCTCAGTGGTAGAGCAACGGTTTTGTAAACCGTTGGTCGGAGGTTCAAGTCCTCTCGTCGGCTATTTTGTTTCAGTCTAGGCTATATAAAATAATTTAAAAAAGTGAGCTTATGAAAAAAAGAGTGAGTTTTAGCTTAGGTTTTAAGTTTACAATAGTCATATCCGTAGTTATAATCCTAACATCTGTAATATTAACGTGGTTTTTTGTTAAAGGCCAAACATTACTTCTTAAAAGTTTTGTTGAAAACAGAGCAGTCATTTTAGCACATTCACTCGCAACGTCAAGTGAATATGGGGTGCTTGCCCAAAGCAGAGAATTCCTATCACATTTAACCAAAATCACTATAAAGGAAGAAGATGTATTATATGCATTAATATATGATGACAAGGGTGATGTTTTATCTGACACCAGTGTATCAGACAGCTCAATTTATAATTACTTAAATGATGTTGATAAAAAGCAATTTGATTTTGTATCATTAAAAGAAACAGGAACAAAAAAAAATGTTGTTTTTATATCAAATGTTGGCGAAATTATAGAAGTAGTTGTTCCGATTTTATCATATGATTCTACAACAGGGGTAAATTTAGGAGATAATGCTAATGTTGTTGGTGTTGTGCGAGTCGGACTTACATTAGAAAGAATTAAATATCAGATAAAAGAGATTACAAAAAATATTTTGTTTTTGACAATGGTCGTTATTTTTGCCGGTATTATTATTTCATCATTTTTGATTAAAATACTTATAAAACCTATAGATTATTTAATGGTAGGGACAAATAAAATTGCAAACGGTGATTTAACGTACAGAATTCCATTGATTTCCAGAGATGAATTTAGAAATCTTTCAATATCTTTTAATTCAATGGCTAGCGATATTGAAGTTAAAATAAAAGAATTAAACAAAGAAAAAAAAGAATTATTAAATCTTAAAGTTGCTTTTGAAGAAAGAAGCCAGGAACTTGAAGAAACATTGGATAAAGTACAAAGTATACAACAAGATTTAATCCGTTCCGAAAAATTTGCAACGGTCGGAAGACTTGCTTCTTCAGTTGCTCATGAACTAAGAAATCCGTTGGCCAGTATAAAAAATATATCTTATTTTCTCTCAAAACTTGGTGCTTTTTCCGATGATAAATCCAAACAGATGGTTGAAATGTTATCCTCTGAAGTACAAAGAGCAAATAAAATAATTACAGAGTTGCTTGATTATTCAAAAACCAGGAAATTAAGTAAATTTGATATTGACATAGACAGTTTTATTGAAAAATCAATTCAGACCGTAGGTTTGTCGGAAAATGTCAAATTGGTTCTAAATCTTGAGTCATTTAAAGCAATGATAGATGCTGACAGAATTACACAAGTTTTGGTAAATTTGATTTCAAATGCAAAAGATGCAATGCCTCAAAGCGGCGGAATAATAACGGTTACATCAAAGAAAATTGATGATGATTCTTTTGTTATTACAGTTGAGGATAATGCATGTGGTATAGATCCTGAATCATTGAAACGTATTTTTGAGCCGTTATTTACAACAAAATTAAAAGGGATAGGGCTCGGTCTTCCGATAGTAAAAGAAATTATTGATGCTCATAACGGACAAATTACAGTTGAAAGTACAATGAACGTCGGAACTATATTCACAATCAAACTTCCCATTAATTAAAGGAATTATATGAAATCAAAACAAATGAAAATTCTGGTAGTTGATGATGAAGATGCTTTAAGGTTTTCTTTAGCCAGTATTTTGGAATTAGAAGGCTATGAAGTTAAATCTGCATCAACCGGGTTTGAAGCTATTGAAATAGCATCCAAAGAATCATTTGATATATTGATTTCTGATATAAGAATGCCCGGTATAACAGGTACGGAAACTTTTCAGAGAATCAGAAAAATACAACCCGATATTATAGGTATTATGATGACGGCTTATGCACTAAATGATTTAATTACCCAGGCATTAAATGCCGGTGCTTTTGCTTGTCTTTCTAAACCTTTTGAAGTTGAGGTCGTTTTGTCAACAATAACGGATGTTATATCAAGACCATTTGCAGTTGTAGTTGATGATGATGATAAATTAAATTCCAAGTTTTTGATATGTTTAAAAAACAGTGGATTAAATGTTGCAACCGCACAAAAAGATATAGAAAAAATATCATTCATGTTAAACCATAAACCCGATGTGCTTATATTGGGTATTGATAAAGATTTCAAAGCCAGCAAATTAATATTTCAGAATTTAAAAGATTTGTTAGGAACAATTCCGAAAGTTATACTTGTTTATGATGAATCAGAAATGATTAATATTGATGATATTAAAAAATTGGGAATAGCTAATTTTGTTAAAAGACCCGTAAGCGTCAAGGACGTTTTTCAGTTTTTGGATAAAGATAAAAGAAAAACAAATGTTGCTATGATTAACATGAATGCGGACGAATTTGTGGATTTGAAATCGATATTATTGAAAAAAGGTTTTAATTTGTTCCAATATGATACGTCAAATGATTTTTTTGATGAATTAAAAGATTGTTTTTTTGATACAGTTTTAATCAATACACATATTGAGAAAGATATCCCTGATTTTCATGAAAAATTACAGCAGGAAATGCCCAATTTAGGAGCAATATATGTATTGAATTCTAATTCTAATGTTGAAAATGTTGCAAAAAAAGCTTATTTTTATGTTGTAAAACCGTTGGATATTGATAAAATAGTGGAGTTAATACATAAAATAACCAGTGAATAATATGGAAGAAAAAAAATATAGTTTAACTAAGAAAGAATTAAATACAGAAAAATCTAAAGCTATTGGAAGATTTGCGTCTGTTGCTTCTCATGATTTGAAAAACGTTTTAGGCAGTTTATTGAATATGTCGTATTATTTTACAAAAGTATTAAAAGTTGAAGGTGAAATGCCGAATAAAATGTTGGGATTGTTGTCATCTGAAATTAAGAGATTAAACAATATGGTAACAGAACTTCTGGATATGACAAGAGTCAAACAGTTGACAAAAGAAAGCTGTGATTTATTTGGCATATTAACAAAATCCATAGAAAATTCAAAAGTTGAAGGAATTAACTTTGAAGTTAATTTATCCCATATTAAAATACATGCTGATATCTTAAGAATGACACAGGTTTTTTCCAGTATTATTAAAAATGCAAAAGATGCAATGCAAAATAAGGGAACAATTTCTGTTAAAATGGTTGTCAATGAAAATTTTGTTGATGTTGTGATTACGGATGACGGTATCGGTATGGATGAAGAGACTTTAGAAAATTGTTTTGATCCGATGTTTTCTACTAAAACCACAAAAGCTGTTGGAATGGGGTTAACAGTTTCTTTGCAAATTGTGGAAATGCACGGCGGTAAAATTAAAATTGAAACTGAAAAAGGTAACGGGTGTGCAGTTTATGTAACACTGCCAATTATAAAATAAAGAAAAAATTATTTTTTTATAAAAAATATTCGACCGGCGTTTTTTTTAACAATCCATTGTTTGTCAAGCATATAGTTTTGAGTCTTTTCGTCATCCATCCACTTAAGAATTCCATTTATATGGCCGGAAGATTTTTTTACAGGTAATATATTTTTTAGTATTCTATGTCTTAGTGCTTTATCACAATTTAAAAATGATTCCAAATTAACAATAATTTTATTTTTGGACGTTTTTGTATTTTTTAGAATAAAATTTGATGTCTTTTTATCAAAATATAAATTTTCTCTTGTGCTGATTTTAGATAATTCAAAAATATGTTCCATTACAAGAGGGTTTATTTTTTTGAGTTCAGGCAAGACATTCAGTCTTATTTTATTTCTTGTAAAGTCTTGCGAAAAATTAGATTTGTCCGTGCAATATTTTAATTTTTGTTTTTTTGTATAAGCTTCGATTAATTCTCTTGAAATAGCCAATAATGGTCTGATTATTAATAAATTTTTGTTTAATTTTCTTAGTATTGGTATTCCTACGAGTCCGTCTGTTCCTGTACCCCTGGTTAACCACATTAAAATAGTTTCTGCCTGGTCATTCATGTTATGAGCGGTCGCGATTTTATTACATCTTTCTGTTTTTGCAATATTTTCCAGATTAAAATATCTTAGTTGTCTGCCGGCAGTTTCAATAGATATATTGTTTTTTAAAGCGAATTGTTTTGTATCTAAAGTTTTTGAAATAAATTTAATTTTATATTTTTTGGCAAAGTTTTCAACCAGTTTTGTTTCGTTGATAGATTCTTTTCTTAGATTGTGATTAAAGTTGATGAGAATTAAATCAATATCTATAATTTTTTTTAACCTATGAAATAAATCTGCCATAGCTATTGAGTCAGCACCACCGGACACAGCAAGCAGTATTTTATCGCCGCTTACAACGAGATTGTTTTCAGTGATATGATGTTTAAAAGTTTGCCATATTAACATAATTCTTGTAATATTATACAATATGTGAAATATTTTTGGTATAATAAACAACATGTATATTATATTTGGAGTTTTAAAATGAAAAACGCAATATCAGTATTAGTTGAAAATAAGTTTGGGGTTCTAGCCAGAATTGCAACGTTGTTTGCTGCAAGAGGATTTAATATAGATTCTTTGGCAGTCGGAGAAACCGAAGATCCGGATATTTCAAGAATGACTATAGTCGTTGACGGTGATGAAAAAATTGTTGAGCAGGTTGAAAAACAATTGAATAAACTAATTGATGTTATAAGAGTTACAAATCTTGCAGGTACAAGTCATATACAAAGAGATTTGGCTTTGATAAAAGTTGCAATCAACAAAACAAACAGAACGGAAGTCATAAAAATAGTAGGTATATTTAAAGCTAAAATTGTTGATATGACTAATGTTTCAATGATATTAGAGATTACGGGAGATGAGAAACAGATTGAATCATTTATTGAAGTTCTTAAGCCTTTTAAAATAAAGGAGATGAGCAGAACCGGTGTTATAGCTATGGCAAGTAAATAATTTTGGGAGGATAAAAGTATGGGTTGTTCATGTGGTTGTGATTGTGAAAAAGAAGCAAAAATGTATTATGAAGCAGATGCGGATATTAGTTTGCTCAAGGGCAAAAAAATAGCAGTTTTGGGATATGGCAGTCAGGGACATGCACATTCTCAAAACTTAAGAGATTCAGGTCTTGATGTTATTGTTGCACAAAGACCCGGAGGAGATAATTATAAAAAAGCAATAGAAGACGGATGGAAACCGATGGGTATTGCTGAAGCCGTAAAAGAAGCTGATTGGATTCATATTTTATTGCCGGATGAATTGCAAAGAAAATTATGGGAAACTGAAATTAAACCGAATCTAAAAAAAGGTGCGGTTGTAGGATTTGCCCACGGATTTAATATAGTTTTCAAACAAATAGAAGTGCCAAAAGAAAATGACGTCGTTATGATAGCGCCAAAAGGTCCCGGACACTTGGTAAGAAGACAATATGAAGAAGGAAAAGGCGTTCCCTGTTTGATAGCTGTTGAGCAGGATGCAAGCGGTAAAGCAAAGGAATTGGCTCTTGCTTATGCAAAAGGAATCGGCGGAACAAGAGGCGGAGTTTTAGAAACCACATTTAAGGAAGAAACTGAAACGGATTTATTCGGTGAACAGGCAGTATTGTGTGGCGGAGTTGTGGAACTTGTAAATTCAGGATTTGAAACCTTGGTTAATGCCGGTTATCAACCTGAGATTGCATATTTTGAATGTTTACACGAAGTAAAACTTATTGTTGATTTAATGTTTGAAGGCGGAATCGCAAAAATGAATCATTCAATATCTGATACTGCAGAATACGGAGAATATGTAACAGGTAAGAGAATAATAAATGATGCTACCAGAGAAGAAATGAAAAAGGTGCTTGCAGATATTCAATCAGGTAAGTTTGCAAAAGATTGGCTTAAAGAAAATGAGGACGGCAGACCAAACTTTAATAAATCCAGACAAGATATAGCAGAAAGAAAAATAGAAAAAGTCGGTGCAAAACTAAGATCAATGATGTCTTGGATTAAAAAGTAATGAAAAAAGTATTTCTGATAATCTTTGAGATAGTGCTGGTTATTGCTTTGTTGGGTGCTACGGGATATTATTCTTTTAACAAAATAATGACTTCATTTGTAAGTGAAAAAGGCGAGGTTATAGTTCCGGACCTACAAGGTAAATCACTTATTGACAGTTTAGAGGCGTTGTCTCAGTCAAAATTAGCACTACTCAAAGAAGGTTCAGAATTTAATCAGGATGTTCCCACAGGGATAGTAATAAGGCAGTCTCCACAAGCAGGAATGAATGTAAAAGAGGGGAAAATTGTAAGGATTACTGTCAGTCAGGGCGGGGAAATTGTTTATGTTCCAAATTTAGTTGGTGACTCTATTCGTTCTGCAACCATATCTCTTCGATCAGTAGGTCTTATATTGGGAGAAGTTTTGAAAAAATCTTCAATTAACTATGAAGAGGGAATAGTTCTAGGACAAGATCCGATTGCAGGTTCAACAGTCGATAAAGAGGCAACAATTAACGTTGTAATTTCGGATGGTAAACCTAAAGACGGGTCCAGTCTGATGATTGACTGGGTAGGCAAATTGGGAACAGAAGCAAAACAATGGGCCATAGAAAATGGCTATGCAGTTGATATTATATCGGCGAGAACTAATTTAGCAAATCCGGAATACATATTTAATCAGTATCCAAAACCGGATGATAAACTTGTTCAAGCATCAAAAATTGTATTTTATGTAGCTAATGAAAGAAGTTCACTGGTTCAAGAAGATAAAACTTTCACTTATACTGTTCCAACAGTCGGTAATGCCAGTAAAAGAATAAGATTGATATTATCGGATGATAGGGGAGAAAAAGATATATTTAACGGAGTTAGAAAGTCAGAAACGGTAATAACAATACCTCTAAAAGTACAAGGTAAGGCGACGGTTAAAGTTTTTGTCAACAATGTTTCAATAGAAAATATAGAAGTAAAATAATTTCGTATTTTAATTGCTATAAAATTCCAATTACTATGAAAAAAATACTAATAGCTCCATCAATTTTATCAGCGGATTTTTCAGATTTACAAAAAGATATTTCAATGATTGAAAATGCCGGTGCGGACTGGCTGCATATTGATGTTATGGACGGACATTTCGTACCGAATATAACAATCGGTCCGCTTGTTATAAAAAATATCAGAAAACATTCTAAATTGTTTTTTGATGTTCATTTAATGATTACAAATCCTGAAAAATATTGGGAAAATTTCCAAGATGCAGGCGCAGATGCAATTGTTTTTCACCAGGAAGTTTTGTGTAATAAACAAAAATTAATCACAGATATAAAAAGTGCGGGATTAAAAGCCGGTATATCAATAAAACCGAATACGCCCGTTGAAACAATTTTGCCGTTACTGCCGTTTATTGATATTGTATTAATAATGACAGTAGAGCCGGGGTTCGGCGGACAATCTTTTATGGATGAAGTTTTGCCGAAAATAACAACTCTGAGAAAAATTATGGATAATGATAAATATAATTTCCTCATTGAAGTTGACGGTGGAATTAACCTTGACACTGCAAAAAAATGTTTTAGTGCCGGAGCAGATGTGTTGGTCAGCGGTAATTATATATTTCTATCAGATAATCCTGTAAAAGTTTTACAAGAATTAAAATCAATAAACTAATTTATGACCTATTTATCAAAAACTCTAATAATTATCATATCTGTTTTTATAATTTGTAATAACATTTCATTTGCTGACAGTGATGTAAAACAAGCTGTAAACGAACAGGAAGAAGTTATAGCTACAGAATACAAAGTAGATGAAACAATAAAACAGAAAATAATGGATGCCGATGAAAATTTTAAAAAAGTAGTAGAGTCCTATCATAAAGGTGATTATGAATTAACCAAAGAAGAATATCAGAAATTTTTAGAAAAATTAAAAAACATTGATATTGATCCGGAAGTTACAATGTTTTTGTTGACGGATTTTGAAAATATACTGATAAAATTAAAAAACATTAATGATATAGGAACATGCAAAAAAGAATTTAATAAAAACACTAAGAAAAATGAAATTTCATTGGTTTACAATCAAGAAATTTTAGATAAATGGCTGAAAATATATACCACAGGAAAAAGCAAAGAAAGTGTCAGGCTTGCCCTTCAAAGAAGCGGAAAATACAGAGATATGATAAAGCAAGTTTTAAAAGAATATGATTTACCGGAACAATTAGAATATTTGCCAATAGTTGAAAGCTTATTTAATAACAGTACTGTATCAAGGGCAAAAGCTGTGGGATTATGGCAAATAATGGGACACAGAGGTAAATCTTTAGGATTACAAATAAATTACTGGGTTGATGAGCGCAGAGATCCTGAAAAAGCAACAAGAGCGGCCGCTAAATATCTGAAAGAATTATTTATTTTATTAAATGATTGGCAACTTGCATTGGTATCTTATAACAGAGGCGAATTCGGTATAATAAGAGATATGAAATTTTCAAATGCTTCTAGTGTTGAGGAAATGAAGGAAAGAAGTGCAACTCCGAAGGAAACACAAAATTATGTTCCGCAATTTATAGTAGCAACAAAAATAGCGGAAAATCCTCAGGAATATGGTTTTGACAACTTGCAATACGAATGTCCTTTAGAATATGATATGGTAATAGTTAATAAGGTCATAGATTTAAAAGTTGTTGCAAAATGTGCAAATACTACTGTAGAAATAATCAGACAATTAAATCCTTCAATTCTTGCATGGTGTACACCTCACGGATATAATAATTTTGAATTAAAAATACCGTTGGGAACAAAAGATATATTTTTAGAAAATATTGCCAAAGAAAAGGAATTGAATCCCAGCCCCGGCTTTATAAAACATAAGGTTAAAAAAGGCGAATGGCTGGAGTTGATAGCGCAAAAATACAGAACTTCGGTTAAAGAAATAAAAAATGATAACCCGAAGTTGAAAAAGAAAAAACATATATATCCCGGGCAAATAATTGTTATCAGACCGGGAAGAAAGTATTTCGAATCAAAAAAATAATTTGCAAGTCATTAAACAAACATTTTTATAAAATAGTATAATGCTTAAAAGATTCAAAGGAATTTTATGAAAATCATAATTAAAATAGGTACAAGTACATTAACTGATAAAGCGGGCAAATTAAACATCCAATATATATCTTCATTTGCAAAAGAAATTGCACATATTAAAAAAACAAAAAAAGTTGATATTATTCTAGTAACTTCCGGTGCAATAGGTGCAGGACTGGGTTATTTAAATTTATCCAAAAGACCAACAGTTTTAAGAGAAAAACAGGCATTGGCATCGGTTGGACAACCGCTGATAATGCAGGCATACAGACAAGCATTTGAACCTCTAAAGTTAGCAGTTGCCCAAATTCTTTTAACCAGGCATGATTTTGACGACAGGGAAAGATACATAAATATCAGAAATTCAATAGCAGAGTTACTGAAGAGAAATATCATTCCGGTTATAAATGAAAATGATTCTATTGCCGTTGATGAAATAAATTTCGGAGACAATGATACTTTAAGCGCCCTGGTTGCTGTTGCAACTCAGACAGATATGCTGTTTATTTTAACAGATGTTGACGGATTTTATGAAGGTGCTCCAAATAAATCTGCAATAATAAAACAGATAAAAAAAATAACACCTGAACTTTTGGAAATAGCAACATCAAATTCAAGCAGCGGGAAAGGCACAGGCGGTATGCAGACAAAACTTATTGCCGCAAAAATAGCGGCAAGTTCAGGAGTCAAAACATTCATAACAAACGGGAATAAATTGAATTTAATATCGGATGCAATTTCCGGTCAATCGATAGGCACTGAAATTCTGCCTGATAAAATATTAAAATCAAGAAAGTCTTGGATTGCCTTTGGTAAAAAAAAGCATGGGAATGTTAATGTAGATGCAAATGCTTCAATTGCCATTGTAGAGAGGCAAAAGAGTTTGCTTGCTTCAGGTATAACAAGTATTAACGGAAATTTTCGCAGAGGGGATACAATCGGTATATTTGAAGTAAGTAAAAAAAATAAAAAAGAAATAGCCAGAGGTTTATCCAATTATGATTCTGACGATTTAGAAAAGATTATTGGGAAATCTTCTGACGAAATAAAAAAACAATATCCGTATCTTAATTGTGAAGAAGTAGTTCATAAAGATAATTTGGTTATTATAAAGTAGAAATTATGAAATTAACAGAAAAAGTTTTTAAAAAACAATGTGTTTATAAAGGTAAGGCTGTGGATATGCATAACGATATCGTAATACTGCCGAATAACGAAAAGGCTACAAGAGAATATCTCGGACATCCCGGTGCGGTTGCAGTTGTGCCTTTTATAAATAAAACTGACATAGTTTTTGTGAGACAATTCAGATATCCCGTAAACGAAATAACTTATGAAATACCGGCGGGCAAACTTGATAGGAATGAGTTGCCGGCAAAGTGTGTTAACAGGGAATTACAGGAAGAAACCGGATATAAAGCCAAAAAAATTGAAAAGTTATTATCTTTCTGGCCTACACCGGCATTTTCAAATGAAATTTTGCATATATACAAAGCAACAAATTTGACTAAGGGAAATGTGAATCCCGACGAAGATGAATTTATAAATACAGTTATTGTTCCGTATAAAAAAGCGATTGAAATGATTAAAAAAGGAAAAATAAAAGATTCCAAAACAATTATAGCTTTAACCTATCTGTCTATATACAAGCAATAATCATCTGACTAAATAACTCTTGACAAGTTTTAAAAACTTGTTATATAATTAGCACCCGCTAATCAAGAGTGCTTAAAAATACTTGACAAACTTTAAAAGTTGATGTATAATTGGCAATCAATTAGCATGAGTGCTAATTAAAAATATTACAGAAAGTAAAAAATAGGAGGAGTTGCAAATGAAAATCAGACCATTAGGAGACAGGATTATTGTTAAGGTTGAAGAACCTAAAGAGAAGAAAATCGGAGGCATTATTATTCCGGATACAGTAAAGGAAAAACCACAAGAAGGTTCAGTTATTGCAGTAGGTAAAGGGAAAACTGATAAAGACGGTAAAGTAATTAATATGGATGTTAAAGTCGGCGATAAAGTTTTATATGGTAAATATGCGGGAACAGAAATAAAAATTGAAAATGTTGACTATTTAATAATGTCACAGGAAGATGTATTGGGAATACTGGAATAATTTAGTTTTAAAATAAAAATAAACGGAGGAAAGCAGTTATGGCAAAACAATTAGTTTATTCAGATGATGCTAGAAAGGCTATGAAATCAGGCGTAGACAAACTTGCTAATGCAGTGAAAGTTACTCTAGGACCTAAAGGAAGATTTGTAGTTCTAGATAAAAAATTCGGTTCCCCTACAGTTACAAATGACGGTGTAACGATTGCTAAAGAAATTGAATTGGAAGACCCTTTTGAAAATATGGGAGCACAACTTGTTAAAGAAGTTGCCTCTAAAACAAATGATGTTGCCGGTGACGGAACAACAACAGCAACGGTGCTTGCTCAGACAATGATAAATGAAGGTTTGAGAAATATAACAGCCGGAGCAAATGCAAATCACATTAAAGTTGGTATTGATAAAGCAGTTATGGCAGTTATAGCTGAAATTAAAAAGGTATCAAAGAAAGTTAATAATAAAGAAGAAATTGCACAAATAGCATCAATTTCGGCAAGTGATAAAGAAATTGGTAATTTGATTGCGGATGCAATGGACAAAGTAGGCAAAGACGGAGTTATAACAGTTGAAGAAGGCAAATCTGCCGATACAACATTGGATGTTGTTGAAGGTATGCAGTTTGACAGAGGATACTCATCTCCGTATTTTGTTACCGATGCAGAAAGAATGGAAGGTGTTTTAGAGGAACCTTACATAATAATCACGGATAAGAAAATTTCTTCAATGCAGGATATTCTTCCTTTACTTGAAAAGGTTGTTCAGACAGGAAAGGGATTTATAATTATAGCTGAAGATATTGAAGGCGAAGCACTTGCAACATTAGTTGTTAACAAAATCAGAGGAACATTAAAAGTTATGGCGGTTAAAGCTCCGGGTTTTGGAGACAGAAGAAAAGAAATGTTACAAGATATAGCAATTCTTACCGGTGGAACAGTAATATCCGAAGAAACAGGTTTGAAATTAGATGCTGCAACAATTGATATGTTAGGTCAGGCAAAAAGAGTTGTTGTTGATAAAGAAAATACAACAATAGTATCCGGTCACGGCGAAAAGGCAGATATAGATAAGAGAATCAGCCAAATCAGAAAACAAATAGAAGAAACTAAATCAGATTATGATAAAGAAAAATTACAGGAAAGACTTGCTAAATTAGTGGGCGGAGTTGCAGTTATCAACGTCGGTGCAGCAACAGAAACTGAAATGAAGGCAAAGAAATTTAAAGTTGAAGATGCAATGAATGCAACCAGAGCAGGTGTTGAAGAAGGTATAGTTGCAGGGGGCGGAGTTGCTCTTCTTAAAGCACAGGCAATTCTTGAAAAAATGAAAAGTGACGACATAGATGAACAGACCGGTATCAATATAGTAAGACAAACATTGGAAGGTCCGATAAGACAGATAATAACGAATGCCGGTATTGAAGCATCTGTTATAGTTGATAAGATTAAAAACAGTAAAGAAATGACTTATGGATATAATGCTGATACCAATGAATTTGTAGATATGATAAAAGCGGGTATTGTAGATCCTGCTAAAGTTGTAAGAACAGCATTACAAAATGCAGCTTCAATTGCAGGCCTTATCCTTACTACAGAAACACTTGTAACAGATATCCCTGAAAAAGAAAAAGCTCCTATGATGCCGCCTATGGGCGGAGGCGGAATGCCACCGATGTACTAAACTGCAAAAGTTTAGAGGTCGGAAATCTTTGAAGTTTAGGAAAAAGAAAAATGCAAAAACAGCTCGTCCTGAAAGGCGAGCTGTTTTTTTTGTTTATAAATTGTATAATATAACGGTGTGTAAATATAAGATGGCGGTGGAAAAATGAAAAAAATAGAAGTGATAAGAAAGAAAATAGATTCGATTGATAAAAAAGTTTTAGATTTGCTCAATGAAAGAGCCAAGGATACTGTAAAAATTGGCAAACTTAAAAATTCACAGACGAAAGCCGTATATGTTCCAAGCAGAGAATCTAGAATTTTTACTGCTCTGAACAAAATGAACAAAGGACCGTTATCCCAAGAACAGATTGCTAATATATTTAAAGAAATTATAAGCTCTTGCAGAAGTTTGGAATCTAAGATTAAGATTGCATATTTGGGACCGCAAGGAACTTTTTCACATCAGGCATCAATTAAACATTTCGGATTGAGTGCAGAATATATTCCCTTTGAGACAATAAACGATGTTATTTTATCCGTTGAAAAAAATATTGCTGATTTTGCCGTAATACCTATAGAAAATTCAACAGAAGGGGCTGTAAATACTTCTCTTGATATGTTGGTTGATACAAGTTTGAATGTTATTAGTGAGATTAATTTAAAAATTCAGAATTGTCTTTTGTCAAAGACGACATTGGACAATATAAAAATAATTTATTCACACCAACAACCGTTGGCTCAATGCAGTATGTGGTTGAAAAAGAATTTGCCTAATGCAAAAATAGTTGCGGTTAGTTCCACGGCAGAAGCATCAAGACTTGCAAACCAAAATGAAAATTCTGCTTCAATTGCATCGGAGGTTTCATCTAAATTATATAATTTAGATGTAGTTGCAAAATCAATAGAAGACAACAGAAATAATTGGACAAGATTTTTTGTTTTAGGCAATATAAATACAACCAAGTCCGAAAAAGATAAAACAAGTATAATTTTTACGATTAAAGATAAAGTCAGTACCTTATATCACATACTGTCAATTTTTAGCAAGGCAAGTATCAATTTAACTAAAGTGGAGTCAAGACCGACTAAGAAAAGAGTTTGGGAATATGTATTTTTCATTGATTTTAACGGTCATATCAGTGATAAAAAAATTATAAAAGTTTTAGAAAAAGTAAAAAATAATACTTTGTTTCTTAAAGTTTTGGGGTCTTATCCTCAGGCTGACAGATAATTTATAAATAAATATAAAAAATAAATTGATGAAAAACAGGAGTTACGAGATGGAAAAATTTGATGTTTGTAAACTTGTCAGGAAAAATTGTTTGGCATTTGAACCTTATGTTGCAGGTAAACCGATTGAAACTTTAAAAAGAGAATTAGGTTTAAAACATATAATTAAAATTGCTTCAAATGAAAATCCTTTGGGCCCTTCTAAAAAAGCAATAAAGGCAATGAAGGATGTTATTAAAAAGGTTTATTTTTATCCCGATTTTAACTCAACCGATTTGAAAGTAACCATAGCAAATAAATTTAAATTGACACCAAAAAATATTTTGGTTGGTGCCGGTTCTGATGAACTCATAGAAATTATAGGCAAGTTGTTTTTTACGTCGTCTGATGAAATTGTTATTTCAAAACATGCTTTTATAAGATATAAAATGGCTGTTCAGCTTATGGCTTCAAAAAGTGTTGTGGTTTCAATGAAGGATGGGCTTACACATGATTTAAATGCAATGCTTAAAGCATGCAACAAAAATACAAAAGCAGTCTTTATTGCAAATCCCAATAATCCGACAGGAACATATAATACAGCAAAAGAAATAGAAAACTTTTTGCAAAAACTTCCTAAAAATAAATATGGGATGAAACCGTTAGTTATTATAGACGAGGCATATTATGAATATGCGAGTTTTAAAAAAGATTATCCGCAGACATTAAAATATTTGAGTAAAAATCCTAATTTAATTATTTTAAGGACATTTTCAAAAATCTATGCTCTTGCAGGTGCAAGAATAGGTTATGGTTTTGCAAGCCAGCAGGTTGCAGATTATATTGAAAGAATAAGACCGCCGTTTAATCTTAATGTATTTGCGCAGGTTGCCGGTGTTGCAAGTTTAAAAGATAATAATCAGGTTAAAAGAAGTTTTACTCATATCAGAAAAGAAATGAAATTTGTATGTGACGGACTTAAAAAACTAAAAATTGATTATATAGATTCCGTAGGAAATTTTGTATTGTTTTCGGTTGCTCCGTTAAATGGTTCGGATATATTTAAAAAACTTCTTGCAGAAGGAGTTATAGTCAGAGCAATGGGTGAATATGATTTAAACAATTATGTCAGAGTTACTATAGGTACAAGAGCTGAAAATCAGTTATTTCTGAATAAACTTAAAAAAGTTTTGGGAAAATAGTATAAATGTTAAAAATTATAGGCGGGACAGCAAAAGGCAGGCAGTTAAAAACATTACCGCACGATGATGCATCAATAAGACCTATGCTTGGCATGATGAAAAAATCAGTTTTTGATATTATCACTCCCAAGATAGGAGACAGTCTGTTTTTGGATTTATATGCAGGAGTCGGTTCTGTCGGGATTGAAGCCTTATCAAGAGGTGCAAACAGGGTAGTCTTTGTCGAAATCAGTGATAAATCAATAAATCTTATTAAACATAATTTAAAATTAATAGGATTTGAAAATAAAGCAGATATAGTAAGGAGTGATGTTCTTAAAAGTTTTCATAAAATTCAAAACAAATACGATATAATATTTTTGGGCCCGCCATATAAAGATATGACTAAAAATGCTTTGGCATTAACATATCCGACGTTAAAAAATATTGCATTATTTTCAATTCTAAAAGATGATGGTATTATTATTTCACAAAGACATATAAAAGAACCTGTAAGAGATGTTGCCGGTTTAGTGAATTTTCGCAACGAAAAATACGGCGATACAATTATTTCTTTTTACAAGAAATAAATCAGGGATTAAGAACATAGATTTTAAATAATTAAAATGGTATTTAAATATGAGAGATAACACTTTTAAAATCAGTTATTCCAGGATAAACACTTACTTATTTTGTCCGCAGAAATACAAATTGGTATATTTGGATAATAAATACATACCGTTAAATGCCGATATATCTTTCGGATTATCAATACATAAAATATTGGAACATTATTATAAAAGTTCAGAGTACACATATGAGTCAATGATTGATAGTTTTAATTTGCATTGGGACAGTTCGGGATATGAAACGCCACAGGATGTTTATGTATACTACTTAAGAGCAAAAAAAACATTAAAAGATTTTTGGAATACATATGGTAAAAGTAAACCCAAAAATATATTAACCGAAAAAAGATTTGAGACAAATATAGGACAGTATCAGTTTATAGGGATTATTGACAGGATTGATGAGTCTGAAGACGGAACAAGAGAATTAGTTGATTATAAAACGCATAAAACAATCTGGACACAGGAAACTATAGATAACGATTTGCAATTAAGTTTATACTGTTATGCATGTAAAACGGCACTGGGTTTTTTGCCTGAAAAAATTGCTATATATTTTTTATCACACAATAGGAAGATATATACTTCAAGAAATGAAGATAAAATACAACATGCAGTAAATGTTTCGCTTGAGGTGGCCGATAAAATAAACAAATCAGAATTTGACCCGAATACTTCAAAATGTCAATATTGTGATTTTAAAAATAGTTGTGATTATTCAATTGTTAATGATAAAGAGGAAACCAAATGAAAAAAATTACAGTTGTGAAATTTGGCGGCAGTCTCACAAAAAATCAAGAAGCACAAAAAAAATTTATTAAAGATTTGGCAAAACTTTCAAAAAAAGAAAATATTATTTTGATACACGGCGGCGGACCTGAAATTAATACTTTGCTTGAAAAATTGAATATAGAATCAAAATTTGTTAACGGATTGAGATATACGGATGAAAAGACATTGGAAGTTGTAGAAATGGCATTGAGCGGCAAAGTAAACAAAATGCTTACGGCTGAACTTATTAAGTGCGGTGTTAAAGCAGTCGGTATATCTGCAAAGGACGGTTCAATTGCATTATGTCAGCTTATTAAAGGTTTGGGTTTTGTCGGTAAACCTGTAAAAATAAATACAAAACTTTTGGATGTTTTAATGAAAAACGGTTTTTTACCGGTTTTGTCTTCCGTCGGTATAGATAAGACTGCAAATACGGTAAATATTAATGCAGATTTACTTGCAACAGCAGTTGCAGTAGCATTTAAAGCATCAAAACTTATATTTTTAACGGATGTTGCAGGAGTACTTGATATTAACAAAAAAACGATCAAAAAAATAAAAATTAAAAACGTAGATAATTTAATAAAAACAAACGTTATAACCGGCGGTATGATACCAAAAATTAACAGTTGTAAAGATGCAGTTCAAAAAGGAGTAAAGGAAGTTTTTATTATAGACGGAGCAAGCGGAATTAAAAAATTAAACGGAACAATAATTAAAAAATGAATTTAAAAGGCAGAATCCCGAAAGATTATATCGGTATTATTGAAAAAATTACAAAGATTGCTACGGATAATAATTATATTATTTATGCTGTCGGCGGTTTTGTAAGAGATTTGATAATTAATCGTTACCCGAATGATTTAGATATCATGGTTGAAAAGGATAACGGAGGTATAGAATTTGCACAGCTTTTGGTCAAAAAATTAAATCTTTCAGAATCCGTAATTTTTGAAAGGTTCGGAACGGCTAAATTATTAATTGAAAATCAGGAAATAGAATTTATAATGCCGAGAAAAGAATACTATGATGAAAATTCAAGAAATCCCGATACGGAAATAGGCAGTCTCCGGCAGGATGCTTTAAGAAGAGATTTTACGATAAATGCATTGTTTTTAAGGCTTAATGATATGGAACTTATAGACTTATCAGGCAAAGGTTTAAAAGATATTGGAAACAACATTATCAGAGTAACGGATGAATCCGCATCGGATATAATTTTCCAGCAGGATCCGTTAAGAATTTTGAGAGCAATCAGACAAAGCGTCCAACTGGACTTTAAAGTTGAACAGAAAACATACGAAAGTATGCAAAAAAATATTAAAAGAATAAAAATAGTTTCTCCCGAGAGGGTAAGAGATGAAATAAATAAAATGTTGTTGTTGTATAATTCTTCAAAAGCATTTTATATGCTTAAAAAACTCGGATTACTGGATATTATATTGCCGGAGTTAAAAGAAGATATATTTAACAGTATGATTATGTTTTTGGATAAGATACAGCAGGAATTGACATTAAAACTCACAATTTTATTACATCAGATTGATTGTGCGGAGAATATTTTAATAAGATTAAAATATTCGCAAAACATAATAAAAAAAGTCTGTTGGTTAATAGAAGGTTTAAATTATGTAAAATCACATACGAAGCCGTGGACTGATTATGAAATAAGAAAATTTGAAAAGAAATACAGACAAATAATAGCAGATTTAAGAAATCTGTGTTGTATGACGGATAAGGGGCCGGACTTGTTTGAAAAAATAGATGCAATGTCTTTTGAAAATCAACTGGTACCGGAAAAAGATGTTTTTGACGGTAACGAATTAATAGAGATATTTAATAAACCCGGAGGTAAATGGATTTCCGATGTGAAAAAACACATTGAAGAATTGCAGTATAATAATCCGAAAATTACAAAAGATGAAATAATAAGAGAGATAAAATTATTATTGAAAAATCAGAATATATAGTGCTATAATTGGAGGACATTATGAACGATGATGATGGGAAAAATCAAGAACAATCAAAAGATGAGAAGAAAATAATTGAAACTTACGATGTTATTGGGTTATTGATTGGTGGCGGTGTGGGGCTGCTGTTTTCTTTTACAGGTATAATTAATTTTTTAATGAGCTTAATTATTGGTATGTTTTTGGGATTACTAATAGGCACATATATAAAAAAATAAAATGTTTGGAGTATAAGTTTGAGTATAGATTATAAGAAACATATCAAAGAATTTGTATATAAGATAATTCAAGATATAGAATTTCATCCTGAAAAATATCAAATCCAATTTCAAAAAATAATTTCAAAATCTGAGCAAAAAGAAATTACAAAATCAATATCTCAGTATACATCAAATATTTTATACAATCCTTCAAATGCATCAGCTTATTACAACAGAGGGTTGATTTACCATAAAAAATCTGCGTATAAACAGGCCATAGAAGATTTTTCAAAAGCAATAGAACTGGATAAAAATTTTACATTTGCCTTTATTGCAAGAGGCGAAGCATATAGTCTCCTTAAAAATTTTGATTTGGCAAATGCAGATTTCACAAAAGCAAATGAACTTAATCCTCAAAATTCCAGCGTATATACAAGTTTTGGTAATCTCAACAGAATACAAAATAATTTTGAAGAGGCAATAGAATATTACAATAAAGCCATAAAATTGAATGATTCAAATGAATCAGCTTTTTACGGCAGGGCTATGGCATACAGAAGTTTATTTAATTATAAAAAAGCGAAAGATGATTTTAACAAAGCAGTAGAGTTAAATCCAAGTGACAATTATGCATTTTCCAACAGAGCAGTTAATTATAGCAACATGGATGATATAGATAAAGCAATTGATGATTTTAATAAAGCTTTAGAATTAAATTCACAGGATATATTTGCTTTAAACGGCAGAGGGGTTGTATACAGGAAGAGACTGGATGAAGAATCAGCAGAAAAAGATTTTAAATCTGCAATTGAACTTATGCCCGAAGATGCATATGCTTATTATAACTTAGCTAATTTATACAGAGAACAGGGAGATGATAAAAAGGCATTGAAATTATATTCTCAAGCTATAGAAACTAATTATTTATTTGCATTATCATATATTGCAAGAGCCGGTATGTTTATTGTTCAGGATAACATTAAGAAAGCAAGCGAAGACATCTTTCAAGTTATGGACATAATGCCAAACGCTTTTATTTCTCATATGCTCGACGGGTTTATAAAATTTATACAGGAAAATTATGACGGAGCATTTTTAAGTTTCAAGAAATCCACAGAATTAAATGTAATAACAATGCCTGAAATAGTTTATGCATGCGGTATATGTTTTTTTGAACAAAAAAAGTATTCTCAAGCTGCAGAATACTTTGATAAGGCACTTGGATTGGGTTTTGATATTCCCGAATTATTGTATACAAAAGGCATTTGTTTGCTTGAGGATAATAAGTATGAACAAGCAATTAATGATTTTACTTTGACTTTAGATAAAAAACAAAGTTTTATAGAAGCAAATTATAACAGAGCTGTTGCCGGTATAAAAATTAAAAAATTTAACAATGCAATTAATGATTTGAAAAAATGTATAGATGCAAAATACAACTTGTATCAATCGCATTATTATTATGGTTTATGTAATTTCAATTTGCAAAATTATGATATTGCATTATCCAATTTTCAAATAGCTATTGACGGTGGTTTTAAAAATACAGATATTTTAAAAAATAAGGCATATGCTTTATACAAACTGGGACAGTATGAGAAAGCAGTAGAAGATTACAATGAAATATTATCTTTGGATAATATGGATTTAACAGTGCACATTGATAAAGCAAATGCATTAGTCAGGCTACAACAACATGATCAGGCATTAAGAAGTGTTGATTATGTTTTGTTAAAAGACAATAATGATTTAAAGGCTATTTTTCTTAAAGCCAAATTAAAGTTTATTATGCAAAGTTATCAGGAAGCTGTAGAATTATCTTCAGCATTTCTTATAAAAGAACCGAAAGATGTTGAAAGTTTGTCAATAAGAGCATCAGCTTACGAAAAGTTAAATGAATTTACGAAGGCTCATGCCGATTATACCGAAATGATTTTAATTAATCCGAAAGATATAAATTTATATTTAAAGAGAGCCGCTTTATATGTAATTATGGAGCGTTACGATGAGGCATTAGAAGACATATCATTTGTTTTGCAAACGGATGAAGAGTGCGTAGAGGCATATTGTTATAAAGCATTGATTAACAGAGACAAAGGGAATTTTCTAAATGCCATAAAAAATTATGATAAAGCGATATCATTTTTGGTTAAATCTCAAAAAATAAATGATATAAATATTAATTTAATAGAATCTACACAATATATTCTGAATAATGAAGTTAAAATATTAAAGCAGGAAGAGGAAAACAAAAAAAAGGCAGCCGCCGCCGAAATAGAAAATAAAAAACAAGAGCTTTTACAGATTCAACAGTCTCAACAAAATGTTGAAAAGATTAAAATAGAAGAATCTTTGATTGAAAAAGCAGAACCTGATGCAAAAGAAAAAAATGTTGCAGTTGAAAACAAAGAAGAGGAAGTTCAAAAAGTTAAAGAATCTGGGAAAATTGTCAAAATTGAAACAGAAAACAATACAAAAGAAGAAACTTCGATTGAAAAAGATGCTATTGATAATAAAAAAGAAAAAACTGAAATAATACCGGAACAAAAAAAATTAGAAGAACCTGATATTGCCATAAATAATCATATTGATGATAATATTGATTTTCTAAAGAAAGAAGCAGATTTATTGTATGACTCTAAAAATTTTAAAGATGCATTAAGAATTTATTTGCAAATCATTAAAAAAGATCCGGTTAATTATGATATTACTCTAAAAATAGCATTAATTTATGAAATCATCGGGGAAAATAAAAAATATTTGGAATATATAACAGAAACCATAGAATTGCAACCAAATAATAAACAGGCAAATATATCTAAAGCACAATATCTAATCAAACAAGAAAATTATAAACAAGCATATGAATTGCTTAACAGATTAATGATGTTAAATCCGGATGATGACGTCAAATTTATTTTTGCCGCAATATTGTTTAATATGGGTGAGTATGCCAAATGTATAGAAGTAATTTTACAAATTCATGATAATGACAAAAAACAGGAAAAATTATTTTATTATTATTTGGGTGTAAGTTATTTTGAAGTTCAAAATTATGAAAAAGCTAATATTTATTTACAGAAAGCAATTGAAGCTGACTCGCAAAATAAAAAAGCATACTATTATATTGCCCAGTCGCTTTTTTATTATGCCCAATATTATGAAAATGACAATAATTCTTACTATTTAAATGCACTTGAAAATATAAAAAAAGCCCAAGATGCAGGAAATGATTACAAATATGTTTGGTTTAGAGCAAAAATATATGCCCAATTAAATGATTATCAAAATGCATTACTTGATTTTGAAACAGCAATTAAAATGAATCCTACAGATCAGGCCTTGCTTAATGATAAATTAAAATTTACAGCAGATAATACACAAAAAAATGAGACAGTTTCAGATACTTCAAAAATTGTAACGGACAATGTTGTTGAGAGTTTTGATCAAAAAATTATTCCTAAAACGGAAGATAAAAAAATAGACTTGCTGGGATCCAATGTGTTTTTGAACAGGGGAAATGTTAATTTTAAAAATAATAAATATCAGGAAGCATTGGATGATTTTACAAAGGCCGTAGATTTAAATCCAAGTAATGCACAAATTTATCTTGCAAGATCGGCAGTTTATATAGTTTTAAAAGAAAATGTGCTTGCTTTAGATGATTTGAATAAAGCATTAGAACTGTTACCTGATTCTCATATAGTTAATTGTAAAATCGCAGATACCTATGCTATGCAAAATGATTATGCTAAATCAGAACATTATTATAAAAAAGCAATAGAATTAAAGCCAAAGAGTGCGCTAGCTTATTTGGGATATGCCCAATTATGCGAAAAAAATAATCAAAAAGATAAAGCGATAGAAAACTACTCTGTTGCCTCTAAACTAGATATCAAAGTGTCAAAAGAATGTAATTTAAAAATTGCCCAATTAAAATCATGAAATTTATAAAGCTTATAATTCTTATTTTTTTTATTTCGTTTAGTTGTATAACTATACAAAATGTATTTGGTTTTAGTTATTCTTCTACAGCTTTAATAGAAGCAGTTAAAAATGCTGATTACGATTTACTTATAAGATGTTTAAAAGCAAAAATAAATCCAAATTCTAAAGATTCAAACGACAATTCAGCTTTAATACTGGCTATAAATAAAGGTTTTGCCAGAGGTGCTGAATTATTAATAAAAAATGGCGCAAACGTTAATGCTTCATACAGCAGGGGCGGGATGAATACTTTAATGCTTGCAATTAACAAAAATATGGAATCAACGGCAGAACTTCTTATGGATTACGGCGTAGATTTTAATTTGCAATTGAGCAGTAATGGATTCACACCGCTTATGATGGCATCTGAAAAAGGTATGATTGAAATTGTTAAATATATGATTAAGTATGATGTTAATATAAATGCCAAAACAAATGAAGGTATCACTGCTTCCACATTGGCAATGAGAGCAGGAAATTTTGACATTGTTAAACTTTTAAATAAATCAGGTGCCATACCGGGAACTTTAACCGAGGCTGTAATAACGTCTGACATTCGCCTGGCATCAAAATTTATAAAATATGGTGCAGATATAAATGAGAAAAGTTCATTTGATAAAACGCCTCTTGCAATAGCTTTTGATTACGGTAATTTTGATATGGCATTTCTCCTTCTTTCACATCAGGCAGATGTTAATGTTGCAGATTCAAGTAAAATGACTCCCCTGATGTCTGCCTGTTTGTCAAATAATATTGAGCTTGTAAAACTTGCGTTAATTAATGATGCAAATGTTAATGCTCAAGACATAAATGGTATTTCTGCTATTATGTATGCCATATATAAGTCTAACGAAAAAATAGTTGAAGAATTAATTAAATACGGTGCAAATGTAAATGTCTTAGATAATAACAGTGTAACACCGCTTGCTATAGCTGTAAATAAAAGAAATATTAAGATTGCCGATATTTTGATAAAAAAAGGTGCCTATATAAATGAGAAACAAAACAATAATGATAGATATTTAAATATGGCTGTTAATGTTAATAATATTGAGATGGTGGTATTTTTAATAGATAAAGGAGCCAGAGTAAATGCAAGAGATGCCGACGGTGTCACCCCGTTAATGATTGCAAGTTCAAAAGGATATTATGATATAGTTAAAATATTAATAAAAAATAAAGCAAAGGCAAGAATAAGAGATAATAAAGGGTTAAACGCATTAGATTATGCAATAACCAGCGGCAATGAGGAAATGATTAAATTTCTTGAGTATGTATTCGACGTAATAGAAGCTAAATAATATGATAAAAAACATAATAAAAGGTATTTTTATTGATTCTGAGTTTGAAAATGATAGAGATTTTTTTAAAACTATTGATTTTTTTAAACAATTTGATGAAAAACAATTAAGTAAGATAATTTCCATAATTTATAAAAAAAATTATATAAAAGGAGAAGTTTTATATAATTGCGGTGAAGATGTAAAAATATTTTTTATATTAAAAAGAGGTGAGGCAGAATTATATTCAAATACAGGCACAAAAAAAGTTTCCTCTAACCAATTTTTTAATCAAACTGATGTTCTGTCGCAAAAAATGTACACATCTACGGCAAAAGTTACAGAAGATAGTCTTATTTATATTATCTATAAACAGGAATTTTACGATTTAGTCAATGCCAATACGTGGATAGGATTTAAAAAATTAAAGAAATTATTTAAAAAGGTAAAAAATGTTTTCAAATGATAGCCCTATAACAAAGAACTTTGTTCTTTCCATATTGTTTTCTGTTATATTTTGTTTCTTTTTATATTTATGCAGAGCAATTTTATTGCCGTTTATCATTGCTGCATTTTTTGCTTTTTTATTATCTCCGTTGGTAAATAAAATAATGAGTTTTGGTTTCAAAAGATGGGTAGTAGTTGTTATTTTAACAATTGTTTTGAGCTTATTATTGGTATTATCTGTTATTAAATTTGTACCTGTTATGTACGACGAGATGAATGTTTTTGTTGAAAATTTTCCGGTATATACTCAATATGTAAAAAAAATTGCTCTTGCAACTCAGCAAAAAATTGCAATATACGTCCCTGTAGATAGTCAAAATGAAATTTTCACAAAATTTACGGATAAAACAAGTGATTTAACTTCAAGTGCTATAAAACAGTTTTCTTATTTAGTGAAAAAATTATTTTCCGTATTTTATATTATTATTTTTTTACCGGTCTTAACTTTTTTTATGCTTTTAGAATACGATAAATTAAAAAGAATAGTCATAGATGCCGTACCTGCAAAATATGTCGAACCTCTAATTGCGGTTTACTATGAAGCAAATGCAGTTATGGTTAAATACATAAGAGGTCAAATAATAGAAGTTATTTTTGTTGCAAGTTCAACAATAATAGGGCTTAGTATTCTAGGCGTTAATTATGCATTTTTAATAGGTGTAATTGCCGGATTATGTAATTTAATTCCATACTTGGGGCCATTGGTTGGTTTTATTATGGGTGTGATTGTAACGGCGGTTCAGTTTCAGTCATTTGGGATGGTTTTTCAAGTTATATTATTGTTTTTTATAATACAGCAGGTCGATAATAATGTTGTACAACCTATTTTTGTCGGACGCAATGTTAATTTAAGTCCGGTTGCTATTATATTTGCTTTGGTAGCAGGAGCTGAAATATTCGGTATTATGGGAATGATTTTTTCAGTTCCGGTTTTAGCTTTAATGAAGAATTTATTTTTAATTTTTATAAAAAGATATAAAAGGGCAGGTAATTATGGAAAATCATGTTAGGGGCTATTCGCTTTTCAGTCAGCAGGATATTTATCTTTTCAAGGAAGGCAGTTTATTTAAGATATATGAACTGTTAGGTTCTCATCAAATTAATCACGAGGGAGAAGACGGAGTTTATTTTGCTGTTTGGGCTCCCAATGCAAAAAATGTTTCTGTTATAGGCGATTTTAATTCGTGGGATAAATATTCACATCCTCTTAATGCCAGAGGCGATAATTCAGGTATATGGGAAGGTTTTATCCCATATTTAAAACAGGGTGATACATATAAGTATTTTATATTATCTAATCATAATAATTATTCGGCTGAAAAAGCAGATCCATTTGCTTTTCATTGTGAAACTCCTAAAAAAACCGGTTCAAAAGTTTGGGGTTTGGAATATAAATGGAACGACAGCAACTGGTTGGAAACAAGATATAAACACAATAATCAAAAAGCTCCGATGTCTATTTATGAAATGCATCTTGGTTCATGGAGAAGAAAACCTGAAGAAAATAACAGAATGTTATCTTACAGAGAGATAGCAGAGCAGTTAAGAGATTATTGCGTTGAAATGAATTTTACACATGTCGAACTTATGCCTATTATGGAGCATCCGTTTTATGCTTCCTGGGGCTATCAGACAACAGGATATTTTGCACCGACAAGCAGATACGGGACACCTCAGGATTTAATGTATATGATAGATGTGCTTCATCAGGCAGATATCGGTGTTATAATGGATTGGGTCCCTTCGCATTTTCCGACGGATTTGCACGGTTTGGCATTTTTTGACGGGACACATCTATATGAACATGCAGACCAGAGACAGGGATTTCATCCGGATTGGAAGAGTGCAATTTTTAATTATGGCAGAAATGAAGTTAAAAATTTTTTAATATCTTCGGCATTATTTTGGTTAGACAAATATCATATTGACGGAATAAGAGTTGATGCGGTTGCTTCAATGCTTTACTTGGATTATTCAAGAAAAGACGGAGAATGGCTGCCGAATAAATACGGCGGAAAAGAAAATATAGAAGCAATAGATTTTTTAAAAAGACTCAATCATGTCGTTTATGAAAATCATAATGATGTCCAGATGATAGCGGAAGAATCGACGGCATGGCCCATGGTATCAAAACCTACATATTTGGGCGGACTCGGATTTGGTTTTAAATGGAATATGGGATGGATGAATGATACATTGAGATATTTTAAAACAGATCCGGTGTTTAGGAAATATAACCATACCAATTTGACTTTTAGTTTATTGTATGCTTTCAGTGAACAATTTATGCTGCCGTTTTCACATGATGAAGTTACCCAGGGAAAAGGTTCTTTGGTCGGCAAAATGCCCGGCGATGAATGGCAAAGATTTGCAAATTTAAGATTGTTGATAGGTTATATGTACGGACATCCCGGTAAAAAACTTTTGTTTATGGGTTCTGAATTCGGACAGGTAAGAGAATGGATGCATGATGAAAGTTTGGAATGGCATGTTTTGCAATTTTGGCAACATTCCGGTATGCAAAATTGGGTGAAAGACGTAAATAAAGCTTATAAACAGGAAAAAGCGTTATTTGAAGATGATAACAGCTGGGCAGGGTTTGAATGGGTAGACTGTAACGATACGGATAACAGCGTATTAAGTTTCTTAAGAAAATCTCCGTCTACAGGTGATGTTATATTATGTATATATAATTTCAATCCTGTTCCAAAACATAATTATAAAGTCGGTGTAACAAACGGCGGTTATTGGCAGGAAATTTTAAACAGTGATTCCGGAAATTATTTCGGCAGTAATATGGGCAATCTGGGCGGGGTAAATGCTCATGAATATTATACACATGCAAAACCGTATACTCTTGAAGTTACATTACCTCCTTTAAGTGCGGTATTTTTAAAACATAAAGGATAATTTTTAACAATCAATAAATTTAAAAAACAAAAAACACAAAGATTAAAATCTCTGTGTTTTTTGTTTGATAACAGTGTTGTTTTTTGATAGAATCTTACCATTATGAATACACAATCATCAAACATAAGAAAAACATTTTTGGACTTTTTTGAAAAAAAAGGTTCACAGGTAGTTTCATCTGATTCATTGGTCCCGACAGGAGATAAATCATTGCTTTTTACTTCTGCGGGTATGGTTCAATTCAAAAAACATTTTTTAGGTCAAAGCAACGATAAATTTACAAAAGCAACAACATCACAGAAGTGTTTTAGAACATCCGATATTGACCAGGTAGGTGTGACAAACAGACATTTAACATTTTTTGAAATGTTGGGTAATTTTTCATTCGGTGATTATTTTAAACGGGAAGCTATTGAGTGGGCTTGGAATTTTTTAACAAATGTAATGGCACTGCCTAAAGATAAACTTTATATAACAATTTACAAAGATGATAATGAAGCAGGTGAAATATGGAAAAAAATAATTCCTGCATCAAAGATAATAAAGATGGGAGAAGATACAAATTTTTGGAATATGGGACCGACCGGTCCGTGCGGTCCATGTTCTGAAATTTTAATAGATTTAGGCCCGGAAATGAGTTGCGGTAAACCTGACTGCGGACCGCAATGCAACTGTAACAGATATCTTGAAGTTTGGAATTTGGTATTTACACAATTTGACAGACAGGAAGATAACAGTTTAAAGCCGCTTCCGAGAAAAAATATAGATACCGGTATGGGACTCGAGAGGCTGGTCGCAGTGGCAAACGGCAAGAAAAATGTTTTTGAAACGGATTTATTCGTGCCTATAATGCAGGCTTCGTCTGAATTATTAAAAGTATCACTAAATGATAATTTGTCAAAGTTAAGGATGATTGCGGATCATTCAAGAGCTGTGACATTTTTAATATCCGACGGAATACTGCCTTCAAATGAAGGTCGAGGTTATGTTTTAAGAAGAATTTTAAGAAGAGCTTTAAGACAAGGTGTCGTATTCGGAATGAATGAACCTTTTTTGTATAAACTTGTTGATACTGTCCATTCCATAATGAAACCCGCTTATCCCGAACTTTCGCAGAGACTTGATAACATTAAGTCTATGGTAAAAGTTGAAGAGGAGAAGTTTTTGGAAACATTAAATACGGGTTCGGAAATTTTAAATAGTTTAATTGCCGATTACCAAAATAAAAAAGTTAAGGTTATAAACGGAAGCGATGTTTTTAAATTGTATGATACTTATGGTTTCCCTCAAGAATTAACGAAAGAAATTGTGCAGGAAAAAGGCTTAAACATAGATGAACGGGGCTTTTTGGATGAAAAGAAAAAAGCACAGGACAAATCAAGAAGTGCATGGGCAGGTTCGGGAGAAAAGGATATAACTTTTTATTCTATATTGCACAAAGAATTCGGTGATACTAATTTTAAAGGCTATACGCAGGACAGCCTACAGTCAAAAGTTTTAGCAATAATTAAGGGTGATAGGAAAGTTGATTCAATATCAAAAGGGGAAACAGCCGAAATAATTTTGGACAATACTCCGTTTTATGCCGAATCAGGCGGACAGGTTGCCGATATGGGAACTTTATCAAATAATGATAATCTTCAAATAACCGTTTCAGAGGTTTTAAAGCCGATCGGAAGTTTGTTCGTTCATAAAGTTACGGTTGATAACGGGACATTCAAAACAGGTGATATTTTGACGGCAACAATCAATACTTCCAAAAGAAATCAAATAGCAAGACACCATACGGCTACACATTTACTACAAAAAGCATTAAGAGCCGTTTTAGGGACACATGTTGCCCAAGCTGGATCTCTTGTGTCAGAGGATGCTTTAAGATTTGATTTCAGTCATTTTAAAGCTTTAACAAGAGATGAACTTTTATTGGTTGAAAACACTGTAAACTCAAGTATAAGAAAAAATTTACCGGTATCAACGGAAGAAATATCAATGGATGAAGCAAGACAAAGGGGTGCGACAGCTTTGTTCGGAGAGAAATACGGTGATATTGTCAGAGCAGTTTCAGTCGGAGATGACAGTGAAATTTATTCTATGGAACTTTGCGGCGGGACACATGTTAAAAGAACAGGCGATATCGGAACATTTAAAATAATATCAGAGACTTCAATCGGTAGCGGAGTCAGGAGAATTGAAGCTGTTGCAGGCATATCAGCAGATAAATATTTTAATGAACTTGAGCAACAATTTGATAATATTGCAGGTAAGTTAAAAATTTCTAAAAAATCAGTTGTCCCCTCAGTTGAAAAACTTTTGGAAGATTTAAAACAACAGGAATCAGAAATATCATCACTAAAAAGTAAATTAATTTCAAGTGAAATTGAGGAATATATAAAAACGACAAAAGTTATAAATGATATTAAGGTTGTTTCTTTTCATATTAAAGGAATAGATGTTAAATCATTAAGGGATATGGCTGATAAAATCAGAGAGAAAATGCCTTCAAGTATTGCAATTATAACCACAGAAACAGATGACAAGATTTCTTTTGTTGTTTCCGTTACTGCCGACTTAGTAAAAAACGGATACAGTGCAGGAAAGATAGCAAAAACTTTCGCATCAAAAATAGACGGATCCGGCGGCGGTAAAGCTGATTTTGCACAGGGTGGCAGTAAAAATATAACAAAAACACTGGAAATTATAAAAAATACGGAGGAATTAACTCAAATTTTAAAGTAAAAATTCGGGTTAAAATAAAATGAGTAAAAAATTATTATCGTTATCGGCAATAGGTAAAGACCAGACAGGTATTGTCAGTTCAATATCGAAAATTTTATTTGAACTCGGTTGTAATATTGAAAATTCAACAATGACTTTGCTTTCAGGCCAATTTGCGATGATACTTTTGATAGCTTATCCAAAAACTTCGAATGTTACAAAAATAAAAACAAAATTAAAATCCGGTTTAAATAAAATGGGATTATTTTCTTCACTAAACGAGATAGATGATAATACTAAACATATCAAAACTTACGGTGATTATGTTATATCGGTTTACGGAGCAGATAAACCGGGAATAGTGTACAATATCAGCAAATATCTTTCAGATAACAAAGTTAATATAACTGATGTTCAGACTACGGTTGTCGGTGCAAAAGAAAAGGTTTACATAATGCTTCTGGAAATTCAGTTGCCTAATAAGTTTAAAATTGAAAATCTAAAATCTGCTATGAATGATTTATCTAAAAAATTAACTGTTGATATATCAATAAATCAAGCAGATACTGCAGAGATATAAAAGTGGCAAACCTAAAAGTTTTAACAATTCCAAATCCGATACTTAAACAAACTTGTGCATCAGTTGAAAATATAAGTGACGGTGTAGTAAAGCTTATAAATGATATGAAGGATACAATGAACAGTTCAGGCCATTGTGTCGGAATAGCAGCTTCTCAAGTGGGAGTAACATTAAGACTCATTGTTGTAAATGTTTCGCTAAACCCTAAACCTCATAGGAACAACGGACTTTTAGTAATGATAAATCCGGTAATAACTTATAAATCCGGAAAATTAAAATCAAGAGAAGGCTGTTTAAGTGTTCCGAATTTTACTGGTAATGTTTCAAGAAATGATAAAATTGCAGTGGAATATTCGGATATAAACGGTATAAAAAAAACATTAAAAACAAGCGGTTTTGAATCAATCGTGATTCAGCATGAAATAGACCATCTTAATGGAATAGTATTTTTGGATAAAGTATCTTCATTAAAAACAGATGTTTTTAAGAGAGTTTAACCCAAATTTTTATTTGACAATAAAACAATATTTTTATAGTATAAACAGAAATTTACTGATAAAAAGTAAGAAATATAAAATCGGAGGGAAATAAAATGGCAGTTAAAGTTGCAATTAATGGTTTTGGACGTATTGGTCGTCTCGCATTCAGACAAATGTTTGGTGCAAAGGGATACGAAGTTGTTGCTATCAACGATTTGACAAGTCCTAAGATGTTAGCTCACTTATTGAAGTATGATTCAGCTCAAGGCAGATATGCATTGGCTGATAAAGTAAAAGCTACAGAGAATTCTATCATAATTGATGGAAAAGAAATTATAATCTATAAAGAAAAAGATGCCAATGCTCTTCCATGGGGAAAGCTTGGTGTTGATGTAGTTCTTGAATGTACAGGTTTTTATGTATCAAAAGAAAAATCACAGGCACACATTAATGCAGGAGCAAAAAAAGTTGTTATCTCTGCTCCGGCAGGTACAGATCTTCCAACAGTTGTATTTAATGTAAATCATAAAGTATTAAAGGCAAGTGATACAATAATATCAGCTGCTTCTTGTACAACAAATTGCTTAGCTCCTATGGCAAAAGCACTTAATGATTTCGCAACTATTCAAAGCGGTATTATGACAACAGTTCATGCTTATACAGGTGATCAAATGACACTTGACGGTCCGCATCCAAAAGGTGATTTGAGAAGAGCAAGAGCTGCAGCAGCTAATATAGTTCCAAACTCAACAGGTGCAGCAAAAGCAATAGGACTGGTCATTCCTGAATTAAACGGAAAATTGATAGGTTCAGCACAAAGAGTTCCGACAATAACAGGTTCAACTACTATTTTAATAGCAGTTGTTAAGGGTAAAGATATAACAAAAGAAGCAATAAATGCTGCTATGAAAAAAGTTTCAGATGAATCTTTTGGTTATACTGAAGATGAATTGGTATCAAGCGATGTTATCGGTATTTCTTACGGTTCATTGTTTGATGCAACACAAACTATGGTCGCTAAAATTGACGATAATACATATCAGGTTCAGGTTATTTCTTGGTATGATAATGAAAACAGTTATACAAGCCAGATGGTTCGTACAATTAAGTATTTTGCAGAATTAGCATAATAAAATGTTTGTTCTGGTAAAAAATTAGCTTTATATTTTAATTGGGTTCGGCTTTCCGGCTGGACCCGATTTTTTTAATAAAAGTTTTAAAAATAAAAAAGAGGTAATTATGAAAAAGACAATTAAAGATTTGCAGTTAACAGGCCAAAAAGTTTTAGTCAGAGTTGATTATAATGTTCCGCTTGATTCGGATTTGAATATAACTAACGATAAAAGAATTGTTGCTACGATGCCGACAATACAGTATCTTTTAGAACAAAAAGCGGCTATTATACTTATGGCGCATTTGGGCAGACCAAAAGGTAAAGTTGTTGATACAATGAGCTTGAAACCTGTTGTAAAAAGATTACAGGAATTAACAGGAGTAACCGTTAAATTTGCTTCAGATTGTATAGGTCCCGAAGCAACAAAAATGGCATCTGAGTTAAAGTCAGGCGAAATTTTACTTCTTGAAAATTTAAGATTTCATCCTGAAGAAGAAGGTAAAAATGCAAACGGTGAAAAAGATAAAGAAGCTATGCTTGGTTTTGCAAAACAGCTTGCAAGTTTAGGCGACGTATTTGTTCAGGAAGCTTTCGGAACAGTACACAGATCTCATGCTTCAACTGCAGGAATTGTACAATATATCAAGGAAGCAGGAGCAGGTTTCTTAGTTGAAAAAGAATTGAAATTTCTAGGAGATGCTTTAAATAATCCGGTTAAACCTTTTTTGGCAATACTCGGCGGTGCGAAAGTTTCGGACAAAATAAATGTTATTGAAAATTTGTTAAATAAAGTTGATGCTATTATCATCGGCGGTGCAATGGCGTATACATTTTTAAAAGCGCAGGGAATTGAAACAGGAACATCACTAGTTGAAGAAGATAAATTAGATTTGGCTAAAGATTTACTAAAAAAAGCAAACGATAAAGGTGTTAAATTTTTACTGCCGTTAGATCACGTAATAGCTGATAAAATAGATTTTGCAACAAAAACTGTTCCACAAGGAGCAGTTGTTAAAAATACAACATCAACATCCATAGAGCCGGGTTTTATGGGCGTAGATGTCGGTGTAAAAACAATCGCAGAATTTTCAGATGTGGTTAAAAATGCAAAAACAATAGTTTGGAACGGACCTCTCGGGATATTTGAAATAGACCAATTTTCAAAAGGCACGGTTGAAATAGCAAAACTGGTTGCAGAAGCAACAAAGAACGGAGCGATTTCAGTTGTAGGCGGGGGAGATTCGGTATCAGCCGTTAAGAAAGCAGGTGTAGATAAACAAATTTCTCATATATCTACAGGCGGAGGAGCATCATTGGAATTTTTGGAAGGTAAAGAACTTCCGGGAATTGCCGCACTTCCTGAAAAATAAATTACAAATATTTATTAATTTTGAAACACAAGAGTTTATTCTCTTGTGTTTCTTTATTTTTTAATGTTTTTAAGATTGTAAAATCTCTCATTTTTCAATATAATCTCATATATTATGGAACATAAAAAAGAGATAATTTTTATTTCGGCAGGCGATATTTCCGGAGACATACATGCCGGCAATTTGGTTAAGTCAATAAAAAAAATTAATCCAGAAAATAAAGTTTTTGCTATAGGAGGTAATCAATTAAAAAAACAAGCAGATTACTTCATAGAAGATATCGTCAATCTCGGTGCTTTTGGTTTTCTTCCTATAAAACAAATTTATTTTTTGAAAAAAGTTTTCAAAAAAATTGAAAAATATTTAATTGAAAATAAAATTACAAAAGTTGTATTAGTAGATTATTACGGTTTTAACATTAATGTTGCAAAACTTGCGCATGATTTAAATATTCCTGTTTATTATTACGTATGTCCGCAAGTTTGGGCTTCAAGATATGGACGAATCAAGAAAATTGCTAAATATGTAAAGATGGTATTTCCGATACTGCCTTTTGAAAAAGAAATATATGAAAAAGAAAATATAAGAGTCGTTTTTGAAGGTAATCCGCTGATAGATATTGTTCCGGATCCGATACATGAAAAAATGTCCGGTAATAAAATAAAAATCGGTCTTTTTGCAGGAAGCAGGAAAAGTGTAATGAATAGACATTTGCCTATAATTATTGAAATTGTAAAAAAATTAAGAGAAAAAATAGATGCGGAGTTTAATATTTTTTCATTGGATAAATTGGATTTTGATATGCCTGATTTTATATCTGTAATTTACGGCAGTGATTTTACAAAAAGGAATGAAATGGATTTTATAATAAGCCCGTCAGGAACGGTAAGTCTTGAAAATGCATTGATGGGCATTCCTATGGTCATAATGTATAAAATGTCTTGGTTAAATGCTATCATTGCAAGATGTTTGGTTAGAGTAAAATATGTAACAATGGTAAATATTTTTGCAAACAGAGAAATTGTTCCTGAATATATTCAGGAAAATGCAAAGGTAGAAAAAATTGTAGACGGAGTTATCAATCAATTAAAACCTGAAATATATAATAAAACAAGACAGGAATTATTGAAATTTAGACAAATTTTAGGCGTAAACGGAGTCAGTGACAGAGTGGCTCAAAATATATTGGGAGACAAATAATGAATTACAAGAGATTAATTGCTTATATTAAACCGTACAAAGTCCGATTTATGTGGGCTATGGTTTGTATGTGTGTTTTTGCTGCTATGACAAGCGGGTCCATGCTTTTGATAAAGGTACTCTTTGATAAAGTTCTCACCAACAATAATACAGGTGTTGCCGACACATCTTTTATAACGAAAATGGTAAATTTTACCGGTATGGGAAACTTAGTAAATACAGCAGATAAAATGGACATGTTATTAATTATTATTGTTTTAATACCGATAGTGTTTTCCATAAAAAGTTTAGCTGATTACGGAAAAAATTACTTATTAAACTATATAGGTCAAAATATTATAAGGGTTTTAAGAGACCAATTATACGGAAAACTTATACACTTATCCCACGATTTTTATGTTAGAAATTCAAGTTCAAAAATAATGTCAAGGGTTACAAACGATATTAATGCCCTTTATAATGCAGTGCTTAAAGTTCCGTCATGCTTAATTAAAGATGGGTTAACGGTAATAGCAATGATAATTCTTTTATTTTACTTGCACTGGAAATTTGCTTTTATAGCAATAGTTATCGTACCTGTTGTTACTATCCCTTTGATTCAATTTGCGAGAAAAATGAGAAAAGCCTCAAAAGAAGGTCAGATTCAGATGGCAGAAATATATTCTTCTCTGCAGGAAATGCTTAGCGGTTTTTCTGTCATAAAAGCATTTTGTCAGGAAGAGCATGAAAAAAACAAATTCAAAAAAGATAATGATGCTTATTATCATATACAGCAGAGATTATTAAGAGTCGAGGCAAGATCAAGTCCTATAATGGAAGCTTTGGGTTCTTTTGTTGCTGCAGTTGTTTTGTGGTTTGGAGGGAAAGAAGTTTTAAGCGGACAGTGGGCTCCCGGTTCTTTTATTGCTTTTTTCGGAGCATTGTTTTCAATTTATCAGCCTTTGAAGAGTTTTGCACAACTTAATTCTACAATACAACAGGCAATTACTGCTTCTGAAAGAGTTTTTGAAATACTGGATGAAAAACCGACTATTTTTGATAAGTTACACGCAACGGTAATGCCAAAGTTTTCAAATAAAATTGAATATAAAAATGTTTCTTTTTCTTATGGAACAGGGAAACAAATATTAAACAGTATAAATGTAACTATTCCGTCAGGTAAGACTTTTGCTTTTGTCGGTGCTTCCGGTTCAGGGAAAACTACCATAGCAAATCTGCTTTTGAGATTTTATGATGTAAAAGGCGGAGAAATTTTAATAGACGGTAAAAATATAAATGATGTGAAAATAAATTCATTAAGAGCGCAAATAGGCGTTGTTTCTCAGGATGTTTTATTGTTCAATGAATCCGTAAGGTATAATATAGCTTACGGTAAGATGAATGCATCTGAAGAGGAAATAGAATCTGTTGCAAAGGCTGCAAATGCACATAGTTTTATATCAAAAATGCCGGATAAATATAACACAATCGTCGGTGAAAGAGGAATAAAATTGTCAGGCGGGGAAAAACAGAGGATAGCCATAGCAAGAGCTATGTTAAAAAATCCGCCTATTTTAATATTGGACGAGGCAACATCTGCCTTAGATACAGAGTCTGAAAAATTAGTTCAGGAAGCTATTGAAAATCTTATGAGAAACAGGACGGTAATATTAATTGCTCACAGATTGACTACAGTTAAAAATTCAGACAAAATAATAGTAATTGACAGGGGAAATATTGCTGAAACCGGAACACATGATGAACTTTTGTTAAAAAACGGGATATATACAAAATTGCACGATATGCAGTAAACAATGGAGATAAAAATGATAAAAAAAATTATATTTCTGATTTTCACTATTTTTTCTTCAGCCAGTTATATTTATGCTCAGAAAGCCCCTACAAGTTTTAACAGTTATGACGGTATGGCTGTAAGTGCAAGAAGTATTGCTATGGGCGGTGCCGGTGTTGCGATGACAGGAGGTATAGATAATATTTTTTATAATTCTGCAGGTCTTGCATATATACAGGGTGACAGCATTCAAGTAGAAGCATTGTTTTCGCTTTCCAGACAATCAAATATTTCCAGTGATACGCTAAATGCCCTGGAACCTATCAACTTAGGTTTTAATTCTTTTGTAATTTTACAGGAGCAGGGAGCAATCTCATGGAGAACATTATCGTATAATGTAAAATTTTCAAGCGGGACAGATTACTGGTCCAGAGAAACTGAAAATATAAAAGCCATAACAATATCCGGTTCTCAAAAGAGCCAAAATAATGATTATGCAGTTGGAATAGGACTTTCTTATCTGTATGGAACTTTAGCAGAAAGTTCTGTTATATCCGGCAATCCGTTCGCACAGACATCATCAGGTAATGGTTTTGCGATTGATATAGGTTTTAGTGCACCGGTGCATAACAATATAACATTTGGTGTTAATTTGGAAAACGTATTGGGTTTTATGTGGTGGAGTGATTATGATAGTGAACAATTGCCGTTTGGTATAAGAACAGGACTTGGTTATCAAGTGGGCGGGTTTACAATGTTGGCTGATTTAAATAAAAAATTTTATAGGTTTGCAGATGTCAATGATACCATTTATAGCATAGGATTAGAGCAAAATATAACAAGAGTATTGGTAGTAAGATTAGGAAGACAGGGACCGTCATTTTCCAATGAAGATAATATAAAATATACATACGGTTTTGCTTTAAATATTTCTACATTTTCTTTTTCTTTTGCCAACGAGTCCTATAAAATTAACGATGAAAATGTATCAAAATATATAATATCTTTAAGAACAGTTATTTAAAAAATGATTGAAGAATTAAAAAAAACAATCCAAGAATACTTACCTGATGGTGATTTTTTCTTATTGGAAAAATCATTTAATTTTGCTTCGCATGCACATTTTTGCCAAATAAGAGCAACCGGAGAACCCTATATTAATCATTGTTATGCAGTGGCGATGATTTTAACAGAGTTGAGATTAGACATCCCGACTATATGTGCGGCACTCCTTCATGATATTTTAGAAGATACTTTGGTTGTCAGAGAAGAATTAAAAGATGAATTCGGAGAAGAAATAACTTTGCTCATTGAAGGTGTAACAAAAATTAACAAATACAAATTTGATAATCAAGAAGTGGCACAGGCTGAAAATTGGCGAAAAATGTTGTTAGCGGTTGTTAAAGATACAAGAGTAATTATAATTAAACTTGCAGACAGATTACACAACATGAGAACCATCAAATTTCTTCCGCCTGAAAAACAAGAGAAAATTGCCCAGGAAACGCTTACTCTATATACTCCGTTTGCTCACAGACTGGGTATTTATAAATGGAAAGGTGAGCTTGAGGACTTAACATTTGAAATTTTAGATACTGAAAAATATAATGAAATCAAAGAGCAGTGGCAGGTGAGAACAGAAAGCAGTGTAAAAAATTTGGAATATATAGAAAAACAACTAACAGAAAAAATAAATTCATCAAAAATTAATTTTAGAATACTTGCAAGACCAAAAAATTTGTATGGCATATATATGAAAATGCAAAGACAAGAAAAATCTTTTTCAGAAATACAGGATTTATTCGGTATGAGAGTTATTACTGATACGGAAGAACACTGTTACCAAATTTTAAGCATAGTTCAGTCCGAGTTTGAGATGGTAGAAAATTCATTTACAGATTATATTGCCGTTCCAAAAAACAATATGTATCAGTCGATACATACAACAATGCTTGGTGATAACGGAATGATAGTTGAAGTTCAAATCAGAACTGAAGATATGCACAAAAGAGCCGAATACGGAATTGCCGCTCATTGGAGATATAAAGAAAGTTTTGATAAAAAAAATACAGAACCGATAAAAAGCTTTGATGCAGAAAGTCATTTGGAATTTATTAAACACATATTGGAATCAAAAGATTCTGACGAATTTCTAACCGCTATAAAAACAGAATGTAATTTTGAACAAATATACGTTTCAACTCCCAAAGGAAGGATTATAAAGTTGCCGGAAGGAGCTACGGCACTTGATTTTGCATATGCAGTTCACAGTGATATCGGAGATATGTGCATGGGCGTAAAAGTTGACGGGAAAATTGTTTCTCTTGATTATAAATTAACAACGGGACAAACTTGTGAAGTTTTAACAAGAAAAAACATTAAACCTACGGAACACTGGTTGGATATAGTTGTAACTCCGCAGGCAAGATCCAGAATACGTAAATATTTGAGGGAAAATAAAAAATAAAAGGTGTCTTATTAATGCCACCTTTTATTTTCTGTTGATTTTGATTATATAGCTTTTTGAACTTTTCCTGAACGAATACAAGAAGTACATACATACTCTTTTGTTTTCTTACCATCAACAACAATTCTAATCGGTTGTAAGTTTGGTCTGAATAATCTCTTAGTTGCTTTGTTTGAATGGCTGACTGTATTTCCCGAAGAAGAACCTTTGCCACATACGTAACATTTGTAAGACATTTAAAACACCCCCATAATATATAGCTAATCAATATACAAAATTATTCTCTTTTTTTCAATTGTTTTTTAATTACAAAAACACTCAAAATAATATCTGCCACTTTTTATTATAAAAAAATTATGTTTTTAGAAATAAAATCTTACACCTGCCTGTGGAACCCAGCTTGCAAAAATACCGAATTGATTATTATCTTTTTGTGAAATATAGGACATATCCAGTTCTGTAAGAAGAGAAAGACAAGGAAGCAAATAATATTCTGCACCGACTCCGCCGCATAATCTAAACAAAGATGAAGATTCACCCGCAACACTTGTACTTCCGAAATTTAGTCCAGCCAGCCAGTAAATATCCAGACTTTTTACGCTTACAATTTTTCCTAAAACTTTTCCGCCAAGAAGAAATGTATTATTTGACTCTCCATTGGTGCTGCTGTTTTGAAACCCGAGTGTAAAATCGGCACCTAAAGTATCGTTAAACCAAATTCTGTATGCAGCTTGAGAAATAGCAACATCATTATTGTTATTATTTATAATAAATTGGGAATAACCTAAACCGAATTTAATATCTTCTTTTTTTTCTTCTGCTAAAGATAAACCTGCTACAAAAAACAATGTTGCCATTACTAATACTATTCTTTTCATAATATGCTCCTTTTATGTTGACACTTTTATTTTTTTTGACTTATGTTTAAATCAG
>JAQTSO010000147.1 GCA_028711215.1 Endomicrobiaceae bacterium | reverse complement strand
CTCTCTGGGATAACAGCAATGAAGATATCCGTTCTCTGAAATCATTAATTTTATTCGGATTAAAAGGTGTCGGAGCTTATGCTTATCATGCACTGGTACTTGGGTATAACGATGATGAAGTAAATAACTTTTTCTACAAAGGGTTATCGGCTATCGGCAAATATGATACAGCCGAAGAACTTTTACCGGTTGTTTTTGAAGTCGGCAGAATCAATTTAAAATGTATGGAATTACTTGACCGTGCAAATACGGAAGTTTACGGAACACCAAAAGCAACAACTGTTCCTCTTACAATAGAAAAGGGACCTTTCATTGTTGTTACAGGTCATGATTTAAAAGATTTATATTTGCTGTTGGAACAAACAAAAGGAAAGGGAATCAACATTTATACTCACGGTGAAATGTTACCTGCACATGCTTATCCGAAATTGAAAGCATATTCTCATTTGAAGGGTAATTTCGGAACAGCTTGGCAAAATCAGAAAAAAGAATTTGATAATTTACCTGCTCCTATTTTATTTACAACTAACTGTCTGATGCCGCCAAAAGAAAGTTATTCCGACAGAGTATTTACAACTGAAGTAGTATCTTATCCGGGAACTACTCATATCGGGGAAGACAAAGATTTTACTCCTGTTATCAAAAAAGCTATTGAACTGGGTGGATATAAAGAAACTACAGTTATGACCGGTATTAACGGCGGAAAGGAAGTAACTACAGGATTTGGGCATGGAATGGTACTTTCAGTTGCCGATAAAATTGTTGAAGCCGTAAAATCCGGAGCAATAAAACATTTTTTTCTGGTAGGCGGATGTGACGGAGCAAAAACAGGAAGAAATTATTATACTGATTTTGTAAAACAAACTCCTAAAGATACTATTATATTAACACTTGCATGCGGAAAATATCGTTTTAATGATTTAGACTTAGGTACAATCGGCGGGTTCCCGAGAATTATGGATATGGGACAATGCAATGATGCTTACAGTGCAATTAAAGTAGCTGTTGCTTTATCGGAAGCTTTTAAATGTAGCGTAAACGAATTGCCGTTATCAATGATTTTATCATGGTATGAACAAAAGGCTGTTTGTATTCTTTTAACTCTATTACATCTTGGCATTAAAAATATTTATTTAGGACCGACACTTCCTGCTTTTGTTTCACCGAATGTGCTGAAAATATTGGTTGAAAAATTTAATATTTCTCCGATAAGTACTCCGGAACAAGACTTGAAAAAAATACTCGGATAATTAAATCACAACAAAAAGAACTGTTAACTAAACTAAAAGTTAACAGTTCTTTTTTATAAATTATTCAGGTAAAAAACTAACTATAAATAATGTATAATTTGTCCAATGAATAAAATCTATGTTTCCGGTATCAATTCAAGTGCAAAAGCTCATTTTCTTTCAACTTATTTTGCGGAAAACAATTTAAATACATTACTTGCCGTTGCAGATGACGATATTGATAATTTAACACAGGATATCAAAACATTACTTGATAACAAAGATATTCAGGTATTATCTTTTAATCAAGATAACGAATCTGAAAGAATAATAACATTATCAAAAATCTCTCAGAATAAAAAATCAATTATAATCTCAACTCCGGAAACACTTAATGTAAAAGTTTTATCATTAAATGCTCTTAAAACAAATTCTTTGCTACTGAAAACAAATGGTACTTTTCAACATAATTTGATAATGGAAACTTTATCGAAAATGGGATATGCAAGAGTCAGTTTTGTTGAAGATAAAGGACAATTTTCAATAAGAGGCGAGGTTATAGATATATGGGCTTGTGATAATGAGCAACCTGTAAGATTATCATTTGATTTTGACACAATTGAAACAATAAAAACTTTTGACTATATTACTCAAAGATCAGATAAATATCTTAATGAAATAAATATTTTACCGATTGTTACCGGTGATGATACATCTTTACTCATAGACCAAATTCCGAATAATTCAACAATATATTTTGATAAAGAACCTGATATAGAATACAATAATTTTAATTTAATTATTAATTTCCCTTTAAATAAAAAAACTGTCCATTATAATTATTCAAGTTTTCAGGGATTTCAGGGTGATATAAAATATTTTCTGGACCTGCTGAAATTATTACAAAAAGAAAAAGTTGCGATAAAAATATACTGTTCCAATATGGCTGAAAAACAAAGAATTATTGATATATTTTATGATAATGGTTGGCAGTATGATGATATGCCCTCAATGATACTTTTACCGTTATGGCAGGGGTTCTATCTTAAAAATCAGCTTGCAGTATTATCTACAAAAGAATTTTTATATAAAAGAAAACAATTAAACTTCCCTAAATTTAAAAGCGGGAAAAGGCTTGAAGGTATCTGGGAAATATCAACCGGCGATTATGTTGTCCATGAAAAATACGGTATCGGTAAATATAAAGGTTTAAAGAAAATCACACTGGAAGACAGAACATCAGAATATTTATGTATAGAATATAAACATGCCGATAAATTATATGTTCCGCCTGATGATTTTAAAGTTGTTCAAAAATATATAGGGGTTGAAGGTGTTAAACCTAAATTGTATTCCATGGATACTTTCGCATGGGAAAATGTAAAACAGAGAGCAAGAGAAAATGCTTCTGAATTTGCCAAACAATTACTTGAACTATATGCTCAAAGATGTAAAATCGGAAGAATTCCTTATAAAAATTCCCCTTGGGAAAAAGATTTGGCAGATTCTTTTGTATATGAAGAAACCGATGATCAACTAAAAGCAATTGAAGATATAAACAGTGACTTTTTAAAACAATATCCTATGGAACGTCTCGTATGCGGAGATGTCGGATTCGGTAAAACTGAAGTTGCTATAAGAGCATGTTTTAAAATTGTCTGTCAGTCAAAACAAGCAGCTGTACTTGTTCCTACAACCGTTTTGGCAGAACAGCATTATAATACGTTTATGAACAGATT
>JAQTSO010000146.1 GCA_028711215.1 Endomicrobiaceae bacterium | reverse complement strand
AGTCTGTTGAAAGCTGGCAAAAAACTCTTGTAAATATTTTAAACTTAAATCCCGATCATATTTCGTTGTATCCCCTTACTATCGAAAAAAATACTCCGTATCATGACCAAAATAAAAAAGTTGATTCCGACTTACAGGAAATTATGTATAACATTACATGCGAAAAATTAAAAAACGCCGGGTTTATTCACTATGAAATTTCAAACTGGGCAAAAAACGGTAAAACTTCAAAACATAATACTTTGTACTGGAAAAATAAAGAATACATCGGACTTGGAGCAAGTGCTTCATCCTATTACAAAAGGCAGAGATATAAAAATATTTTAAATGCCGATATTTATATAAAAAATCTTCAATGCGGACAAGATTATATTATTGAGACTGAAAACATAGATGATTCTTTATATAATACTGAAACAATAATGCTGGGCTTAAGGCTTAGCGAAGGATTAGATTTAACTCTCTTTAAACATAAACAGCAAACTTTATATAAATATTTAAAACAGGATCTTTTGGTTATAAAAGACGGAAAAGTTTCTTTGACGGAGAAGGGCTTTTGGGTTTCAAACACTATAATCGCCGATTTTATGTAAGACATAATAACGGCTTTATATTTTGGACTACAGTCTTATAATTTCAAGTCTTATGTACCGCACGCTCCGCTTTACTTACGTACACCGCAACTTGAAATTATTTCACTTCGCACCAAACTCTAAAGCCTAACGACAACGACAAAAAACAACTGATAACGAACCTTAAAGCCTTAAACGACCACGACAAAAACAAATTACTTCACCTAACAACCAAAAACGCTGTTTGTTACCGCATTAGAGTATGCTTATGACTGAAATATTTTTTATTGTAAAAATTTAAAATAGATAAATTTTTAATCGCTGTTTGTTTGAAGAATTTTCCGTTTCATTATTCCTTAAGGAAAATTCAAGTTCAGCGATAGCAGTAAAAAATATAAAGGAATATACTCTGCGGTGGGTCTTTTTGGTTACTTTTTAGACTCGTGATAAAAAGTAACTTGATTTTAGTATAATGGAGCAATATGAAATACTTAGTTATTTTCATTTCATTATTTGTTTGTTCAGGCGTATATGCACAGCAAACAGGCAATACCGGTATTTGTAATGATACAGTTGCCATATCTTCTAAAACCGTTTCAATTAAAAATCCGATAGAACTTAAATATATTCAACCACAAGAACGGTTAATTTTTATAGATGAAACATTTAAAAATATGAAATCAGCAGGATATTGGATATCAAAGCTTGATAATCCCGATGACGTTATACTATCTAAAAAAGAAATAAAAGCGTTTAATGATAAAATATTTAATACAAAAGTTAATATAACTAATTTAAAAGATTATCCCGACACTATAAACACGGCAGATTTTATAAAAACTTTGCAATCAAGATTTGATTATATAACAAAAAAACAATATTTCAATGAAAATTTCAGAGAGATACAGATAGAATATTTTCAATATTTACAAAACAGTATTGATTTAGATAAAAATTCTCAAAAGTTACAAGTTAAATTTGCAATGACTGTAAAATATAGCGATGTGCGAATTTTGCCTACGGAAGATAAAATTTTCTCAGATGTCAATAATTTTGATATAGACAAATTACAGGAAGAAAGTTTAGATTTGGGTATTCCGTTAGCTGTAATATGTCAAACTAAGAATAAAAAGTGGAGTTATGTTGTAGCTCCTCTTGAAGAAGGCTGGATAAAAACAGAAAATCTTGCCTATACTGATAAAAAAACAATAACTAAATGGATTGATACTAAAAAGATTGCAGTAATTACAAGTACAAAAGCCGATATCTTTTTAGACGAGTCAATGAAAAATTATCTTGAGTATGCAAGAATGGGGAATAATTTCCCCCTCGTTAAAAAAATCGGTAAAACAAAAATATGTGTTAATATCCCAACAGCAGATACTCAAGGCAATTTAGTTTTAAAAAAAGCATATATCCCAAGAGAAAATATAAATCCTGAATTTTTACAATTTTCACAACGCAATATTTTAACACAAGCTTTTAAACATTTAAATTCCCCTTACGGATGGGGCGGATATAACGGCGAACAGGATTGTTCATCGTTTATAGGACAAATCTTTAATTGTTTCGGAATCGTAATGCCTGAAACTTCTTTTCAAAAAATTAAATGCGGAACCCTGCTGACAGAATTTACAAGTAATCAATTACCATCCCAAAAAGAAGAATTTATCATAACCAACGCAACAGCCGGTTTATCATTTATCTATTTACCCGGTCACATTACGCTTTATGTAGGTAATGAAAAAAATAAACCTTACGCTATACACGCCATCTGGGGCGTAAGCGCCTATGATCAGAATGGTCAAAAAACGGTTAAGTATATTAATAAAGTTATTGTATCGGATTTGGATGTTGGGGATAATGTCCCAATGAATTCATTAGCAGACAGAGTAACAAAAGTTAATCTTTTAAGGTAATCTTTAAAAGATTATAAAAGTTACTTTTTGCCACGAGCCGAAAAAGTAACCAAAAAGACCCACCATTAAACACATTCATTTGTATTTTTCAATGTCATCACTGAACTTTCAAAATCCTTACTACCTAATGAAACGGATTTTGATTCAAACAGTCAGATGATTAAAAAACTTTATAATTTTTAGTTTTTTACATTGGAAAATACTTCATTCCTAAGCGTGTTCTTATACGGTAATAAAATACTAAAACTTCTCTCGCTCCAAACTCTAAAGCCTAACAGCAACAAAATAAAAGTAAAATTGTTAAAATAAAATTATTTTTATATAATCTGCCAATGAAAGAATGGATTAAAAAGAAAAATAGAAAATTAATGAATGCTGGTATACAATATTGGATGTTATATGTTGTATTGCCAGTTGGATTCTTTTTTGTTGCATGTGCTATTATATTTTTAATGCTTGATTTGAATTATAATATTTATGCTAT
>JAQTSO010000145.1 GCA_028711215.1 Endomicrobiaceae bacterium | reverse complement strand
GCACCGGTTGTTATACTAGAGCCTATATTTAAATTTGTACTCTCACCCAAATTTATTGAAAAGGGTAATTTTTATTTAAAAACAAAATTAGCTAAAACCCCCAACAACTAACACTACAAGAATTCATATGTGAAAATATTGTGAAAAAATTTTTATTTTGAAATTTTTTTGATAAAATAAACTTGATAAAATTACATATTAGCCCATTAACCGGCGTATATTTAAGTTGTTGCTTAAAATTTCATATCCAAACTTGTTAAAACAGATTAATTTCTACTCTTGAAACTTATAAATTTTTAAATAATTATTGCCCCAAAAAGGAGACCGCATGAATAGTTTGAAACTAATGTTCATTTCAGCAATTATGTTTTTTGTCGTATCTGTCGGATATTGCACGGAGCATTATGTCATTGAGACAACCACCAGCACAGCAAACCAAACTTATGAAGATTACTTACAGGAAGGTGGCGGCGGGGTTTTTTATATATACTTTTCAGGAAATTTAACCGTATCGCATTCAACATTTACGAATAATATGACAGTCACCTCCGGTGGTGTTATCTATAACGGAGGCACTTTAAATTTAGGGGATAGTGTGACTTTTTCTTCAAATTCAGCTATTAATAATGGTGGAGTCATGGAATCTTCTTATTTAGGCACTACAAATATAAGCAATAATACTGCTTTCCATTACAATGAAGCTCAAAATGGCGGAGCAGTATCCCTATATGGGAACACAACCATAGGGAATCAAATTATTTTTACATCAAACTTATCAACTGAAAATGGCGGAGCTATATATACCAGAGGAACTAAACTTCTTGATACTTTTAATGGTAGATATTATACCTTTCTGCCAACAATAACAGTAGGTGATTATACTGTTTTTGAATTAAACGAAGCTTCTATGGGCGGTGGTGCAATATGTAATTATACAAAAATGAATATTGGCAATAACACTATTTTCAAATCAAATTCAGCAAAAGATGGAGGTGCTATACAAAATAACGCAATAACTACATTTGTATGGAGCAGTTATCCAAATCAATATTGTTTAAATGAACAAGGAAAAATGACCATTGGCAATAATACTGTTTTTAGTTTTAATTCAGCGACTGAAAATGGCGGAGCTATATACAATCAAACGGCACCTCTAAAAACAGGAGAATTAACTTTAGGGAATAATTCTGTTTTTACCTCTAACACAGCACAAAACGGTGGAGCTATATACAATAGTGGGATTATAATTATCGGAAACAATACTGAGTTTAGTTCAAACTCTGCAAGCAATTTCGGCGGGGCAATATTTATTGCAAACGAATCAATGACAATAGGGGATAATGTTGCTTTTTCCTCTAATTCTGCGACTTACGGAGGAGCTATTAACAATAGTTCTAATTTAACAATTTCAAACGGTGCAGAATTTATAAACAATTCGGCAGGCTCAAAAGGCGGGGCAATATATAACTCAGGAACATTAAATTTAACGGCAGATACCATCAACGTAGAATTTACCGGAAATACCGCAAACGGAATATCAAACGCCATAAATAACGGCGGAATAATAAATTTGACTGCCGGAACAGCCGACATAATATTTAACGACAGGATAACATCTGAAAATAATACAAGCATTTTAAACATAAATAAATCGTCAAATATATTACTAGCAAACGGAACAGTAATATTAAACGCTGATATGAGCGGATATTTAGGAAATGTAAATTTTGAAAACGGGAAAATACAATTAGGCAATAACGGAACATTTTTTAATGGCAATTTGACAGTATCAAATGCAGAAATAGATTTTGCCAATAATGTTATTCAAAATTATAATTTTAATAATTTAACAGTATCTCATAAACTGAATTTGATAGTAGATGCAGATTTAGAAAATGAAACAATGGATACAATAAGTGCAGAAAGTTATAATGGAGCAGGTAAAATAGCTGTAAATAAAATTAATATTCTTTCGGATGCAAAGACAAATAATCTTGATATTATATTTACAACGTCAACTGTATTGAAAGCTAAAATAACAACGATAACAACGGCAAGTTCAGCATTATGTAATTATAATGTTTTATACAATACAAATACCGGAAGTTTTAATTTTACAAGAAGTTCTGTAAATCCGATACTTTTGGAAGGATCTGTATCGGCAATGGCAGGAGGATATGTAACTCAGGTTAATGTATTAGGACAATCATTTAATAGTATAGATGGATTTGTAAACAGTAATAAAATATCAGCAAAAAAACATGGAAATTTATATGCTTCAACAGCAAACCAAATATTTGAAAGCACAAATAAAATAGAAAGAGGCTTATGGCTAAGACCTTACGCAGTTCAAGAAACGGTAAAACTGGAAAACACAGATGTAGATAATATTTCTTACGGAACATTGGCAGGATTAGACTTAGTGGTAACAGAAAACAAGATGGTATCATTTTATTTTGGTTCTACCGGATCAAAACAGGAATATGAAGAAATTAAAGCAAATCAAACAGGATACATTATCGGCGCAAGCGGAATGTTGGTAAAAGATAATTATTATATAGCATTAACTGCAAACGCAGGATTTACTGATGTAAATGCTGACAATGATTACGGAACCGATAAATTTAAAATAATGATGTACAGTATTGGCGCAAAAGCAGGATATGATATAGAAGCAGGAAAGAATTGGATAATCCAGCCGAATTTATTGCTTATGTACGGAACAATAAAAACAGATGAATATATTACAAGCCAAGGGGCAAAAGTAGATTCAAACAGTACAAATAATATTCATATCAAACCTCAAATAAAAGCAAAATTAGAATTGAAAAACGGATGGACTCCTTACGGATTAACCGGAATAGTTTTTAATACGGGAGATAAAGCAAAAACAATAACAGAAGGCATAGATTTGGAATCAATGAGTTTTAACAGTTACATAGAATACGGAGCAGGATTAGATAAAAAGTTTATAGAAACAAGCTGGAG
>JAQTSO010000043.1 GCA_028711215.1 Endomicrobiaceae bacterium | reverse complement strand
TTCCCGCTGTACAATGCATCCGTTATCTTTCCTACGTTAAACGGAATTACTTTATTCTCTATCCCCTTCAATGCCACGCTGTTTATCACCGGCATTGTACCGGGTATCAGTCCCGCATAACCCTGACTGACGGACATAATAAAAAAACTCACAGCTGTAACTGTAGCAGTAAGTTTTTTAGACCAAAAAACATTTATTATTTTGCTTGTCATAATTTTAGATCCCCAAAGTGCGGGTAGTTTTCTACCCACACTTTAAGCAATAAGTCTTTAAGCTGCTTTTAAAATTGCACTAATGTCTTTAACAGACATGGTTTCCATTACATCTATATTTTTAATTTCAGTACTCATTCCCAACAATAATGTTAATAATCCTTCCAAAACTGTTTGTTTTGCTTCTTGACTAATATCATCCTCTATCATAGATGATAAGATATTTATTGAAACAAACTCAGTATTATATGCACTATCTGTGCTATTGATAAGTTTCAATACTTCTTTGATTTTCTCGTTATTGTTTAAAGGATTCAATATTTCTTCCAAATATTTACCGTTATTTTGATAACTGTTACCCGTTAACAATCTGTATTTCACCAAGATATCCATAAACATGTCCTGATGTTCTTTATTTTTAAATACAAGTTTATTTCCGTCAACCGCATTCCATTCTATTTGTTCTAATATCCCCTGAAGAATTCCTTTTGCCTGTTGTTGGGTATATTCTTTTGTTTTTTCCGATTCAGGTAAATATTTTTTTATCTTCTCTGCAATATTACCGCCGTCTTTTAATAATTCATATAATCCTTTAATATCAGCCTGATCTGTTGCAATACTTCTGCCTTTAGCAATTCCTTTCAGGTATTGTCCTTCGGGAGTAGTATTAAATATTGCATTGAGTAATTCCGCTACATTTTTAATTCCCATGAAACTGAATCCTTCATTTGATTTGGCAAATGCTTCTATTATCTGCGAATCAAAAGCAACCATGGATATGTTATTGTTGACAAATATAGACATTAATTCTTTTTGGTCAAATATATTGTTAACATCTTTTTCAATATTTACGTCAACTATAACATTTTGTCTGTCGGTTATGTTCTTAATATCTTTGTAATTTACTATTGTTTTTATTCCGTTTCTGTTAAATATTCCCTTATATGCGTTTTCATTAATTGACGACGGCATTTTGACTGCAAGATTTTTTATTTCTTCCTGCAATTTAGTTAATGCAACTAAAAGATAAGATGTAACCGCCAACTCTCCTGAATCCGAGAAATCCAAATTGATTCCGTCTGTTGTAAAGTTTCTAAATGTTTCCATCATTTTTGTAATATCGTCTGCAAAATTGTCAAAATTCATATCCTTAAGATCAACCTTATAATTAAATACAACCTTCAACCCGTTATTGTGAGCCGATTTTATTATTTCAAGGAGTTTGGCGGATTTTTCAGCAAGCATATCCGCATCAACGGTTATATTTATTGTTGTAAGTCCTTTTTCTTTTACATTTTGAATATTCACGTCATTATAACCTTCAAGCTGTTCGGCAGATACGTTTTCAGCCAAACTTGCAAACTGCAGGACTTGTTCTTTATATTTGCCGTGTTTCTGTTTGAGAGCTTCGATAAATAGTTCATTCGGACTTGCATTAGGTTTAACTATCATATCATTGATTAAATCTTTACCCGACAAATCATCATAGACATCTGATGTTATATCAAGTATCATAATTTCTGATTTATCCGTACTCTTAATATTTTTTATGATTGATTCTATTGTTTCAGTATCCGTCATATTATCTATTTTTTCAGCGGCATATATCGTTAGATTATCTTTTTTATCAACTAGTCCGTATGCCAACTTACCGTTTTGTTCCAATCTCTCTTTTGTTTCCTTGACAATACCGGTTTCTCCCACTAATATCAGATTAACTTTTATTCCTTTTTTTGCCAGTATGTTTGCTGTTTTTATCCTTGCATTATCATTAACGTCTGCCACTATGGTATATGATGTCTTATCTTTGTACAGTAAAGCTAAACTTGCAAGTTGAAGATTTTTTATAAAACTTTGCATCAATATTGTAATCGGTGATAATGCCGAAGAAATTAATGGCGTTGTTTTTGCCTCATCTTTGTTCAATAATCTTAACAATTCATTCAGTTGTGTTATATTCGTTAGATCTATCTCGGAATTTGTTTCTATTCTCATTTTCCTTAATATCTCATTTGCTTTTCTCAATTCTTCAAAATCAGTCACATAATTGTGTAAAATCTTGTCACTTGCAGCTCTTAATTTCTTTGTAGCCGAGTCATATGAATTGATAAATATTGTACTTATATTTGGGTATGCTTTTTCTAAAGCTAACTTCCATGATAATCCGCCCTCCATATAAGTCAGTAAATCGCTGGAAAATAATACACCCATTCCTGTTGCGCCTCTGGTTAATGTCATTTCCTTTATATCTTTTCCGGGATTTGCCTGTTTCCATTGCTCTACCTGTACTTTTTCATTTTCCGTTAAATAATAATCCCATGGAGTATCTTCAGTCGGATTATTTTTTATAAAGTGTCTTATAGGTATAAGCGCTCCCAATCCTATTACTGCTCCTTGTAACTGCCCGTTTATCTTAACAACCTTTATGCTGACAGGATTGCCGTCTTTATCTACTATGCTGCCGTCTTGCGACAATGCACCCAAGTTTTCAGGCGGAACAAAGTTATATGTTTTAGCCGTCTGTTCATTCAGATGAGTTCTTATTCTTCTGGTATGGAATAATTGAGATTGTATTTTGTCATACAAACCTTTGTACAGGTTCGGATCGCCTTTTTCTACTCCCTTATCGTTACTGAATATATAATCTGCCAGAGTACCTTTTCCGGCTCCCGGCGCTGCTGAAAATACCGTTACCGCCGACTGTCTTATTTTACTGTTCTGGTTTCCAAGCACATTAAAACCCAACTTGGTTGCCTTATCAAGCACAGTCAGTAAATTTGATACTTCCTGTAATCTTTCATTACCCAGATTACCTTCGGTAAACATTTGTTTATCTTTTATTGCTTGGTTATAGTAATTTCTTATATCCCTGATTACTCTGCTTAATTCTGTTCTTTCCTGTTCTGTTAACACACTATTAGCCAATATATCTTTTATTTCAGTATCCGTTGCATTACCTATTGCCACTATCACTGCTCTGAAAGCCAGATACTGCATAAATGCTCTTCTCTTTATCATGGTGTTTTTAAAATCAACATATGCATCTGTGTTATACACTTGTCCTGTATATGTCGGACCTAATTCATTCTGTAAAATTCCTTCAAGTACTCTGCCCAATCTTTCTTTAGGCACTCCGTTAGTTCCTTTTTCAAGTTTTTCATAACCGTCTCTTCTTGCCAAATTTGCACTTACGTTCAATGCCTGAATTCTTAAAATATCTTCAAATCCTTCTTTAAAAGTAACTTTCCAATTTTTTTCATCTGTACCGACTTTTATTATTGCAAATTCTACTTCATCCCATACGCCTTTTGTTTCTACAGCATCATATATAGCCTGCAAACCTACCTGTTCTCTAATCCATCTTTCAAAGTCAGATGCCAATTCGCCGCCGTATATGTAGCCCATATTATATCTTTGAACTTCTATGCTTTTTTCTATTAAATCCTTCAATCCCATATAATATTTTAATTCTTTTTTCTGGTCATCTGTCAGTACATCGTTATATTTTTCCAAACCTTCTTTTATTTTTGCTATATATTCATTATATCGGCTTCCTAATTTCAGTATTTCCGCATAGCCGTCATCCAAACGCCCCTGGAACAATCCCAATCTTGCTATTACAGCAAATATTTTTTCCTGTTCGTCATAAAAACTATTAGCTTGTCCGTATAAGGTCAACTCTGCTAAAATCTGAGATATTTCCTGAGGTATTTTATCCGTGGAACTTACAGGTATTGTATCAGGTTCATTTGCATTCTTATATAATTGACCGTCAGAATGAACCGCAAAAAACACACCGATTCTTAATGCAATTGTTTCTTCTTTTTTCATGTTGCCGACAAGTCTGAAATCAAATTTCGGATATTTTTTTGCAAATGAATCTAATGTTTTTTTTCTGTCATTTTCTGAAAGCGAATATATTTTTTTTACTGCTTTTTCAAGAGCTTTTTTTTCGGTACTAACAGCATCTGATTTATTTGAAATCATTGAGTCTTTATTTTTTAGAGCATCTATTCCCGGCAATACTTTGCCTTCTAAAAATTCTAACGAAGCTCCGCCGCCGGTTGATATATGAGACATTCTCTTTTCTACTCCTGCTTTTTCAACGGCAGAAACAGAATCTCCTCCCCCCACAACAGACATTGCACCTTTATCCGTTGCCTGTGCTATAGCTTCTGCCATACCTATTGTACCTTTTGAGAATTGTTCTATTTCAAAAACTCCCAAAGGTCCGTTCCATAAAATCGCATCTGCATTTTTAATAACTTCAGCAAACATTTCGTTTGTTTTTGGACCGACATCAACGCCCATTGCACCTGAATCTATGGAATTTGATGTTGTTTCATGTATATCTTCCAAATTAAGAACGACCTGATTTTTAAAATCCACATTGCCCTGACTCGTAGTAATATGGTCTATAGGCAATAATATTTTTACACCTTTATCTTTTGCTTTTTGCAGTAATTGTCTTGCCAAATCAACTTTATCTTCCTCAACTCGGGATTGCCCTGTTTCTATACCCTGTGCCTTTAAAAAGGTATATGCCATTGCTCCGCCGATTATTAGTACGTCTGCTTTGTTTAAAAGATTTTCAATAATGTTTATTTTATCCGAAACTTTTGAACCGCCTAAAACAGCGACAAAACCTTCTCCTTTTTTATCGCCTTTTCTTTTGTCTTTTCCTCTTTCATCCAATTGTCTGCCTAAGAAATTTATTTCCTTTTCAAGCAAATAGCCTGCGCCTGTTTCTTTTATATATTTTACAATAGCTGCCGTTGAAGCATGTGCTCTGTGGACTACTCCGAATGCATCCTGGACAAAAACATCTCCCATGCTTGCAAGTTCTTTTGCAAAAGCATTCATTGCATCTTTATCTTTTTCCCCTTTTTCGTTTTTACCCTCTTCCTGAGGATAGAATCTTAAATTTTCCAAAAGAAGAACTTCTCCGCTGTTTAATTCATTTGCCATTTTTTTTGTTTCAGTACCGATGCTGTCGGGAGCAAATTTAACTTCAACTCCGAGAAGTCTGGATAATTCTTTTGCTACCGGTTTTAAGCTCATTGATTCAACTACTTTCCCGTCCGGTCTTCCTAAATGAGACATGAGCACAACTTTAGCGCCCTGTTTTCTGAGATAATTTATTGTGTCTACTGTTTCTCTTATTCTTTTATTATTAGTTATATTCAAGTTTCCGTCTAACGGAACATTGTAATCTACTCTGACAAGAACCGTTTTACCTTTTACATTTAAATCTTTTAAAGTTTTTATATCATTAGTTTTGCTTGCCGATTTATTCATAAGACCGATGCAATAATCCGCAAGATTCATTCCCTGTGCCTGTGCTCTTACAAATCCTTCCAGTAAATCTCTTAATTCGTTTCCTTTATAACCTTCAAATAGCGACAATAATTCGCCCGGTTCCTTTTCCAAAGCACTTAATTTATTCAATATATTAAAGTATACTTCTTTGATTGAATACGGAAGCGGTAAATTATGTATTTCGTCTTTAATGTTTTCAATATTGTATTGTTCTTTTCCTGTTTCAAGTTTATTATTATAGCGCAGAGCCTTCAATATTGAGTCATTTTTAGCATCGAAATTATACGAGGCTGCCACCACGTTTGCGACGACTCCCCTGTCTATTTGAAAATAGCTGACAAGTTGCGGAATATAATATTCGGCACTGTCTATTTCATACTGGCTTGCATTGACAAGTTCCGCCGCTTTCTTTAGATCGGATCTGCCAAATCCGTTGGCAAGTTTGAGTATGTAAGTCAAACCTGATTTACCGTTATTAAATAGATAATTTATCGTCTCTTCTTTTAATCCGGCATTTATCATAAGCCATGCTTTAATAGTTTCCAAAGTTTTTAAACCTGCTTCATTACCCTCAAATATTTTTTTGAAAGTGTTCAAATCCCTTCTGTATTCTAAACGCTCTATCTGTTCTTCAGTACGTTCTATATCTCCTACAATCGAATAAACATCTTTTGAAAGAAGTTCTGTTATATCATCAAGTAAATATTTGTTATTTATAAGCATCAAAGCAAGTTCCGTTTTATTTGCATTTTTAACATAACCGGAATAGAGAATTTTTTCGCCTTCGCTCATAGAACCTGTTATTTGATTTTCAAGAAGTCTTCCTCTTACATAGTTTTCTGCTTCGCGATTATTTAATAATCTTTCAGCAACAAGTTCCGTTTTTACTCTGTCCTGACTGTTATTGTATTCATAGTGCCATTTTATATTTGTCACGGAAGCAGTTATAAAAGGTGTCAGGAACAATACAGATGTTATCGCTATAGTTCCGACTAAGAATAAACCGCCTGTTACCGCAGTAAGTGCTATCCCCAATGCACCGAACAATGCTCCGGTCCATGCTATTGAGAGACTTTTTACAAAACTCTGCTTTGTAACTTGCATAAGTTCTGTCGCCTGCTGTCTTATGTTTTCAGGGCGTGTATGAGACTGTATGAACTTCTCAAGATTTAATGTCCTCGGGAATTCTTTTATTGCTACCGCCAAATTCCTTACACGCATTTGTCCTTCAAAAGTTGCTTTAGGATTTATTACGCGTGAAAGTATTTTTACCCACCGGCTGTTTTTTACGCTGTCCCAGACTCCCGAAATTTCAAGTTTACCCGATATTAAGTCAATTAAGTTTGCTGTTGAACTGTTGAAGCCTTCTGATATTCCTTTTTGCAGTGCATTGAAAGTACTTTTTGCATTTACCTTGCCTAACTCAACGCCCATTTGGTCAAAAGCGTTTATATCCCAGATTGCTCCCAAAGTTGCAACCATATCCTCGTATAAAGCAATCATTGCTCCTAATGTTCTTGGGTTTAATTCATTAAACAATAAAATATTTGAAGGTCTGTTACCGTCAAAAATCTGGTCTTTGGCTTTTCTTTCGGCTTCTTTTATTTCTACTCCTTCTGATACTAATTTTTCAACCGTTTGTTCGTATGTTCTTCCGAAAGCCATGGCGTCAGACTGAGCTATAAGATTTGCCAATAATCTCTTATGTGAAGTTTGCATATTCGGATCTGTTAATCTTGTTGTAATAAAACCGATAAAATCAACAGGAATTATTGTACTTCCCTGATGATGTTCCTGAAGATAAGAATGTTGTGCATCCGTTCCTGCCGTTCCGTATACTATAGAGCCTGTTTTAGATTTTACTCTTCTGCCCTGTCTGTCTACGGTTTTTCCTAAACTTTCCATATAAACTTGTTGTATATGTGCGGTGAATGATTTTAAATATCTGTTGTAAGGAAGTATCGCATAAGCGATTCTTCCCAAGAAATTGGAATTTAACATATTTAGCATTGCCATTATCATCGGTATGTTCCGGTCATACGGTGCTGTTCTGAAGTTAACATCCATTTCATGTGCACCGTCTAAAAACTCAACAAAATTATCATATCCGACCGAACACATCAAAGGAAGTCCCACTGCAGACCATACGGAATATCTTCCGCCGACCCAATCCCAGAACTCAAACATATTTTCAGTATCTATGCCGAATTCTGCAACTTTATCTTTATTTGTTGATACTGCAACAAAATGTTTCTTTATGATATCGGAATAATTTGATTTTTGTGAAGAACTCCACTGTTTTGCAGATTCTACGGATGCTTTCAATGTACTCCACTGTTTTGCAAGTTCTGCATTTGCCATTGTTTCTTCTGTAGTAAATGTTTTTGATTCAATGATAAATAAAGTTGTCTCCGGATTTAATCCGAGCCCGTTTAATATTGAATCTATATCATTCGGATCAACATTTGATATAAAATGAACGTTTGGTGCACCATCCGCTTTAAATTGGGACAATGCTTCGGTAGCCATTCTTGGTCCCAAATCAGAACCGCCGATACCGATACTTACTATATCGGTAATTTTTTTACCTGTTGCACCTTTCCATTCGCCTTTTATAATCTTATCCGAAAAATCTTTCATTTTTTGCAATACTGCTTTTACTTTAGGCATTACATCTACACCGTCAACATAGACAGGCTGGTCGGATGTATTTCTGAGTGCAGTATGCAAAACGGCTCTGTTTTCAGTCCAGTTAATTTTGTCGCCTCTGAACATTGCCTCTATCTTCTCTTTTACTTCCCGTTTGTTAAATAAATTTATAAATAGTGAAAGTAATTTTTCCGTCATTGCACTTCTTGAAAAATCAAAAAATAATGAACTGCCTTTTCCCAAATTTATTTTTCTCTGAAACTTATCGCCTCTTTTTTCACCTTGCGGTTTTTGGAAATCTTCTGTAAATAAATCTTTAATTAAAGATTTATCTTTTTTAACTTCCGTTTGTATTGCTTTATATTCCGGAGTATCTGTTAATACAGGCACATCGGTTTTGAAGGCGCCTTTAACAATACTTTCTCCTATATCTTTGAGTGACTCTGTCAGTTTTTTATCTATTGTATAAGAATATACTCTTACCAAAGGTTCTGTGCCCGATGCTCTGAATGTCAACAAAGTTTTTATGCTGTCGCCTTCTTTATAATTGCTGTCTGCCATTTGAATTTGAATGCCTTCTTTCGGCAATTTTATAATGTTTACAACTTTTAAATCTTTTGACATGCCCAATTTATAAAGCAATTGTTCTATTTCTCCGGGATTAGTTTCTTCTATCCAATCCAAAAGCGCTTTCTGTCTTGAACCTGCAAGTTCTTTTACGATATCCGCTATTGTTGCCGTCTGGTACCACTCGTCTTTTTTATTTAATTCTTTTTTGGCAAATTTCAAAACTGCCAGTTTTCTTATGTCAATTTCAGATATTGTCGCTTTTATTGAAATCTTGTCATCGTCGTCAACTTCATTTTCACTTACTGTTACTTCCAAAATATCTTTTGTATTCTTTTCTATTTCGGTTTCTATCACTACTGGAAATTTTACCGCTGTCTCTATTGAATGAACTTTTAAACCTATTTTCTTTTCTACTTTTTCCAGTTTTTGTTCCAGTGTTTCTCCGCTCTTTGCAGCAAAAAGAACAGGCATCATCGTTGCCGGAGCTCCGTCTTTATCGTACAAACCGATTGAAATACCGCCTGAGCTTTCTACTCCGATTAAAAATCTATTGCCGGATTTCTCAACTTCTTTTTGACCGTCTGCAATATTTTTCCATCCTACCGGAGTTGTAATTACTGAAATGGGTGTATATGTGCCTTGTACGTAATCTGAAATATATTTAACTTTATCTTTTTCTGTTACCGATTTATTTGCTTCACCAAAGGCTATGTCCATGAATTCTTTTGAATATACTTCTGCCAATGAATCCAAAGCAAAAGTTGTGACCATGCTTTTTACTATTATAGACTGGTATTTTTTTATTTCTGCCAATGTTAATTGCCCTGCATCTCTTTTTGCTTTCATTTCGCTTATCAAATTTTCCAGCAATTCATAAGCATCTATTGTTCCTATTTCGTCCGGTGTCATATGCGTACCGTTTACATCTTTTACGCAAAATCTGTCACCGTCGGGATCCGTGGAAATTCCGAAAGAAAAATCAATATCCATACCCTGTTCTTTAAAAAGAGCTTTCCCTCTTTTCACCATGCTTTCCAATTCCAATGTGTTTTTATCATTCGGTTCCGGATTGACTTTTCCGCCAAAAGCAACATCTCTGGTTTCATTAAGAACTATTACATTTGTAAAACCGTAATAGTTAAACAGACTTTTTAAAACAGGTATTAATGCCGTATTTTTTGCTTCCAAAACAATTCCGATTCTTGATGCTTTTTGTCTGAAACTTTCTAATGTTTCTCCTTCTTTTAAACCGATTAAATTATTTAACCTTTCTTTTACATATTCAAAATGTTTTATATCGGCATCCGTCACTATTATGGAGTTCTCTTTTTTTGCTATTTTCAAAATTTTACCGTTTTGTAAATCCTGTATCTCTTTAATTTCATCAGCTATCATTTTTGTAAAACTCGGAAGTGCCGGGGCTCCGTCTCCGGAATTTGGTTTTACTCCGTTATATTCTTTAGGATTATGGCTTGCGGTAACATTTAAAGTAGCCGCAAATTTTCCCGGCATTACTTCTTTGACATAACATGCAATCGTAGGCGTTGAAATCTTCTCTTTTGTGGTATATACCTGTATTCCGTTTGCGGTAAGCACCCTTTCAATAACGACAGAAAACCATTTGCCTAAAAATCTTGTATCATTACCTACAAAAACTTCTTTCGGTAAATTTGGAGCTCTGTTTATTATATTTGCAATTGCCTGTGCGATCAAAGCAACATTATTAAAATCAAATTCTTCACCGATTATTCCTCTGTTGCCGGCCGTTCCGAAGCCGACGGTTTTTTCCTTAGACGAAGGAATAAGTCTTGATAAATCACCGCTTAAATATTTTTTTAACTGCTGTAATACTGTTGCTATTTTTGCTTCAACCAATTTCTTTTTTTCTTCGGCACTGAGTTTTTTCTCGTCATTTGATAAGAATGCGTCTGTTTCTATCATTCTTGCTATATCTATCTTTGTTTGTGCGACTAATTCCGGATAATCTTTTGCCGCCAATTGTTCTATTGATTTCCATATATCTGAAAGTTCTGGATTTTTTTCTTCAACGGATACTTTTGGAGCTATTATTTCTCTGAACTTTTTAATATCTTGTTGATTTGGGAACAGTATCCGTTTAAAAAAATCAGGAAAAGTATCTATAAAATCAACCTTACTGCCGTCAGAAAAAGCATAAGACGTTTCATTTTTACCGGAAGCATTTACAATTGCCATAAAACTATCCGGATTAAATTCTTGTATGTCATAATTTTCAATTGAGTTTTCTTCAAGATATTTGTCATATTGCTGAGGAGTCATTTTTGCCCTGAGCTGTTCCAGCTTTTTCATTTCACCTTTGACTATTTCCAATTCATCAGCAGATAAAAAGTAAGCTGAAATATTCATACTGTCATTATCTAAAAGTTCATCATGTTTTTGGTTAAATGCTTCTTGCGGATATTTATCATCTGTGACAAGATGTTCAAATCTTCCCTGTAATTTCCAGTCTTTTGGAAGTCCCAGTTCTTCCACCAATTCTCTTTCGCGGGTAGTTTCATAAGTTTCACCCGAGCTTACATGCCCGCCGTAGGGAGTAATTTGTCCCGGTTCGGATTTATGTCTTGCCCTGCGGATTTCAATAATATTTCCTTCAGGTGTAACAACAAACATACAAGAAACTCTGTGGTACAATTCAAGATGATGTGCTATATTCCTGTCCACAACACCTATTACAATTTCTTTGCCGTTTGAATCTCTTTCTATAATGTCAAATTTTTCATTTCTTAATTTAAGTTTACCTTGTTCCAATGCACTTATAGTTTCGTTTATTTTTGCTTCTGTTAATCTTGTTGACCGGTATTGTGCCAAATTTTCAAGTTCTTTTTTTACCGGTGCTGTTTTGGATGATTTTTCTAATCTGTCGGTTGCTTCTTGTAATTGTTTTTTTATTGCGGAATTTTCCACCTCGTTTACTAAACTTTTTATTTTATCTAAATTTACGGTTGTTTTTTGTCCGCCTCTATTTTCTTCCCTTATTTGCCTGAATGCTTCTTGAAGACTGTCAAATGCTTCAAACATCGCAACATTGTCTTTTGTAAATGTTGTTTCTGTTTTCAATTTTGATTCTATTATTTGGTTATCACTTAATTCAATTATTTGCTCTTTGCCATTTTCTTTAATTTTTATTGCAAACCCATTATCTTGTCTGTTTATATCCAATATTTCTATTGCCGGTGATATATTAGACATCATTTCATTCAATATCCCCAATGCAACCTGTTTATTATCATTTATAACAGCCTTTAAAACATCGGAATTAAGCACAGCCCCTTTACCTACAGACGACACAAACATCTTCTGTAATGTCTCATACAACACACCGCTCTGCTGTCTGAATATTTCCTCATACTTCTGCTCTGCC
>JAQTSO010000144.1 GCA_028711215.1 Endomicrobiaceae bacterium | reverse complement strand
TCTCATTAGAATATTTCGCGGAATAAACGGGGACCAATTACCTCTATATTTTGCATCATGTGTAGCCCAGTTTCCTCTTTGCGGGAAACTCCAAACTGTATTTAGTTCAAGTGAAAAGTCTTCGGGTGGTAATTCGAATTGTTTTTTATTCATTTATTTGAATAGTTTATCCATAATGCCATTCTTCATATCGTCAATGCTGTATATATGTTCCATAGCATCAAAAGTTTCTTCTAAATTTCTGCGGGCAGTTTTCCAAGCAGAACCATCTGTAAACCAAACAAAAGCAAAACCCTTTATTTTTTGTGATTCCAATGCTAACATTTTATAACTGCGTGCTGTTTCATTTAATTTTGAACCACCACCGGAATAAAAATTAGTTTCAACAGCATAAATAATATTTTTTGTCTCTACAACAAAGTCAAATCTCTTCTTAGATTTTCCATTATTTGATAATGGCGATAAATCTAATCCCCATTTTTGTTCAATTTCTTTTAAATACATTTCTTTATAATATTTCACTTTTACTTTTTTAAGATAACTTTCAACTAAATTTTCCATTAAATGCCCACCACGATTTTTACGACCGTTTGAATCAAGACCTGTTTCAATACCATAGACGTAATCTACAAGATTATTAATCAAATGATTTGCCAACAAATCAAACAAACCAGTTTTTCTCATAAATATTTTATATTGTTCTATTGAATAGTTACTTTCTTTAAAATTATATATAAAAGCACCATCAATATCTATTGCATTTATTTCAAAAGTTCGAACTGCAAGAAGCACAGGAATACACTTCAAAGTTTGAGGGTATTTTTTTATTATATTTTCAAAATCTTTTTCAATATTTTTTGAACCAATTAATGAATTTAATATATTTAATTCTATTTTTAATTTTTCCGTATTCTTTATAACTTTATTAAAATCAACATAATACTCATAATTTGCAATACTCTTAGAAAATTTACTAATCCATTCATTAAAATTTCTTTTCATAAAAAACCCACTTAATAATTAGTTATAATCAGTTCTGTAATATCACTGCGTTTTGTTGCATCGCAATTTATAAACCTTTTGGCAAGTATTCTATCAATATTATAATTTTTATACATATCATCGAAAAAATTATCTTTTTTATTTGTATTTTTAGGATCAGAATTGCTTAATATAACTTTGGAAGATTTTTTTGTTATCCTATTAATAAAATCGCCAAGTCTTAATTGTTCCGAATCATTAAATAACTTCTCGGAATAAGCTGTAAAACTTGCAGTTAATGAGAGTGGTCTATACGGAGGGTCTATATAAATAAATGTTTTTTTATCAATAAATGACAGACAGTTTTTATAATCCCCGCACAATATGTTTACATTTTTTAATTTTTTAGAAATATTTAATAAATTTTCTTCATCACAAATTGTAGGTTTTTTATATGAACCTTTCGGCACATTAAAAATACCTTTGCTGTTAACCCTAAAAAGTCCGTTAAAACAGGTTTTATTTAAAAAAATAAACAATGTTGCTTTTTCAATGTTAACACTTTTATCGCCATTTACTTTTAGATAATTAAATCTGTCTCTTTGTTTATTATAAAACTTTTTTTGTTTATTGGGGTCTAAATCCCAATATTCATTTTGTATTATAGTAAGAAAATTTATTAGTTTATTTACATTGTTTTTAATTTGAATATATGTGTTTATTAATTCTTTATTAATATCATTTATTAAAACTTCTTTTATTTCATAATTATTCAAAACATCAAAAAGAACTGCTCCGCCACCAACAAATGGTTCACAATATTTATTTATTTTTGTACCTAAATCGGACGGATACTTTGAACGGATATCAGACAGTATTTGTCCTTTACCGCCTGCCCACTTTAAAAAAGGTTTAGCAATCTTGTTCGTCGTCATAATCCCCTGTTTTGTCATGCACAAATTATACACATATTTTATATAAATAACAAATGGCAAATTTTGTTTATATATTTATACCATACAATTGTATTATTTGTCAAGTTTTATTTAACAAAATTTATTAGTTACCGCATTAGAGTATGTCTATGACTGCAATATTGTTTACTTCGTTTTGCTTCGCAAATCCGCCCAACTGCTGCAAAAATTAAACTAACTTGCCTATGTTTTTTGCCACGTTAAGCACGTCTATGAATGAACTGTTTTTTGTTGTAAAATTTTCAAACAGATAAAATTTTAAGTTCACTTGTCCGAAGGAAAATCCGTTTCATTATGTTGTAAGGATTTTTCAAGTTGTGAACTATGCGACGAAAAACAGGAATGAATGTGCGACTTGTGGCGGGTCTTTTTGGTTACTTTTTAGACTCGAGATAAAAAGTAACTTAATTATCTGTGGCTCAACAGCCACGCTCGTAACTCGTGGACAAGTTACTTGAATTCCTCTTTGGCAATCTCCCCAATCGTAACATAATCAACCTTCCCGTTACCCATGAGGTACATCTGTTCAATTACTTTTATTTTCTTTGGAACAAACAATTCACTTAATCCCTGAGCCTTAAATTCGGCTGATATTTCGTTAAAAACAGTATTTGGTCTTGTGGTATATAAAACCAGTTGTTCCCCTTTTTTAGGGTCAGGAACAGAAACTACTGCATGTTCAAAATCAGGCCATAATTTTATGATACTTGCTTCAACGGCTGTAAGTGAAACCATTTCCCCCGCTATTTTTGCAAATCTCTTTGCTCTGCCCTTAATTGTAATATAACCTTCATTATCTATGGTTACTATGTCTCCCGTATCATGCCAACCGTCTTCAAGAGGCTGTATTACACCCGGTTTATCAACTTTAATATAACCGATCATCACGTTTTTACCTTTTATAAATAACCTTTTACCTTCTTTTACGCCCGGCACGTCTTCCAGTCTAGTTTCAATTCCAACCATCGGTCTGCCGACTGTTCCGTATTTATAATACATATTCGTATTTGCAGAAATTACGGGTGCTGTTTCTGTTACTCCGTATCCTTCCCAAATTCTTACGCCGAACGTATTAAAGAAATTTCTTG
>JAQTSO010000143.1 GCA_028711215.1 Endomicrobiaceae bacterium | reverse complement strand
AATAACTTAATTAAAATATCCTTTTTGTCAAAATTAATAATTGATTCTAAAATATTTATTGCCTGTTGGTAATTTTTTTCATATATATAAATTACGGATAATAAATACAGATTATATCCGTTTTTATAATTTGTTATTTCAGATATTTCTTTAATTTTCTTAGAAGCTTCCGGCAAATAACTGTTTTTCAGCAATTCATAAGAGTATAAATTGGCTAAATTTATATTGTAGTTGGGTTTTTCGGAATCTACCGTCTTGAAAAATGAAAAACTGTTTTGAAAAACAGGAGTTTTTTGAATTGTAATATAACTTGCAATCAAACATAAAACCGCAAGAAAAACATATGTTATTTTTTTATTTTTTAAATTATCGATAAAAGAACCAAAAATTACCAATGAGCAAAAAAGCGGGATATATAATCTGCTTCCCTGATAAAAACCTTGTGATGCGAAGAGAGAAATTATAATCATAAATACAGGAAGCAGGAAATAAATTACTTTCTCACTTTTTGACATATTTGAAAAAAATACAAAAATTAAACTTAATGTAAATGCAATAATTCCTAAAACCAAAGATAAATTACTTGTATATGCGGAAAAATGTATATTAAAAAGGTATAAACTTGAATAATAATCAAGCAAAACCTTGTAAGAATGAGTTAATGAACGGAAATAACTTTCAAAAGGAGAAATATGGGAAGATATACTTTGGTGTATAATGAAAAATAACGATATTGAAATAATCCAAAATATTATAATTTTTATAAAATAAGATCTTATATTTTTATCAAAACGGAAGTAATAACCGAGGCATATAAACGGAATTAAAACAGCAATTTCTTTTGTTAGCAATGCAAAGAACAGCGCAATAAAATGGAATAAAATCATAAGTATATTTTTAGTTTTAATATATTCAATGAAAAAAATAACAGATATCAGGGAAAATACAAACAGTAAAGGGTCATTTCTGCCGGGAATCCAGGCTACGGCAAAAATATTTATCGGATGGGTTGCAAATAATAACGTTATTAAAAACGACAGAACTATATTGAAATGATACCTTTTTAAAAAAAAGAATATCAAAAGACTCGATATAATATGTAATAATACGTTTGTCGTATGCATTGCGTATGGAGAAGAATTAGATACAAAATTATCAATCATAAAAGAAAGAGATAATATCGGTCTGTAGAAAGCAGAGATGTTATTCAGGAAAATTGTTTTTGTAAAAACATCAACTAGCGATGTTTTATCGAAATTCATTGTTATAAATGTATCATCATCAAGACCTGATATGTCATAAGATAATGTTTTATAATACAATGAAAAAGCAATAAAACCGATAAGTAAATAAAAAAATAAAGTTATCAGTTTGCTTTTTTGTATGTTTTGATCGTAATTTATAATATTTTTCATAATGTTTTAATAAAACAGCTTTTTATGTTTTTTTAAATACAGTCTGCTGGTGCGATATTAAAAAATCTGCTTTTTGTAAATTTCCTGTAATGTCGATCAATAAATTTTTATAATAGTTTCGTTTTTCAATGTCGCCTGTATTGTCATAACATATATATAGTTTTACATATATATCCTGTTTGTCAAAATTTACAATATTTGATAATAGTTTTATCGCGTTTTCATATTTATGTTCATGCATATATACAATAGATAGCAAATATAAATTATATTTATCTTTATAGTTTGTCGATTCTGCAATTTCTTTTATTTTAATGCTGCCTTCTTCTAATAAACCTGATTTTAAAAGATTATAAGAATATAAATTTGCCATATAGATACTGTAGTTTGGTCTTTCAGAATCTGTTTTTTTTAGAAATGTCAGAGAATTTTCAAAATATGCTGATTGTTTCATCGTTATAAAAAAGGATGCCAAAATTATTATCGTAAAAATAGAATATACTATTTTTTTATTGTTTAATCTGTTAATGAAAGAACAAAACGGTATCAAAAAACATACCAGAGGAATGTACATTCTGTTGCCCTGATAAAAAAATTGTCCGGACAACATGCATATTAACAGTATTGCCAGCGGAAATGTAAAATAAAATATTTTTTCAATGGTTTTTAATCTGCTGTAAAATGCAAATAAAAAAGATAAGCAAAAAGCAAGTATTCCAATATAAAAATGATAATTGCTGAAATAAGAAGAAAAATGTATTTTTAAAAAATATGCTCCGCCGTAATAATCAAACAGAGATTTATAAGTTGCAAAGAGATTGTTTAAATAATGACTTAACGTGAACATTTTTGAAGATATAACAAAATGTATTAGAAAAAGAAAAAGAGATGCGCTTATCCATAAAACAATCAAATTTAGTAATTTTTTTTTGGTTATATTTGTTGATAAACAATAAAATATATAAATGAGCGGCATAACTATAGAGACTTCTTTTGTTATTAAAGCAGACAGGAATGCAATGTAATGCAGTATGAAAAAATATTTTTTTTCTGTTTTTGTATATTCAATCAATAATATTATTGATAATATTAAAAATATAAAAAGCAATAAATCGTTTCTGCCGGGTATCCAGGCTACAGAAAAAATATTTATCGGATGTACGGCAAACAGTACTGTTGAAAGAAAAGAAAGGGTAGAATTAAAATAATAATTTTTTAAGAAAAAAAACAGCAAAATACATGATATTGCATGTAAAAGAACATTAGTTGTATGTAATGCCTGCGGTGAGGAACCGGATATGAAATTATCAACCATAAATGATAATAAGAGTGCAGGTCTATAATATGAAAATTTATCTTTTAGAAAAATATTAAAGGTAGTCCCCAAAGAATAATTTTTAAATGTTATCTGTGTGAATACATCGTCATCAGTTCCGCTAAGTTCATATGACATGGTCTTGCAGTAAACAAAAAAAGCTATAAAAAAAATAAATAAATAAGGTAAAAATCTTATATATTTATTGTTTTGAATGTTTATATCAGTTGGTATGTTTTTCATAAACTTTTTTAATTATAATCTCTTTAATTTTATTAATATTGTTTTTACCTGCAATAAATCCCGATTGAATACAATCACCGGCTTTATTTAAATCAAGTGCACTTATGTCCGTAA
>JAQTSO010000142.1 GCA_028711215.1 Endomicrobiaceae bacterium | reverse complement strand
CACTCCGGCTCGGGAAAATCAACCATCGCTCGGGAAATATGAACCGCTCTACCGTTACCTCTGTTTGCAATCAAGCGATACCGTCACACTTTCCTTCTCTGAGCTGGAAAAAATCCTTGGATTTGCGCTGCCGAAAAGTGCCGGCACCTATACGATGTGGTGGAGCCCCGGCGGTTCGCATACGCAGTGCAAATCCTGGGTGCAAGCTGGGTACAAAGCGGTGAACATCCAACAGGGAATCTGGGCCAAGCAGATGACCTTCAAAAAGGCTTAAATCATTATTTTCATATAGGGAACACAGTCTATGTGCATATGTCGTTTACGTTGAACACCCGCGTCGTTTCTGATTGAACAGCTGCGTCGCTTAAACTGTACAGGCGCGGCGGCGAAATTGGACGGTGCCGTCGCTGAGGTTGTACATTGACATAGAAATCGGTACAGAGTACGCTTAAATTGCTTTTTTACGTTATGGATGATAGGTCGCAAACCGAGCGCCTGACGAGATTTAGCAAGGAGAGTGATGCTTCCGGCGTCGCTCTTTTCTTATATTGTGCATAACACCACTCTCCGCGGAAAAGCAAAGCGATAAACCTCGGGTTCAGGCCGCGCCCGATGCCGCAGGCTTACGTTTCTTTGATTCCCTTGCGCTTCCTCATTCCGTCGCCGTCAATGAGGATTGTGTATGAATCGTGGACAATGCGGTCACAGATGGCATCAGCCACCGCCGGTTCGCTGATTTTATGATACCAGCCCTCCGGTGCGAACTGAGAGCAGAAAATGGTGGACGCACGCTTATGGCGGGCGTTGACGATGTCGAGAATATCCCTTGCATCGGAATCGCTGATGGGGAAAAGCAGCCACTCGTCGAGGATAAGAAGCTTTGCCTGCTTGTACTGCTTGACGACCCTCTGATACCGACCCTCACCACGCGCAATTGCCAGTTCACCCAAAAGTTCCGGCAGCCGGATATACTTGACCGTGTAGAAATTGCGACTGGCAGCCATGCCGAAAGCATTTGACAGGTAGGTTTTGCCGTTACCGGTAGCGCCAAGAATGATGATGTTATGATGCTCCTCAATGTACTGGCAGGCAGAAAGCCTCGTGATTTGAGCTTTGTCAAGCTTGCGCTCAGGAAGGTACTCGATATCTTCAATACAAGCGCTAGGAATTTCATAGCCAGCATTACGAATCAGGCGATTGAGACGGTTGGTTTTCCTTGCAGCCCATTCCGCATCAACGAGCAGTCCGAAGCGTTCCTCAAAGGACAGGCTGCTAAAACTTTCTTCGTCCATCTGTTCCCGAAAGGTCTTTGCCATAACGCTCAGCTTCATCTCATGGAGCTTGCCAACAGTGTTGTTACTCAGCATTGTCAGTACCTCCCGCATAATATCCGGCACCGCGAACAAATCCGTATTCGCTGGATTTGGAAACAACAGGTTCGATTGCGGGCTTGTCCTGACCTGAGCTTAAAATTACAGATATACTCTTGTAATTTGGACGCGGCGTGTATGATAGAGCCTTAGCACAGGCGTTTTCCAAGCGCTCTTGCGTATACTTGTCTGCAAGCTTCAAGAGCGCCATACAAGACTTATAGCCCTGTTGTTCAACCTTGTGAGTAGTGAGAAACACCTCAACCACGGCGGTGGTATTTGCGCCGATTTTAGCTGCCCACACCCTGAAACGGTCACCATTCCATTGTAGATATTTCTGGTGATTCGGCGGCATATGTGATTCAAGTGTAATGTATTGATTCGTTCGGCCATAAAGCCGCGCGTGTGAGCAAATCCGCTCGCCCTCAGAAAACACTTCCACCGTGTTTTTTGTGAGCCGAACGTCCACCTTGCGCTTGATGTATTCAAACGGAACTGAGTAGTTCTGTCCGTCTACGCTTATGTGGTAATTGTACTGCACTGTGGCGACCTTCCATGTGGCCAGCTCAAAATGATACTGCGGCAGCGGCTGCAAAAACAGTCGCTCCTCGGCAAATATGGACGCGCGACTACCGTCTTTCTTCTGAAACGGCTTGAGGTTAAAGCCGTGAAGCTTTTCACGGATAACGAGATTAAGTTCTTTCAGCGACAGAAACTGCTGATTGCGAATGGCTGCCAGTATCCACGTAGAAATGATGCCCACCGAGCCCTCGACGGTTGCCTTGTCTTTTGGAGTCCTTACTCTTGCAGGAATTACGGCAGTGTCATAGTGCTGCGCCATTTCCTGATAGGTCTTATTGATGAGCGTTTCCGACCTTGTTACCTTTTCAACCCCTGTTTTGAGGTTGTCGGGTACTAAAATCCGTGTGCTGCCACCGAAAAACGCATAAGCATTAACATGTGCAGTTATCCAGCTTTCCTGATTCTGTGACAGAAATGCCTCTACATATGCATATCCGCTATACGGCAGCACCGCGACGAATATGTGTGCTGGAATGACTTCGCCGGTGTCGGTGTCTATGATGCCTGCGGTTTGCCCGGCCCAATCAACCTCGAGCAATTCGCCCGGACGTCGATTTATGTGCATGGTTGCCTTGGTCTGCACCACAAAGTCGCGGTAATACTTTTTAAATTGAGTAAGTTGATACGGAATGTTACCGCTTTCCGCGCATTTGTCGCAGTATTCAAACCAAAGCAGCTGCAGCGTCATGCCGCTTTTCGCCATCTCACGGTGGACATACTCATAATCCGGCACCGTATAGCCCGGATTGCCGCCCTCACTGGGGAACAGCAGTTTTGCAAGCTCGGCATTCGTCGCAGCAGACGCTTCTTGCCGCGTTAAGCCCTTCTCCACAGCCTTTTGCAGTACGGCGATTACTGTGGTTCGCGAACATCCCAGCGTCCCCGCAATTTGGGAGTTGTTGATTCCGAGGTCATTGAGCCTCAGAATTTCTTTGTAGTTGGTCATTCTCTGACCCTCCTTCGAATTTGTTACACCGTGTTGGTGTACAAACTCTATTATATTGGAAGGGTCATGGGGTGTTCAATTCGAGCGATGCGGGGTGTACAGTCTCACCGCCGCGCACTGTTCAGTTTTCAGCGACGCTACTGTTCAATCTCGCCGACGCTACTGTTCAACTGCAAGCGACATATTCAACTGCTGCAGGAATCAAATCCCGA
>JAQTSO010000141.1 GCA_028711215.1 Endomicrobiaceae bacterium | reverse complement strand
CGAAAATCAAACATCCTACGTTAAATAAATATCTCCGTATATTAAAAGCCGAAAAAAACTGAATATACGCAAAACAGAAAAAGAACGAAGCAATAAATACGCAGTAAAACGGATGAGCCTGCGGATTATCTATAATCCTGCCCGTTCCGATTGCAAAAAGATACAGAATCCCCGCTATCGTGTCCCATATCCCGCTTATAAAAAACGTAACCGCCAATGGTTTTAAATTATTTATTTTCATATTGGTAAATTTTTCGTTCTAAACTGTTAATTTCTTTTTCTAAATTTTTCATACTTTCTAAAATGTCAGTCCACGCAGGATAATTACCAAATATCATACTTTCCATTTCTTTATAATCACTTTTTAATGTGTTTAAATTATGCTCACTTGGATATAAGTGAAAAGTGCCTGGTTTGGCATCTTCATACTTAGCCCAAGAATAATGATAAAATTTATTCTTAAAATTTACAACATCTTTCAAGAGTTCTATATTTTCAAAAGCTCTGCTTTTGATTTCAGAATTAGCCATTTTGAATAAATCATAATAATGTCGTGAATATCGCGGAGGCGTATTTTTTTCCCTATGATATTCCTGATGTAAAATCGTCGCCTTTTCCCAAAAAGTTCTTTCTGCTTCTATCGTAGGTATAAGTACTTTGCTTATTGAAAATTCAGGTTTTATTTCTGAAACATAAGAATTTATAGGATATTCTTTATATGGCTCCCAAGATGCCAATGGACCAATTTCAAGTTTAATTTTTGGATGTATATATTTATGTTCACCTTTAAAAGAAACAGGATAAGTTACATACAGAATATGTTTATCTTCGGGATCTGAACTAACGGAACATATTCCGTCAAAAACTCCTTCTATTTTTGATTTTAATTCATTTGAAATATATTGTTCCGCTTTGGATTCAATCATTTCATTAATCTTTCCTTGTTGAGTAACAGACCGGTCTTTATTTAGATCTTTGCCTGCATCAATAACATCCCAATTAAGAATCAAATCTATATCTTCGGAAAATCTTTCAATAACATTAAAGATTTTAGATAATGATGTCCCGCCTTTAAAATGTAAATTTCTTTTAAGTTCATCATCTGAAAAAATTCTTGATAGAACCCAACATATCCAAAAATCTTTTTCAACTATCACAACATTATCAATTTTCTTTTCATTTGCAACATACTGAAATAAATCATTGCGTTCTTGAACTGACAACTTCTCTATTGTGGTCATATTCTTTTACCTTTATAATCCTATTTATATTTTCTCTAATCCACTCTGCAGTATTTACCGTATCTTTGCGTATTTTTTCCCATTGTTGCAAAGAATATTTTTGAGATATTTTTTTTAAAAGTTCATCCGTAATATTTTCTTTTTTTAAAGATTTTAACGCTTGAACTATAAGAAAACTCTCTGTATATTTTAATTTAGCTTCTTTTGCCGGAATATGTTTAAATTCCAATTTTCTGCCATTAATATTATATTTTCTATTGGGACCGTCTGATAAATATATATTCCTTCCAACAATTTGATTTGATAATCCCAAATAGTTTAATGCCGTATTCCCATCAGGATTAATACGCCAATTAAATTTCCTCGCAATCGCATGAGCAATATCATCAATATCTGCAGGAACAAAATCTTTTATTATTTCACTATAACGAGGATAATCATAAATTCCGTTTGTTATTCGTCTAAGTTTGCCTTTTTTCGTTAATATGCTTAAAGATTGGTCTATTTCGTATCGTTTAAATTTAGCAACAAAGTCATTTGCCGAAAATGCCCGGTTATGACCTTTTGCATAAATAGTACCCATTATTCTATTTTTAGTTGATGTATACATAATTTTTCTCCTTTCTTATATAAATATACTATATTTTTTCTATAAAATCAATATGTATTTTTATAACGATAACTATTATATATACCCATTATATTATTTAATAAACCATAATCAACTTATAAAAAAATTAACATAGAATACAATTAATTTCTAAAAACCACTTTATATCTAAATATTAAAAGTATTTAGAATTAAAAATTAAAGAAAAAATTTAAGTATATTTTAAAAGTATTATTGTTTGAGATGATTTTAAATTTAGACAAGGCGAAAAGTTTTTGGATATTGGGTAGATTTATCAACACAGTTGATAAACCGAAGAATATTTTAATTTATTTTTGGACAAGGTATATCAAGCAGAGCGGCAGCAAGCCTATATCAAAATAACAAAAAATCTCAAAAACTATTTTTACGAAGTATTTTTGTGTTTAGACAAGGCGATAAAATGTGAGAGTATACTGTAAAGGGCGGAGCCCGAGGTATCCGAGCATTTTATCAATACAGTATAAATTAAGCAGTATTTTGAGAATAGGTTTAATCTAGTTTTTCAGATATTGCTTAATAAAATTTACTGCTTTCATTAGGTAATTATTTTATACTTCCTCAATGTGATCAATGTCATCGCCTGAATCCTGTTTAATTAACATTATTGCCAATTCCAAGGAATCAGTCTTTCCAATCTGATCGTTATCGTCAAACGGCCATCCAACCGTTGTTTTGTAGACATAGAACACATCGTCAGATTTGCTCACATAATACAGGTTGTCAGCTCCACCTTCTACCACCACTTTCCATTTTCTACTCATTTTAGAACCTCCTAAATTATTTTTGCAAAAGCTTATCTTGATCTAAATACAGTACATGCCACTAGTTTTTTATAATAATTTAGAACAAGTAATTTTTACAAAATATTTTTGAGTTTAGACAAGACGATAAAATGCGAGAAGTTTGGCAAATAAAAGCACATACTGTAAAGGACGGAGCCAAAAGTATCTGAGCATTTTATCAACGCAGTACAAATCCAAAAGAACTCTTTTTACGAAGTATTTTTGTGTTTAGACAAGGCGATAAAATGCGAGAGTATACTGTAAAGGGCGGAGCCCGAGGTATCCGAGCATTTTATCAACGCAGTATAAACCAAAAAGACAAAGTAAAAAAACGGAGAGGGAGGGATTTGAACCCTCGGTACAGGTTTTCACCTGTACACCGGTTTAGCAAACCGGCGCACTAGACCAACTATGCGACCTCTCCACCGTATCGTTGTCGTTGATTATACAACAATTT
>JAQTSO010000140.1 GCA_028711215.1 Endomicrobiaceae bacterium | reverse complement strand
CTTTTTTTGAGAAGAATTTTGAACAATATAAAAATCAAAACTATGTTGCGATGAGAATAGTACGAGAAAACAGAGGACAATATGTTGCTTATAATGAAACTGGCAAATTTTTATGTGAACTCCCCGGCAAATTCAGGTTTGATAATCCAAACAAAAATCAATTGCCAACCGTAGGTGATTGGGTGGTAGTTTCTGTTTTACCTAATGAAAAAAAAGCAATGATTCATACAATACTTCCAAGAAAAAGTATATTTAGCCGTAAAGCATCAGGCGAAGTTACAGAGGAACAGTCTATTGCAACAAACATTGATACTGTATTTATTATCACCGGCTTAGACCTTAACTATAATCTGCGACGGATTGAAAGGTTTTTATCAATAGTTATTGACAGCGGTGCTTTACCTGTTATTCTTTTAAATAAGGCTGATTTATGCCCTGAATATGAAGAGCGTAAATTGGAAGTTGAAGCTATTGCCGAAGGAGTAGATGTTCATACCATCAGCGCCTTTAATCAAGAAGATTTAGAAAAATTGAAAAAATATATTAAAACAGGCGAGACAATAGCATTTTTAGGTTCTTCCGGTGTAGGCAAATCTACTATTATTAATGCATTACTCAAAACTGACCAGCTTAAAGTAAATGAAGTAAGCGAATTAGGCAGTCGCGGTCGTCATACTACTACTTTTCGTGAATTAATCGTTCTTCCTGACGGTGGAATGGTTATCGATACGCCCGGAATACGTGAAATACAAGTTTGGGGTGACGAAAAAATCGTTGGTAAAGTTTTTGATGATATTCAGGAACTGGCAGTTAACTGCCGTTTCAGAGACTGTACTCATATAAACGAGCCGGGATGCGCCGTACTTGAAGCCGTTAAAAATGGAACTCTTGAAGATGAACGATATAAAAGCTTTTTGAAATTAAAAAAGGAATCTGCTTATTTGTCAGCACGTCAAACAATGAAAGCAAGCGCAGTCGAAAAAACCCGTTGGAAAGTTATTACAAAATCAGCAAAGCAGTTGAAGAAAAACAAAATTTATGACTAAAGATTCAAAAATAATCAAAGAATTAATGATTATTCCCGGTGTAGGTAAATCCATAGCGGAAGATTTGACTGATATAGGCATTTCTTCCGTTTCGGATTTGAAGAGAAAAAATCCTGAAAAACTTTATGACGAGTCAAATAAGTTTGCGGGAAAAGTTCAAGACAGATGTTTACTTTATGTTTTTCGCTGCGCAGTATATTTTGCCGAAGGCGGACGGGACAGTAAAAAATTAAAATGGTGGAACTGGAAAGACAGTAAAAAATAGTTTTTAATTATATATAATTAAAGCATGTTCAAAAAACTTTTTTGTACATTATTCTTATTTAATCTTTCACTGTCTTCATCTTTTGCCGAAGGCGCTAAAAACAGTCCTGTTTTTGTTATAGGGCAAGACAGCCAGTCAATTGAAGAATTCTTCTCATCTTTAAAACAATTCAATATAAAAGAAATATCTTATCCCGACGGCATAATGGTTTATACATCCGTCAATTCCGTTAACGGGCTTGATGAACCTTCGTATAACGGCGCCGGCATTAACTATGCCGATGACCTGCTTAAAAAATATCCCGATATAAAAGTTGTTCAAATCGGACTTTATATGAAAGATATGCTTGATGAAGTTATAAACGGTTCTTTCGATGAAAATATAGATAAGCTGGGCTTATGGATAAAAAATTCAAACAAAAAAGTTTATCTTCGTATAGGATATGAATTTGATAATCCTGAAAACGGCTATAATCCCGACAAATATATTAAAGCATACCAGCATATAGTTATTCGCTTAAAAAATAATGAAGTTTCAAATGTTTATTTTGTATGGCATGCAATTGCATGGAACGGCAACAAGAAAAACACGTATAATCCGTTAATTTATTATCCCGGCGATGATTATGTCGACTGGATAGGAATATCTTTTTTTGATGCAACAGCCGTTAAAGAACGAAAAATTGTGAGTGATATAGCACTTAATAAAAAGAAACCGATAATGATTGCGGAAAGTTCCCCCTTTAACCAATATAGCGTTGAAAAAAAACTGGCATGGATGAAAAATTTTTTTAAGTATGTTAAAGATTACAATATCTCATTTATAAGTTACATCAACGTTAACTGGAATGAACTGCCGATGTTTTCATCACAAAACTGGGGCGATGCGAGATTGCAACAGGATAAAATACTGATAGAAAAATGGTGTGATAATATTAAACTGTTTAAAAAATAGATGTCAGAGGAACTTTCCAATGAAAAAACAAAAAATTCTTATTACCGAAAACGGACCGTATATTGTATCCGGCAATGTTCCTTTAAATAAAGAATTTGCAAAAATCGGACAGGACGGCGAACCGGAAAAATGGGTTGAAAGCAAAAAATATCCGCAACAGGAAACTTATACCTTATGCAGATGCGGTAATTCAAAAAATATGCCGTTTTGTGACGGCGAACATATTCATACGGATTTTGACGGAACTGAAACTGCCGATAACGACTTATTTGACAATAAAGCCGAAATAATTGAAGGCGGAGGAATTATACTTAAAGATGTTCAGGAATTATGTTCTGTAGCACGGTTTTGCCACCCTAAAGGCACTACATGGAAACTGGCTGTAAAATCCAAACATCCTGAAGCAAAGAAAGAAGCGATTTATCAGGCTTGTAATTGTCCTGCAGGAAGACTTGTCGTGTATGATAAGGAGACAGGAAAAGTTATTGAAAATAAATATGAACCTTCAATTACTCTTACAGAGGATCCTCAAAAAGACTGTAGCGGACCTATTTGGGTAAAAGGCGGAATTGAAATTGAATCATTTGACGGAACAAAATATGAAGTAAGAAACCGCGTAGCTCTTTGTCGTTGCGGTAAATCAAACAATAAACCTTTTTGTGACGGAACACATCTGGCGTATAATTTTAATGACGGCGATGAATCGTTAAAAAAATAAAACAAATCTCATAAAAGTACAAAGGTAGAAAAACAAAAAAATATACTTAAAAGCATCCGAAAACCCATCTTGACAACTTTTTTTTATTATATTATGATTGCGCTACAAAGCATATTATACCGCATAAAGAAAGCATCAAATAATCTTAATATAGCAAATTACAACAACATGAAATCTGCA
>JAQTSO010000042.1 GCA_028711215.1 Endomicrobiaceae bacterium | reverse complement strand
AATTCTCACTTACCAATGCCATAAATGCCTGTGTATTTTCACTCTGATATGCTTTAAATAATTTATCTAAAGTTTCTACGGCAAGTAAAGATATATCCTGATCTGAAAAAGTTATTTGAACATAAGTTTTTTCTATATCATTTGTTTTACCTGTAGTATCAATTACTTTCAGATAAAAATCATAATTTTTTGTTGTATCAGGCTGAAACTTATATTCAAAACTACCGTTATCGCTGAGAGTTGCTTTTGTCCAAGTCTCTTTGTTATCCAACGAAACCATAACAGCACCGATTTTTGCTTTTTTAACACTTGCTTTTCCGCTTATTACTATTTCATTATTAGGAAGTGCACTCTTAAAAAATACTGCTTTGCCGTTCATATCTTCGCAAGAAGCCTTGTTAATATACACATAGTTTAAGCTGACTTCATCTGCAGATTTTCCAAATATCCACCATTTTGCCTGAACCTGCTGGACTGAAGCAAAAACTGCTAATGTCATAAACAAAACTAAAATTAAAATTTTTTTCATATTATTTTCTCCATACAAACTTTTTTATATCTTAAAATTCAAAGGGATACTTATACCCATTGAAATACTTTTTTCATTAAAGTTTCTTGTATCTGTCTGAAATGCAAAATCGTTCATCATGACTCTTGTAAATATTGTGCAATCTGTTATGCCAAAAAATGAAGAAGGCTGATAATATAATCCTGCATTAACAAAAAGACTTTCTGCATCATCACCGGCAGATGCTTTCAATATATTTTGACCAAACCTAAAATTTGATGTAAGTTTTGAATCCGGCAAATCAACACCTAGCCCTATTGAATATTCAAAAATTTTATCGGTTGTATTATTTATATTGTCATCAATGTAATTGCTGGAAGCATTTATAGACGGCTTTAAAATAAACTTATCAAAACTTTTTCTTGTGCTTACAGAAATTCTTCCTGAATAATCCAATGTATCTGTTGTGTTTTTATCAACATTGTATGAAGTAAAACCTGTTCCTGCATCAACATCAAGTCCGATAAATCTGTCTCTGTATCCTAAATCAACAAAATAATCAGAAGTATTATTTACACTTGAATTTTTTTGATCTAATTTTACGTTGAAATTCAAGTTTGAATATCTTCTGTCAAAAATTTTCTTTATATTAATTCCAACTTCAGGTTTATAATTATTTGTACTGTTTGAAGTATCATTTAAACTGTTTCTGTACCATGTAAATCTTGTATCAAAAGTGGTATTGGCAGTATATTTGTATCTCCATTTTGCCGAAGCTCTTTCTCTGTCACTTATTGCAGAACCTAAAAGAGTTTCAAATTCCGGATTTACTCTTTCATATCCCAACACAACTCTGCTTGGGTCTTGGTCGCCGACAATTTCCAATTTAAAAGCATTACCGTTATAAGAAGTTTTTGTTGCCGTTTCGTTTGCTTCAAGTTCCGTCTGGGAAATTGCAGCCTCTCCGGTAACTGTTAACCCCGGTATTGGGCTGTATTCTCCGTCCAAACTGTATAATGTATTATTATATAAAGGGTCCGTATCTATAATTCTTTGGCTGTCATCGGATTTTAAAGCGGTAACACCAAATTTAAGATTATCGGTTATATCCTGTTTTATATTTGCACCATATCCTGTACGGGTTATTGATTGTGCTTTGGCATCTTTAAACCAGCTTTCCCATCTCGGATATGCACTTCCGAAAATAACAGAAACAACAGGCGTTTTGCCTGACTGGTTGTTATATTTATAAGAAATACCTTTCAGAGAAGTATTTAATGAATATTGTGAAAAAGATTCAAATACATCACCAACATTTAAATAATTATTTTTGTATTCCAATCTTGTCTGTAATGATGTCAGTGATACAGGTATTGAATCAACTCTTTCATCATTTGTTGCTCTACCTGCAACACTTAATTGGTACTTAAAATCGTTCTGATATCCTCTTACATTTATGTTTAAATTTTCTGAATTTTTAAATCCTTCCGAAAGAGAAGAACTCGCTTTACCCGGTCCTGTAATGTCGTTATAAACTGCTTGAGCTCCAAGATTAATTCTTATGTCTGTTGTTTTAACAGCTGTTTCTTCGGTTTTTACAGTATCGGTTGATGTTGTAATTAACGGAACTGATAAATCAATAAAATCACTGTTTGCGGAATTGTTTGTTGCGGTTTGATCTAAAACTGGAACTGACTCCTGCGAAAAAACTGAACCTGCGAATGAAAAAATAAACATCAATGCAAAAAGAATTTTGTATTTTCGTACCATAACACCTCTCTTATTAAATGATCTCTATATATAAAAACTCTGAGAATTGTAGCATTTTTAGAATATTTTGTCATTGAAAAATTTAAAAAAGCGATAATTGCTCGGGTGAAGAAACATATTCTTCGTGCATAAAAATTCTTTTTTTGTTTTTTAAAGGATATTGAATTTTTAACTTTTTTGCCATCTGTTTAAAATTATCTCTGTAACTTTTATCTACAAATGACGTTTTATAAAGAGATGATATTTTATTGTATAAATGAGGAAGTTTATTTTTTATAAATTCAAAAAATACAATTCTTGTTTGCCCTCTTAAATTAAGCAAATCCGTAATTATATAATTTACTCCACACTCCTGAGACTTAGAAAATAATGCACTTATATTATAAAAACTATCTGTTAAATGAGGTATTACAGGCATGCTGTGTAATCCTATAGAAGCATTTGTTTTAGCAAATTCTTTTAAGACATTAAATTTTTCTGCTGAAGTTGCTGTATTTGGCTCTATAAGTTCTCTGACTGTTTCATTAACGGTTGTAATCGTACAGGCAATATTTACTGATGTCACTTTTGACAGTTCATCAATCAAATCATAATCTCTTAATATTAATTTGGATTTTGTAGAAATTGTAACAGGAGTTTTATATTTTATAAGTACTTTTAAAACTTCAGGCATCAATTTATATTTTTCTTCGGCAGGCTGATAACTATCAGTTACTCCACCCAGATTAATAACTTCTCTTTTCCAGCTTTTACTTCTTAACTGTTTTTCTAAACTTTCTGCAATATTAGTTTTAACAAAAATTTCATCAAAAAAATCGGATGAATTCATATATTTATGAGAATATAAAGCAAAACAATATTTACAGTGATGTCCGCATCCTCTGTAAATATTCAAATCCCAACCATAAGGTAAAAAACTGGTAATTTTATTACATGCCGTTTTACAGGTTATTTCATTATACTTTGTCATATCAGCATTGTACCATACAGATGTATTAAATATCAAGCCTGTCGGCTTTTAAAAACCTTTTTTATATTTTCATTTATAAATGAAAATGCGGGTGGTTGACCCGCTACAAGTTACTTTTTGTCTCGAGTCTAAAAAGCGTGAGTGGTTGACTCACAGCAACATACTTTTTTCTTTAGCAAAAAAAGTATGCAAAAATGCCATCGCTAAGCACATTCACTCGTATTTTTAAATGCCGTTTCTGAACTTATCATTTTTGGACTGCATATTGAACCAAAAATGATTTCAAACATTCAGAAACTAAAAGATTTTAAAGTTTATAATCTTTTACATTTAAAAATACTTCACTCATAAACGTGCTTTGAGGCGAAAAAACTATAAAACAACTTTAAACTTTGAGTTATGTAGTATTTGTCGTTAAAGGCTTTAAGTTTTAGCTATGAGTTGTGGTTGTTAGAGGATTTAAGATTTGAGCTGAAATGTGTCTTTGCCGTTAGACTTCAAAGTTTGGAGTGAAACGAACAATTTTCAGACCGCGGTGTACGTAAGTATAGCGGAGCGAACGGTACATAAGGGCTGAAAATTGGAAGTTGTAACCCATAATTTGAAGTCGTTATAAAAATATATAAAACGGAGCGTAAGTTACATAAGCTTTTTCAATACAAAATTGAGTAGAAAAATTAAAGCCGCTATATTGATGATTTCATTGATCGAACATACTCATATAAGTGGTTGCCCGAATCATTTCCATATTTTTCAATTATTTTGACAATCGCACTGCCAACAATAACTCCATCTGCAATTTTTGCCATTTCTTTAGCTTGTTCAACAGTACTGATACCAAACCCTATTGCTGTAGGAGTTGAAGTTGCAGATTTTATTGATTTTAAAATTGAATTTAAATCAGTTGTTATTTCACTTCTTACTCCTGTTACTCCCATAGACGATACAACATATACAAAACCTTTTGCCTGTGAAGCAATTTCTTTTATACGCTGGTCGGATGTAGGAGCAATCATTGATATAATGTCAACATTGTTTTTTACAGCAATATCTGCACATTCGGATTTTTCGTTGTATGGCATATCGGGAATAATAATTCCGTCTATTCCGGTTTCATTACAAATTTTGAAAAATCTTTCATAACCGTATTTGAAAACAGGGTTAAGATAAGTAAGAAAAACTATCGGCACATCTGTTTTTTTACGGACTGATTTTATCATTTCAAAAACTTTATCTGTTGTTGTTTTCGCATTTAAAGCTCGGATATTTGCAGACTGAATTACGGGTCCTTCGGCGATAGGATCAGAAAAAGGAATTCCTATTTCAATTAAATCCGCACCGCCTCTGACCATTTCCAATATAAATTCTTCTGTCTTTTCAATTGAAGGATCACCCGCCGTTAAAAAAGCTATGAAGGCTTTCCCGTTTTTAAAAGCATTTTTAATTTTACTCATTTATATTTCTCCCTCTGTAATTTGCAATTGAAGCAACATCTTTGTCTCCGCGTCCTGAAAGACAGATTATTATTATTTCATCTTTTTTCATTTTCGGTGCCTGTTTTTGCACATACGAAATTGCATGAGCACTTTCAATAGCACATATTATACCTTCAGTTCTTGCAAGATATTCAAAAGCCTGTACTGCTTCTTCGTCTGTTATCGGAACATACTGAGCTCTTTTTGTTTCGTAAAGATAAGCATGTTCAGGCCCTATTCCGGGATAATCAAGCCCTGCCGAAATTGAATAAACAGGAGCAATCTGTCCGTATTCATCCTGACAGAATAATGATTTCATTCCGTGAAATACACCGAGCGAACCTTTTGCAATTGATGCCGCATGTTTATCAGTTTCAATTCCGTGTCCGGCTGCTTCGCAACCTACAAGTTTTACGGATTTATCATTGATGAAATTATAAAACATACCAATAGCATTGCTACCACCCCCGACACATGCCGTAACCAAATCGGGAAGTCTTCCTTCAATTTCCAATATTTGTTCTCTTGCTTCTTTACTGATTATACTTTGAAAATCTCTGACAATCATAGGAAACGGATGCGGACCCATAACAGATCCGAGAACATAATGAGTATCGAAAACTCTTGTTGTCCATTCACGGAAAGTTTCATTTACTGCATCTTTAAGAGTCATCGTTCCGCTTGTTACCGTATTAACTTTAGCGCCGAGCAATTCCATACGGTAAACATTTAATGCCTGCCGTTTAACGTCTTCTTTGCCCATAAACACTTCACATTCAAGCCCGAGTAATGCACAAGCAGTAGCAGTGGCAACTCCGTGCTGGCCTGCTCCGGTTTCTGCAATAATTCTTTTTTTACCCATTTTTTTTGCAAGAAGAACCTGCCCCAATACATTATTAATTTTATGAGAACCTGTATGATTTAAATCTTCTCTCTTTAAATATATTTTTGCACCGCCCAAATCTTTTGTCATTTTATCTGCATAATAAAGAAGTGACGGTCTGCCTGCATAATTTTTTAAAAGATCATCTAACTCTTTTATAAATGCCGGATCTTTTTTATAAAATTCATAACTTTTTTCAAGATTAATGATTTCATTCATTAAAGTTTCCGGGATATATTGACCGCCATAAATACCGTATCTTGTTTTAGACATTTTTTACTCTCCTGACTATATTCAATATTTTTTGTTTATCTTTTACTCTGTCTGTTTCTACACCACTGCTTAAATCCACCGCATATGGCTTAACTTTTTTTATTGCTTCGTCTATATTATCAATATTAAGTCCGCCTGCAAGAAAAAACGGTTTTTCAATTTCAGAAAGTATTTTCCAGTCAAATGTTTTACCTTCACCGCCTGTCCCGCCGTCAAATAACAAAAAATCTGCATTTATATTTTTTATTTTTTGAATGTCTATACCGGTTGAGGCATTAACAGATTTAACAACTTCAATTTTACAGTTTTTGCGAAGTTCTGCAATATAATTATTATCTTCACTTCCGTGCAACTGTGCGATAGATATTATCCCGTCATTATAAATCTTTTGAATTTCTTCAATACTGTTATTTACAAATACTCCGACTGAAATAATATTTTTATTTAATTTTTTTCTAAGTAAATCTGCCTGTTTTACAGATATCTGCCTGTGACTTTTTGCAAATACAAAGCCTATATAATCAGGCATCGCTTCATTTACAAAATCAATATCACAGTCTCTGAATAACCCGCATATTTTAATCTTTGCCATTAAAACTTACCTCTTAATATTTTCAGTTGTTTCTTTTTATCATCACTTGTCATTAATGTTTCACCGATAAGAACTGCATTTGTTTTGATGCTTTTTAAAAGTGTTATATCCTGAGTTGATTTAATCCCGCTTTCAGAAATAAATATAATGTTTTCAGGAATTAACGGTCTTAATTTTACACTGTTAGAAATATCAACTTCAAAAGTTTTTAGATTACGGTTATTTACACCGATAATTTTTGCTCCTGCTTTTATGGCAGATTCAACTTCTGTTTCATTATGCACTTCTGCCAAAGCTGATAATCCTAAACTATGGGCAATTGAAATATACTTAATTAAAGTATCCGTATCAAGCAATGAACATATTAATAAAATTGCAGATGCACCCATTTGTTTTGATTCATATATCTGATACTCATCTATTATAAAATCTTTTCTTAAAACAGGAATTTTCACATTCTTTACAATCTCATTTAAATATTTGTTGTCCCCCAGAAAAAAATCAGGTTCAGTTAAAACAGAAATTGCATCGGCTCCTGCAGATTCATATTCTTTTGCAATTTCCAGATATTTAAAATTATTTGCAATTACCCCTTTAGACGGCGATGCTTTTTTTACCTCGCAGATAAAAGCAATGTCTTCTTTTTTCAAAGCTTTTTCAAACGGGAATTTTTTCGTTACAGGCATCAAATCAACTTCCGCTTTAAGTTTATCAAAGCTTTTCAATTCTTTTAATTTTGATACGCGCTCTTTTGTTTTTACTACAATTTCATCAAGAATCATTTGACTTCTCCGTTTGACAGTTTAATAAATTTTTCAAGTTGCAAGAGTGCTTTTCCCGAGTCAATTGTTTCCTGTACAATTTTTATAGCATCTTTAATTGAAATTTCCGGCTTTGCAACATGTATCGCAGATGCAGAATTAAGTAAAACTGCATCCATTTTTGCACCTTTTTTACCCGAAAGAATATCAAGTGTTATCTTTGCATTTTCCAAAGGGGTTCCTCCGACGATATCTTCTTTTTTACATTTTTGAAATCCGAACTCTTCAGGTTCTATTGTATATAATTTGTGAATTCCGTTCTGTACTTCACATATTGTTGTAGGCGCACTCATTGAAATTTCATCAAGTCCGTCACGACCGTAAACAACCATAGCTTTTTTTACTCCGAGATTTGAAAGAACCTTAGCCATCGGCTCCACAAGAGACTCGTCATATACTCCCAAAACTTCCATATTTGCACCTGCCGGATTTGCAAGAGGACCTAAAATATTAAATATTGTACGAATACCTAGTTCCCGTCTGACAGGAGCAACATATTTCATTGCAATATGATAATTTTGTGCAAATAAAAAACAGAAATTTATTTCTTTCAGTATTTGTTTGCTGTGTTCCGGAGTAATTTTTATATTTGCGCCGAGCGCTTCCAAAACATCTGCAGCTCCGCATTTACTTGACGAGGCACGGTTTCCGTGTTTTGCAACAGGAATACCTGTTGAAGAAACAACGATAGCCGAAGTTGTTGAAATATTAAAGGAATTTGATTTATCACCGCCGGTACCGACAATCTCCAACACATCCATTTCATGAAGTAACCTGATACAATGTTTTCTCATCCCATGTGCAGATGCCGTAATTTCGTCTATAGTTTCACCTTTTAATGCCATTGCCGTAAGAAAAGCAGACATTTGTATTTCCGTTGCTTTCCCCGTCATTATTTCATCCATTACCATTTCTGCTTCCTGATAAGTTAAATCTTTTTTATTAACTGCTTTTATAATAGCTTCTTTAATCATAATTTAACTCCTCAAAAAATTTTCCATCATAATTTTTCCGTTCAAAGTCAAAATTGATTCAGGATGAAACTGGACTCCGTACGTTTTATATTTCTTGTGGGTTACAGCCATAATTTCCCCGTCGTCAGTTCTTGCGGTAATTTCCAAATCATCAGGAAATCCTTTTTCAATAGCCGCAAGAGAATGATATCTGCCGACTGTTAGTTGTTCCGCAAGACCCTTAAACAACGGGCTGGAATTAACAAGCGAAATCTTTGACTGTTTACCGTGCATCAAAGTTTTTGCATAAGAAATTGTACCACCGTAAGCTTCACAAATTGCCTGATGCCCGAGACAAACACCCAAGATAGGAATTTTACCTTCAAAATATCTGATGGCTTGTATACATATACCTGCATCTGACGGTCTGCCCGGACCCGGTGATATAATAATTTTTTCAGGATTTAAAGCATTAATTTCTTCAACCGTTAATTCATCATTTCTTATTACTTTAATATCCGGATTTATCGTCCCGATTAACTGGTATAAGTTATAAGCAAAACTGTCGTAATTATCTATTAGTAAAATCATTTATTTATTCCTCCCTCCGCTGATTTTAAAGCATTGATTACCGCTTTGGCTTTATTTATACATTCCTGATATTCGTTTTCGGGAACACTGTCAGCTACGATTCCTGCACCTGACCTTATAAAAACTTTTCCGTTTTTCTTAAAAGCGATACGGATTGCAATACAAGTATCCATATTACCGGTAAAATCAATATAGCCTATTGCTCCGCCGTAAATTCCGCGTTTATTATTTTCCAAATCGTTAATTATCTGACATGCCCTTATTTTTGGGGCTCCCGATAAAGTACCTGCGGGAAGCACTGCTTCTATTGCATCAAGTCCTGATTTATCTTCACAAATTTTTGACGATATCGTTGAGCCTATATGCATTACGTGTGAAAATGCTTCAATTGTTTTATATTTTTCTACAAGAACTGTCCCGAACCGGCTGATTTTGCCAAGGTCATTTCTTCCCAAATCTACAAGCATATTATGTTCTGCAAGTTCTTTAGGATCTGATAAAAGTTCACGTTTTAACTTTGTATCTTCTTCTTCAGTTTTTCCGCGTGGTCTTGTTCCTGCAAGCGGGAAAGTATATAAAGTGTCATTATTTAATTTTACAAGTGTTTCAGGAGAAGCTCCCGCAATTTCAATATCATCACTTGAGAAATAAAACATATAAGGAGACGGATTGGTCATCCTTAATACTCTGTAAGTGTCAAAAAGACTTCCTTCAACATCCGCTTCCGCCCTGTTTGATAAAACAACCTGAAAAATATCGCCTTCATAAATATATTTTTTTGCTTTATCAACCATATTACAAAATTCTTCTTTGCTGAATAAATAACGGAAATCCGATTTTATTTTTAACGGTTTAGGTTCAACAGCTTTTCCGTTTTTTATTAAATCTGCCATTTTATCAAGTTCTTTTATTGCTAAATTATAATTTTCTTCAAAATTATCTGTTTTAACATTGGCAATCAAAACTATTTCCTGTTTAAGATTATCAAAAGCAATAACCTTGTCAAATAACATTAAATCTATATCTTTGAATTTCTCTTCGTCATTTGCATCCAAATTTAATGTCGGTTCACTGTACTTTATATAGTCATACGAAAAATAACCGACTAGCCCGCCCGTAAAAGGAGGCAGATACGAAAATTTTGGACTTTTATATTCATCAAGAATTTGTTTTATATATTTATTCGGATTATTTGTATTAATTATTTGTCCGTCAAGATTGACTACACCGTTCGTACATGTAAATTCAAGTTTCGGGTCGTATCCGAGAAATGTATACCTGCCCCATTTAGTCGAGTCTTCCAGACTCTCTAACATATAGCAGTGTTTGCTGATTGATTTTAAAATTTTCAATACTTCAATAGGAGTGCATACATCGGAATAAATGGTGCGACTTACGGGAATTATCCTGTAGTCTTTTAGTAAATGATTAACTTCGTCCAAACTCGGCTGATACATTGTGCCACCTCTCTTTAAAAAAAATAAACCGCCTATGACAAAAACAACTGTCAAGGACGGATCTTTAAAAGATTCCGCGGTGCCACCTTGTTTTGAGATTATGAAACATCTCACTCTTATCGGAATACAAACATATTCCCGGCAATTAACGCATGCCTTACGTTGCAGAATACTCAGCCGTTTCCGGCTTTTGACCGCACCCTCTGTGGTCCATTTAATAAGTTGCTCTCTGCCGGATTCTCAGCACCCCGACTCTCTGTAAGCGCATTCCCTATTTTTATCTCCACATCAATGGTTTACCTACGTTGCCATTATAGTATTGATTTTTTTATTTGTCAAGCCTTCTTTATTTTAAAAAAATCGGTTAATACAAAAACTTTACTTGACTATCTGAGGTCTTTTATTATAGAATTCTTTTCCATTGCCGAGGTGGTGGAACTGGCAGACACGTGAGACTCAAAATCTCAAGTTGCTCAGGCGACGTGCGGGTTCAAGTCCCGCCCTCGGCATTTTTTATTTTTCATGATAAACTGCATAATGTCAATAATCCTTTAAATTATATTAAACATGTATTATTTTTTGATTTTTTATATCAAAAAATGCTATCATTTTTCAAATATTTTTATATAAAGGAAGTAAGAAAATGGAAGAAAATCTACAGAGCACAAATGTTTCAACAACAATCGAAACTATTATGACACAAAGAAAAGAAAAGGCAGATAAAATGAAAGCTCAGGGAATAGACCCCTATCCTGCAAAAATTAAAGTTGAACATAAAATAGAACAAGTAAAAGAAAAATTTAATTTTTTACAAAAAGAAGAATTCGGACAGGAATCAGTTACAATAGCAGGAAGAATGATGTCAAGAAGAGATATGGGAAAAGCTTCTTTTTTTGATATTGAGGACGGTACTGCAAAAATGCAGGTTTATGTAAGAGCCGATCAGGTCGGACAAGACGGATTTAAATTATTTAAAGAATTATCAGATTTATCCGACTTTGTTTTAGTCTCGGGTATTCCGTTTAGAACAAGAACTAATGAATTAAGTTTGAAAGCTGAAAAATTTGAAATAATATGTAAAGCTTTCAGACCTCTTCCTGAAAAATGGCATGGCTTAAAAGATACCGAAACAAGATACAGACAGAGATATCTTGATTTAATAGCAAATTCAGACGTAAAAGAAGTATTTAAAAAAAGAAGTATGATTATATCTTCAATCAGACAAAAATTGGAAGAACTTGGTTTTATTGAAGTTGAAACTCCTATATTGCAGTCTATTGCAGGCGGGGCAAACGCAAGACCGTTTACAACTCATCACAATGCACTAAGCATAAATTTATTTATGAGAATAGCTCCCGAATTATTCCTAAAAAGATTAGTTGTCGGCGGTATGGAAAGAGTTTTTGAAATAGGAAGAAATTTCAGAAATGAAGGCATTGACAGAAATCACAATCCTGAGTTTACAATGATGGAATTATATCAGGCTTATGCGGATTATAACGATATGATGGATTTAACGGAACTACTGATAAAAACAGCAGCCGAAAAAATCGGATCAACTGTTAATTTAAACTTCAGAAGAGCCAAATTATTTGACTTAATCAAAGAATATACAGGACTTGAATTACTTCAATATATTGAAACAGGCAAAATGTTTGATCAGGTAAAACATTTAAATTTAGATTTACCTAAAAATGCAAGCGACCAAAAAATATTAGACCAGTTATTTGATGAAAAAGTTGTTCCGCATTTGCAGGAACCTACTTTTGTTATGGATTATCCGGCAATTTATTCACCTTTAACAAAAATTAAATTTAATCAGCCCGAAATTGCAGAAAGATTTGAATTATATATAAACGGAATGGAAATTTGTAATGCTTATTCCGAGTTAAATGACCCGCACTTACAAAAACTAAGATTTCAACAACAGGTAGAAGCAAAGAAAAAAGGCGATGACGAAGCTCAGCCATACGACGAAGATTATATAAATGCTTTGGAACAGGGTTTACCGCCTACAGGCGGACTCGGGATAGGAATAGACAGACTTGTTATGATACTTACTCAGGTTGAATCTATACGAGAAGTTATATTTTTCCCTGCAATGAAACCGATTATAGAGGAATGAAAAGTTAGAACAATTTCTAATCTTAAAAATGTTTAAATCACCGGAATTATTTATTGCATACAGATATATAAAAGCAAGAAAAAAAGGATTTTTTGCCTTTTTGACTACTCTTATTGCTATAGGCGGAACGACTCTTGGCGTTTGTGCACTTGTTATAACTCTTTCAATAATGACAGGCTTTCAAAAAGATATCAGAACAAAAATCCTGGGAATCCAGCCTCATCTGTTTATAACAAAAGTAGACGGTTCTCCGTTTGATAACTACAAAGAAATAATGAAACAAATACAGAATGTTGATTATGTCAAATCAATGTCTCCGTTTATATACGGACAAACCGTTATAAGAAAACAGGGATATTCATCGGGAACAGGCGCCA
>JAQTSO010000139.1 GCA_028711215.1 Endomicrobiaceae bacterium | reverse complement strand
GCCTATCCCGCTATAACTATTAGCTGATATTGTATCCATTGATTCATTTTTCAAATCAGCATCTATAGCTAAATTTGCATAGCCGTTTGATACTGTCAGATTTTTAAACGAATAATTTCTAATTACCGAATCAGCAAAATCAAACGTCGGTCTAAACGTTGCCATATATGTTGATACGATAAAATTATTAAACAAAGTTCCGTTATTGCCTACCCGTATTATCCCGCTTCCAAAATTTACAGTACCCAGATATCCGCTCATATCTGCGTTTAAGATTACTGCCCCGTCTTGTTTTGAATCAAACCACTCCCAACGTATGTTTATAATGCTTGTATTGTCTTCAGATGTTATTCGGTCATTAAACAGTATGTTTCCTCTTCCTATTGCTAAATTTATTATTCCGCCGTTATCGTGTATGGCGTTTGATATTCCGTTTGCAGTATTTCCCGAAAATTCTATATTACCTGCATAAGCCAGTAATTCTAATTCTCCGGCATTATATATTGCTCCGCCTTTTGAGGTTGCCGAATTGTTTGTAAATTTTGCTCCGTGCCATATCCAAGTCATAGAATCATCAGTAGCATATATAGCCCCGCCATAATTTGCTGAATTTGAACTAAAAATAGTTTTCCTTATCGGTTCTGCTTCGCTAGAATTGTAAATTCCGCCGCCATAATTTGCGGTGACACAATAATAAATAGCCCCACCATAATTTGCGGAGTTTGAGCTAAAAATAACATTATTCCAAATTAGTAATATTCCATTTTCATAATAAATAGCCCCGCCATAATTTGCGGAATTTGAACTAAAAACGGCATTATCCCCAATATCCATATCTCCGTTAACATTGCAAATAGCCCCGCCATCCAAACCGGAAGAGTTTGAAATAAAATTAGCATAACTGCCAATGTCTATATCATTATGATTATTGTAAATAGCTCCGCCGTACTCATCTGCATGATTTGAATTGAAAACAACATTCTCCCCAATATCTATAGTGCCGGTACTATAACTATTAAAAATAGCTCCGCCGACATCCGCTGTATTATTTTTAAATAATGTTCCATTTCCAATATATACTTTCCCGCCATAATTACAAATAGCTCCGCCTTCATCAGAAACTGTATTTCCCGTAAATTCTATATTGTTTATATAGTTCGTTAAATTTAAAATTCCCAAGTTATAAATAGCTCCACCATTAGTGGAAGTATTGCTAGTAAATTTTATGTTGTTGGTATCAGCCGTTAAATTTAATATAGCTTCATTATATATTGCTCCGCCTTTTGAGGTTGCCGAATTGTTTGTGAATTTTGCTCCGCTTGAAATTGTTGTTGTGGAATCATAAATAGCATATATAGCTCCGCCGGCATAATTTGAAGTGTTTGAGCTAAAAATAACGTTATTCCCGATTATGATATTTCCCCAATTATAAATTGCCCCGCCATACCAAGTTGTAGTATTTGAGCTGAATACTACATTATTGCCGATTGTTATTGTCCCTTCTCTATTATGAATAGCTCCGCCATCCAAACCAGAAGAGTTTGAAGTAAAAACAGAATTATCCCCAATAGTTATGTTTCCGTTATTTCCAATAGCTCCTCCATAATTTGAATTAAAAACGGCATTATTTCCAATGGTTATTATTCCTCCAGTATCATTTTGAATAGCTCCTCCATAATTTGAATTAAAAACGGCATAATTGCCAATATCTATTCTGCTGTTGCGAAGATTCGCAATAGCCCCACCTCCGTTAGCGGAATTATTTATAAACGATATTTCATTTCCAATATACATATGTGCATTGCGATTAACTATAGCTCCACCGACATCTGCTGTATTATTTGTAAATGATGTCCCGTTGCCAATATATACCTGCCCCGAGTCATTATGAATAGCTCCGCCATAAGAATCTGAATAATTGTTGATAAATGCTGACGACAATATTGTTAAGTTGCCGGAAGAGGTTACGAAGAAAACCCCGCCGGTTTGATAACCGCCGGGAGTTTCATAACCGCCTGTTTGGTAATAATTTTCAAAAGTTTGGTTTATCACACTGCTTGTTGTATTGATTACATAATGATCTGTGCAATATACGGATGGTAAAGCAAAAAACATAACAGCTAAAATAAACATTAACTTCAATTTGTTCATACAATCTCCTTTTTTGGATGATATATATTTAAAAAATGCATTTTAACAGTTGGCAAAAATTAATTTAATTATATATTCCCGATATAAAATAAATATATGATGATGTAATTATTTTTATCATTATTAAATTTATTAATCCCATGCGAACATTTGATCAAATGTTGGATATACGTTTGTGTGCAGATTAAATTGACAAAAACCATCTGTTGATATTTTATTGCGAGCACTCAGAGTACTGCGTATTCTTATGTAGCCACCAGCAGTAGATGTAGCTGTTGAACTCCACGTACCTGATGCACTATTATAAAATTCACAATATCCGTCGGAGTTTGACCAATGGATGCTGTCGCTTGTATCTTGTCCGTCCAATGTAGTTACTTTTGCATATATATTATATTGTGTATTCGCATCTAATCCTAATTGAAGAGCATAAGGAGATATTGCCGTTATTTCAACTATTTTATAATCAGGTGCAGGTGCTATAACATCGGCAACTTTACTGCATCCCATCAGAAAAAATAAACCTAAACAAAACAATATAATTTTTTTCATTTTCACTCCTTACAGATAAAATATATTTGTTAAATCTTTTAGCTGGATTATATTAAATTGTAGCATTTATGTCAACTTATAGATAGAATTAAATATAAACTTTTAAATAGTGTTAAGAATTGTTGAAAAATGTAAGAATTCTATTGTAGTTTGTATATAGAATGAGAGGTTTATAATTATGACAAAGAATATTTATGAAGTTATAGGAAAAAGAATAAGAGACGAAAGAAAAAAATTGTCATTAACGCAGGAAGAACTTGCTTCTCAAGCCCGTATAGGAACTAAATTTTTAAGCAGTATTGAAAGATGTGCGACAAAACCAAGTTTAGATACTTTTATAAAAATAGCCGGAGCACTTGGCGTGACTTGTGATTCTTTAATGAAAGATTCATCAAAACAAACAACATATAAACCGAAATTTTCAAAACAATTAGAATATGCTATTTCAGAATTGCCGGATGATAAACAATC
>JAQTSO010000138.1 GCA_028711215.1 Endomicrobiaceae bacterium | reverse complement strand
GCAAATTTTAAAAAATTGTTTTTGCCAAGCTTCCAAGCTGCTAAACTTCTTCGGTTTGCTTTGCAAATCCGCCCAACATCTCAGCTTCTGGTATAAATTGATATTTCATATGAATTGTTATAGAATACTTCTGTTAAACATCAGCCAAACAAGGAAATTATGCAAGAAAACTTTCAAGCATTATCCCAACTTGTAATATATATCAATAAGATCGTTCCAATATATAAAAAACAATTAATATTTTTAAATGAGAGGGATATTTAATGAATAAAGTTAAATCAATTCATTTTAAAGGATATAAAAGTTTCTCAGAAGATAATTATAATGAATTTAATGAAATAAAAAATGTAAATGTCATAATAGGTAAAAATAATAGTGGCAAATCTAGTGTTATTGACATATTGGAATATATTATAGATTTTGAAAAATTTAAAATAAACAGGAAGAGTTCTCAAATAATAGAAATTGGTTTTAATATAACAGAACAAGAAATTAGCAAAGTATTTCCAGAAGGTACTTGGGGTGGAGGTATACCCGGAAATAATCATTATGAATTTGGCAAACAATTTATCGGCAAATATATTCGTTCCAAGCTATTTTATAGAGGGAATAATTTTCCTGAGTATGTGTATTCTGAAAATCAAAATGGTATTTTTAAAATAGACTTCAAAAAATATTGGGATGATTTAGCAGGTCGATACACATCATTTTTCAATGAATATAAATTTAGGCGATTGAATTCTGAGCGTAATATTACTCCAGAACAAAAGAATCCTCAGCAGCATGAATTACTTTTTAATGGAGAAGGAGCAACAAGATTAATTTGTCAATTTATAACTTCTAGTTCATATGATGAAAAACTTATAGAAGAAATATTATTATCAGAATTAAATAAAATAATGGCTCCAGATTCCATATTTACAGCAATACAAATACAAGAGATTGATGGGGTTCATTGGGAGATTTTTCTCAAAGAAAAGGATAGTAAAAGATTTCCTTTGTCACAGTCAGGCAGTGGATTAAAAACAATTATACTGGTGTTACTTAATTTACTTGTTATACCGGAAACAAAAGAATATAAAGGCAAAAGAATAGTTTTTGCTTTTGAGGAATTAGAGAATAATTTGCATCCGGCTTTACAAAGAAGATTATTTAAATACATTTATGATTATGCTGTAGAGAAAGACGTCAGTATATTTTTAACCACACATTCTCATGTGGCAATTAATGTGTTTGCCAACAAAGATAAAGCCCAAATAGTTCATGTGGTAAAAGAAAATAACATATCAACTATGAAAACAATTTCCAACCATACTGATAAAATCAAAATATTAGATGATTTAGATATAAGAGCTAGTGATTTATTTCAGTCAAATGGAATTATTTGGGTAGAAGGTCCGTCTGATAGAATCTATATAAAAAAATGGTTAGAAGTTTTTTGTGATTGCAAGTATGAAGAAGGCTACCATTATCAATTTTTATATTATGGAGGAAAACTTTTAGCTCACTATACAACAGAAGATGAAAAAGCAGATGTTAATGGAACAATAAATATATTAACCACAAATCACAATTCTGCTATAATCATGGACAGTGATAAAAAAACAGAAACAGCTTCTATTGGTGAAACAAAAAAAAGAGTAAAACAAGAATTTGAAAACAATAAGCTTTTTTATTGGATTACAAAAGGAAAAGAAATAGAAAATTATATTTCTTTTTCAAATATTGAAAAAGTTTTTGGCAAAACTGGTTTACAACAATGTGGGCAATATGAATTATTCCCAGAATATGTAAATGATATTTATGGTAGTTTTTCTTGCCGTAAAGTTGATTTTGCAAAGAAAATGAAAGACTTTATAACTTCTGCAAATGTATTAGATTTAAAAGAAAATATAGAGGAATTATATAAACAAATAGCAAGCTGGAATAAGGATTAGAGGTATGAATATCATAGAGAGAATAGATAAGATAATAGCAAATATTGACAAAGAAAAACTTTCTAATTTATTTATACAAGCAACGCAAATAGCTTTAGATTTGGAAGATTATGAATTATGGCTTATTTTGCTTTTAAACACGAATGTATTTGTAGATGGCAACAACACAATTATTGAAGTTTCTGTTAATAAAGTACTTTCTCCTAGAGGATTTTCAAAAGAACAACAAGAAGCAATTTTAAGAAAAACAGTAGATGATTTTTTAAAGATAAGAACAATCAAAAAAGATGTGGTTTTTACTCATTCTATTCAAGAAATAGAATTATATAAAGATAAATTTGAAGAATTTAATGATATACAACAAAAATCAGATATAGATAAATTAAATGATGCAAAAATGCTACTACAAAAAGAATACTTAATAAGTCAAAATTATTTAATTAACGTGCTAACGAGATTAAGGGGTATTGCAATAGACAAAATTAAAATATGTAACGATAAAAAAACACTATGTAATTCAAAAGATATTTTCATTATACATGGGCATGACGAAGCTAAAAGAAGAGAATTAGTTTCTATTTTAAAAGATGATTTTAATTTAAATCCAATTGTTTTATTAGACAAACCGAATAAAGGCTTTACTATTATTGAAAAATTTGAGAGTTTAGCTCAAACATGTTCATACGCGTTTGCTTTATTTACTCCTGATGATATAGTTGAAAAAGATGGTTTCAGATATTTTCAACCAAGACCCAATGTTATTTTTGAGCTAGGTTGGTTTTTTGCAAAACTCGGAAGAGATAGAGTATGTATATTAAATAAAGAAGATACAAAGAATAATATTTTTTCTGACTTACAGGGTTTTTTAAGGTATGAATTTAAAAAAGATGTTAAAGAAAGATATAAAGAAATAGAAAATGAATTAATAGAAGCTAAAATTATTATTAGCAAATAATTTGTTTTGTCGTTAAAGGATTTAAGATTTGAGATGAAACGAAGTGTTTTGGCACCGCAGTGTACATAAATGAAAGCGGTAGCGAGTGGTACATAAGGGGACAAAATACAAAGTTGTAAGCCAAATATTAAATCCGCTATGAGCAAAAGAGGAGCATAGATGATAAACCCAGATTTTTTAAAAGCGATTGAAATGAAAAAATATGTGAGAGTAACATTTTTTTCAAAGAAGGACAATGCAGTAGTATCAAAAAGGTATATTCCTCTTGATTACGGACCAAGCAAAA
>JAQTSO010000041.1 GCA_028711215.1 Endomicrobiaceae bacterium | reverse complement strand
CATACAGTAACGCAAGGTCGCTGCCATTTCTTATATCTTCTTCACCATTAGCATTATTAAGATAAGCAGTAATAAATTCATACGGGTGATAGTAACGAAGATAGGCGCATAAATACCCTATCATACAATACCCGATACTATGGTTGAATCCAAACATATAGCTTGAAGCATCTTCGATAATCTGCAAAAATGTTTTCGCTTCAACTTCTGCTATCTCTCTTGGCTGGGTGGAGTTGCTACAGTATCCCTCAAATATTGCCGGTAGCGCTTTTTGAAGTCTGTCATGGTCTTTACGTCCAATAGCACGTCTGGTGTTGTCGGCATCGCTTCCAGACATTCCGCAAATTTCCTGAAGAAATTTGATTACGTCCTCTTGATAGACAAGATACCCGTTGTTTTCTTCCAAAAGCTTATCTATAATCTCAGACGGATTTTTGTTTGGCTTGTGCTGCATAAGACTATCACGGTAAGATGCTCCAGACGGTCTAATAGCGGCAGTAACAAGGCTCATGTCAAAAACACTATGCGGCACATATTGTTTAAGCATTGTAAATGCAAAATCGCCTTCAAACTGAAAGATACCAACTGGAGAACGAAGCATATCAGTCCAAACGTTTTGGTCATTCCAATTTATTTCATGTGATTGCGGATATGGTGTCCCAATAAGCTTATACGCATCCTTAATGATTTCGACATTCTTTAACCCAAGGATATCGTATTTAACCAACCCTGTCTCGTGAACACAGTCCATATCAATCTGCATGATTATTTTGTTATCGTTCTCAAATATACCGTAGTTATCTGCGAGTGTTATTGGCGATGCCACAATCCCCGCTGGATGCATAGATTGAGAAATAACCGTATCAATAAGACCGTCAAAATAGTAGAATACTTCAGGATACCGTTCTTTGGCTTGGTCTGGGTTAGTATCATAAAGCTCTTTTATCTCGGCAGATTTTTTGAACGCCCAAGGATTTTCCTTTGCCTTTTTTTCATTCTCCTTTTTTAAGCGTTCATACTCAGCGGCATACCGTTTGATAAGTTCTTCTCTGGGAGTGTTTTTAATGCTGTACTCAGGGAAAATCAATGTATTTGTTTTGGCGTCAAAATAATACGTCCCGCACCCGTCGCGCATATCTCCTTCAGATATAGTAACATTAAGGTCTTTTAATGCATCGACTATTTTCTTAAAGCTTTTTGTATCGTGTAGGTTTTCTCTGTCCCATTTGATTTGTAGTGCGCGTGTAATCTCGTCAATAACACCCTTATCTTTTATAGTGCCAAGAGCTAAAATAAAAGCAGTCTTATCCTGACCAAAACGATTAATGATATAGTCGTACACCTTATCCCTGTCTGACGGTGAAACATCAATATCAATGTCGCCAATCTCTTTTCTATCCTCATTACAAAACCGCGAAAACACAGTATGCCACGTTTCAGGGTTTAGGTCTGTGATATTTGTTATGTAAGCTATACGAGAACCGCCGCAAGAGCCGCGATTAAACCCAACTGGAATATCATTGTTTTTGCACCACGTAACAAGTTCTGACATAAAAAGCATAAATCCCGACATATCAATTTTGTCAAAGACTCTACCTTCTTCTGATATCGCAGCTCGAAATGTATCTTCCTGTTCTTTCGTTATAGCGCCCGTCAAAATCTTTTCTTTGAAGCATCTTTCTATCGTCTCTATAAAGACTTCTTTATCACGCTTACCATATAATTTTGGGTACTTAAATGATAAATCCAAATCAAATGGTTCAACACTATCGGCCATAACATTTGTATTTGCTATTGCTGTTAGATACAACGGCTCTGGTAAAGCGTCTTGCTTTTTGAACATTTCAACCAACTCATCGTAAGATTTATAAGTTAAATCAAAACTATCTTCATCGGCATACTCAATTCTTTTTGCTAATTGCAATATACTCCGGCATTCGGCAGCGTATTTACTAACACTATGCGTATCTGTACCAGCTATAAGCGGGGTACCATATGTTTTAGATATTTGAGCTAAGTGTTGGTTATAAGCTTTTTGCTCTGGAAAATCATGCGCTTGAACTTCAAAATAGTCATAGTGTCTTGCCAATCTTTCGTATATAGGGCTGGAAAACGGGAGTTTGTTTAAGGGTGAAGCGAGACAAGCGCTTATTTTAATAACATTGTTTGAGATACCAAGAAATTCTTCAAACGATATACGTGGCTTGTAGTAAAAATGCGACTCTTCAGTAGACCTACTAACCAAACGGTTGATTTCTAAAACACCTGCCTCATTCTTTGCTATAAGAACGGTATGGTAATTATCACGTTCCTTTTCTTGATGAGTAGCAGTAAGATAACATTCTACGCCGTGCAAATACTTAATCCCAGCTTTATCACACGCCATCTTTTTCTTTGTCCAGTTAAAAATATTACCATGCTCTGTAAACGCAAGCGCAGTCTGCCCTAATTCTACAGCCTTATCAATATAAGCCTGATAGCTTGTTACACTATCTAACAACGACATATCACTATGTAAATGGTATACTGTGTAATTCATTAGTCACCTCCGCTTGCGCCGAACACTTCATCATCGTCACTTGATTCTTCTAACTGTTTAGGAGGGAATGGAAGAGCATCTTTATGCCTTTCTTTATCCCATGAATACTGATGGTCTAAGTCCGTTTCGTCTGTAAAGAAGCGTCTGGATGGTCTGTCATAATAAAGCCCTATGCTTCTACCCTCATAACCAAGTAGTCTGTCTTTTAATATGTCGCATAAAACGTCGTATTTGATTGGAGGCGTTTTCCATCCTTTGCCGTTCATCTTTTGTTCGCCTTTTTTATCATTCGGCTGAACCCTATATAAGCTAATAATTCTATGAGCAAGGTCAATAATAGCTGATATACCTTGAACATCCATTTTCGTAAGTCTACGCATGGTTTCAATCTTGTGCGGATGAACGACAAGAATAACAACAACATTATACTTTACAGCAAACGAAATAAGGTCTGTGACAAGCTCCGCCTGTTTGTCGTACTTATTATCATCGTTGTTTTCGAGATTCATGCTTGTCATATTATCGAGTATCAGCATTTTGACTCCATATTTACGAACACTATCTTCCATTGTTCTAAACAGGTCTGATTTTTTATTAGAAAGCCCGTCCTCATAAATAAAAAGCTTGCCACGATAATATTCAGAAATCTTACGCTTTGCTTCTGGAGTTACTTTCCAATAGACAGACTCGCCGCTTGTATACTCTTTTACGTGGCGCTGTCCGGCGAAAACATAATTAAGCCAGTTTTTAGTCTGAAAGTTTGGTAACTCTCCAGAATAAAGGAATACATTTTTGTCTTGGTCTAAAGCCTGACAAATAATCGTGTTAATAAATGATGATTTACCGCTCCCGTTTACACCTGTAAATATGTTAAGCGTTCCATAAAACAGCTTCATAAGATACCTGTCAAGAGGTTTGATGTTCGTGATAATTCCGTCAAGAGCGTCTATATCCAAGTCATCAATATCTGCAAAATCTTTTACGCCGGGTACAGGGCTGTCTTTTGCATTTATTATCAGGTCAATAACCGCCTGTTTACTAAAATAGAAAAGTGTTTCATTAAGGTCTTTTATTGCAACCTTAGACCCATCTGATTTTTCGTAGAACGAGGGTAACTCAACAACCTTTGTGCGCCAACTACCAAGCCTATAAATAGCTTCTTTCTGAAGCTTTATACCAGCCTCATCGTTATCTGAGCATATAATGATACTCTTGAACTGCTCTAACCAATCCCAGTTTTCTTCTATCCAATGAGTATTCCCAGCTCCAAGCGGAACGGATACGGTATTAGTCCACCCAGCTTCTATCGCGCTCAGAGCGTCGCCCTCGCCTTCGCAAATTAATAAAGGCTGCTCTACATTTATTCGATTCATATTAAACAATAGCGGAGTAGTATCAGAATTTTTTTGACACCAACATTTTGTGTCGCTTTTGTTCAACTTGCGAGATGGACGATATTTAACCATTGTTAAAACATCGTTTGTGTCGTAATAATTGAACACAGTGTTGCCTTCTTCATCCTGCCTTACATCTGCATAGTCTATGGTGGCAGCACTGATTTTTCTTTTTTCCCAGTATTTATATACCTTTGACTTATCAGAACACTCCACTTCTTGCGGATATCTGTATTGATGTCTTGTTTTAACACCAAGTTCACCGAAACTATATTTAATGTCTGCAAGGTCAAAAAGCTTTTTACAAGCTTCAAGATATGTCATCCCTTGTAACATAAAGATATCTAAAATATCATAGTTTCTTGCACAGGCTCCGAAACAGTGAAATGAAAATGTTTTTTGATTATATATAAAAGAAGCATGGTCTTCTTGATGGAATGGACAGCAGCATTTCAAGTTTGCTTCGTCAAAATCTTCAATACCAAGTTCCTTGAAGATAATTAGGGCATTCTCATCACCGAGTTTTTCTTTGGCATCCATGATAATTGACCTATCAATCTGCAACCGAATACCCCCTTAAATCATTTCTCTAAATTCACACTCTTGACTTACATCACACAGTTCTTTGCAATGCCAATAATCAGGATATGGGTTCCACTTATCGCACGCTGTAATTTTTGATATTAACTCTGACGCCCATTGCTCGGTTTCGCGCAACTTGCTCTCGTCAAATGGTTCTCTTATTAGTGTATTTGTTCGGAAGCAATTGAACTCAAGCCACTTAGGGTATTCCCCATACTTAGCCTTTACACCGGCAGCGTAGACATATAATTGCCGATAATATAAATCAAGCTCTTCATCATTCCTTGTTGGGGTTTTTCTCTTTGAACGCTGCTTGAGGGCACGTGATTTATGGTCTGTAATAGTAAGCCCATCATCATTACTAAGGCAATCAATGAATCCAACAAACTTATGACCGGCAAATACAAAATCAATTTCATCCTCCACAGCTATAATGTTTGAATGAGGGAAGTTGATATTGCTTAAATAATTTAACCCATCCTGAAAATAATTGCGGAAAGTCGCGGAGCGTGGAGGTCTCGTACTAACATTCGCAAGAAAATTTCCAGTGTAATAAGGGATAATCCTATTTTTAGACAAATCTCCAGACAGATACTTTCCTAAGATGTCGTGCATAAAAGTTCCATACTCCGCGAAAAATCCGCTTCTTTTTTCTGACCCATAAATATAAATCAAGAACCATTGATAAGGACAATCTTCAAATGTGGTGATACGGCTGAACGACCATACCATATCATTAATTATGAAATCATACTTCACACCGTATCACCTCCATTCTTGTTCCTTTTTCAAAAGGGAAGTTCTTCAGATTCGTCCTCATCGTCTACGTCAATAGGGGGTTTAGGCGTAGACTTTTTTTGTGTCTTTGCTTTTTGCGGCGCAGTAGGAGCGGGTTTGCTATCTCCGGCGCTACCAGACCCATCAGCAAGTTCAAAGTCAAAAATCGTGTAGTTTGTATACTCGCGCTTTTCCTCTTTGTTATAATCATTCGTGACATCGCAGTTCAAAATCTTAATTCTGGTACGGTCTTGAAATTCTCCAGCCTTCTGATGTGCTGCTCCAACAAAACTTACAAAGCCACTAAAATCTGTTTCATACTGGTCTGTTTGCTTGTTTTTACGACTCGTAGACACTCTTGCTTTTGTAAACTTATCTCCAGAACGCACGACTTCCCATACTGTCGCAGATCCACCTTGTCTAAATCCCATTATTCATTTCCTCCAGTTTCTTTTGATACCGTCTTTTTTCTGGACTGAGGCTTCGGTTTTGTTTCTGCCGGAGTTTCAGTAACATCAGACGAATTACTTTCATTCAAAAATTTGTCTTGTAAAGCAGCAAGCAATTCACTTGCTTTTTCAGCCTCTTTGATTTTGAAATAATTCCCACTCTTGATAAATGTCTTAATAAAAGCGGCGACTTCCTCCCGTTTATCCGGGGTATTGTCCAGAATAGAATGAACTACTCCATCAACCTGAGAGGTAATAGCAACTAATACAGCAGCCTCGTCTTGCTGTTCTGCCTCTGCCTTCTTAGAGCGGTAGTTGTCCGGGTCATCGTCTGGCGTAGCAATCTGGAAGTATTTCAACATAAAATACCTGTTCATATATGTAAGCGATGAACCGAAGCACTGGCTTGCGTCGCTTTGTTGCCCTATAAGACACCAATGGACTACAATAAAATCTTCTGGGTTATCATCACATACCCATTTGAAAGTGATGTCCGCTTGACAAAGAAGCTCGTATATTGTTTCTGTAAGCTTATCTCCAGCTTTAGTCATCTTATCTTTTGTATACTGATATGGCGTTACTACAAAAGAACCAGGGGTAATGTCTGGGATAAGAGAAACCTGATATTTTTCCATACCAGCCGTCACCTTTGCTAAAATCTCATCTTCCGTGACGTACTTGTAGTTATACCCGCTCTTATTTTTACGAATTACTTCTGTCATCTTCCTGATTTTTGCCAAGCGTTGATAAATATTAAGCTTTTCTTCTGCCATTTGATTCCTCCTACTCTGTATCGGACTCTAAAATATATGTAGCACTCTCATCAGCACAATGAAGCAGCCAAGCTAAGGGGTATTGCTCAAATGTTCTTCCGACATCTTTATTTCCATCCCACGAAGCCATATGCGCGTTTATAGCAGCGGCTTCTTCTGGCGTTAACCTCATATAATAGCTAACAAGATAAACTGATTTGCTCCCATGCCCTCCAAAAGCGTACTTCTCATCAATAGAATAGTACGGCTCCGTATACCATTGCCCGTCACGTTTGACATTACGGGTATCTGTTTTATACATATTTACTTTACAGAGGTCGTGGAACAGAGATATGATAGCAACGGTTTCTTCTGACGCTTGTATCTCAGGATAAACGGGAAGCAGTCTTAGCATTTCATCGTGAACATGAAGACTGTGTTCCACAAGCCCTTCTTGATAAGCGTTATGGAATCTACTGCTGGCTGGAGCAGTAAAGAAATCAGACTTTTCCAGCCAGCTTAGTAAATCGTCCAGACCGTCGCGGTAAATCAAGTTTCTACATCGTCTTATAAACTCTGCTTTCAATTACCGCGAACCTCCTTTTTACTTCTGGAATGCGTTTGGCGTCTTATAATCTGTTACACAGCAGCAGTCACATGAATCTGCACAATGGGCGTTAACAGCATCATCAAAAAATAACTCTGCTTCTTCAAGGCGCTTTTTATTTTCAAGCTTTTTAGCTTCCTCAGCCGCCTTCTTTTCTTGCGGACAATAAGCCGTGTCAATAATGCGCTTAAAACCGTTACGAGCGCCAAAAATCTTCTTCATATATGCCATAGCAAGACCAAATTCCTTAGAAAACTTATCATTGCCATCACATTTAACAACGGTTTTTGTGCCGTCAGTCCAAGTAACGATAGTAGCCGGAGGATTATAAATAAGATTCTTTACAACCGGCACAGAAGGTTCTCTTTTTGTAGGTACGCAGCTCCCAATACCCATCTTTGCAGGTGCTTCATAGGGAGCGAGTGCGAACTTGCTGCCTAATAATGCGTTAAGGATATCCGCCGTGTCTACGTTACCTTTGTTCATAATGGTTGCCATAATAATAACTCCTTTATTCAAATTAATTTGTTGTTTACTTTACGAGTTGCCAAACTGCAGTGTTTTTACCAGTAAGAGAACTCTCGCGCTTACCAATAACCCGTACCTCTCCTGCGCTTCTCATTTCTGTGAGTCTTGGACGGGAATAATTAAAATCCAGACGAGATATTACACCATTCTTGTGAAGCTCGGTTGTAATTTCTTCTGCGGTCATTCCATCAGAATTTGCCGCAAGAACTTCTCTTATATATTCCTTACGTATCATACGCTTAGGAATAATACCATTATAAGATTCTCGTCTTGTTTGAACCGTAACACTCATCTTTAATCTCCTAACTCTTATTAATTTCCTCAAACACAATCTGTTTCGGCAGCATGGACTTACATACATATACGCTGCTGAACGGCGGATTAAGCGACGGTTTCATTTCGTCATAACTCTTGAAGTACGCTATCCGGCGATTCATATACATTATCTCAAAATCATGCTTTTTGAACATATCGAATCGCTTTTGACTCTCAAACAATCCAACGACTCCAACTAACATGGCAAATGGTTTACCAATATCAAAGAGCCTTTGTAATACGTCACCTTTGCATGAATAAGGCGGGTTACTGATTATGTAATCACAAGACTGCACCTCCATATCGAAAAAATCTTGTCCATTGTTTATATGTGTAGCGATTACGTTATATCCTGCTTCCCTAAATCTTTTTACAAACAAGCTTGATTCCGTATCAAACGGACACCATATTGTTGCGGGGGGGGCGTAAGATACTTCATAATCGGGTCTACCGCATAATCCGGGGTGTAAAATTCATCATTGCCGCTACCGGCAACTTTATCCATCTTCAAGTACGTTCCTCCTATTTTGCTTTTATATCCGCATAATGAACAGCATAAATAGCATCGTAATCTCTTCCTACTAACTCCTTAAACTTTTTGTTGAGTTTATTTGAGTCTGGAGCCTTTTCTATGTCAAATGGACGCATATGCCATTGGATAATATTTGCAACTCTAAGTCTCTGTGCGTCGGTATACGTTTTTGGAACATAGTGCAAACTCATGTAAGCTCCTACAAGATGGTGCTGATAATAATAGGCTTGTTCGCTATCGTTCCCCTTGCTGTCTATAAACGTCTTGGTAAACGGCTTTCCTATATCATGAAGTAAAGCAGCCATATAAACCTCATCCGGGAAATCTGGATAACTCTGTTCGATGATAGCTCGTGTTAACAAACAATGATGCCCCACGGTTAAAGTGTGATGGATGTTATCTTGCTCAATGCTGTTAATCCCAACAGAATAATCCAAACTACTATAATTAAATAGGTCTTTAATATTACCGTTAGGATAATCGCAGTCTTGCATAATAACGATATCGTCCCATCCTTCATAATTTTGAGGAACCCAGAAGTTCATAAGCATCTTTTTAATAACTGACTCAGGAACAACCGCATTTCTGTCTTTGTTGCGCTCAATACATACAAAATATGGGGTAGCCATTAAAACGCATACCTTCCAACAGTCAATTTTAGATAACTCCTGTAAAAACGCTTTACGCCGTTTATAGTTAATGTTTGTAGCGTCATAAATAGTACATTTACTGTTATGTAAATCTTCTTTCACGCGGTCATGGAGTATCTTAAATACAAGGTCGTGGTTGTCCTGAATACGAGGGTCGCCAAACAATTCTTCTCGTATAGAATCGCTTGAATGAATATTTGCGCTGAACCTCTTGGATATATATTGTGCCTGAACTGACTTGCCGCTTCCGGGGAGTCCAACCATCATAAAGAAAACCGGCTTTTGTTCAACACATATGCTTTTTATTTTTTCCATATTAACTCCTTATTCTGATTGAATTATCTGCAAGATGTGTTATAATACGATTACAACAACTTGATAGGAGGCATATATTATGGCACGTTCCACTAAAACTACTGAACAACGGGTCGCTGAGATTGACGCCAAAATCGCCGCTCACAAATCAAACATAGCTACTTTAGAAGCAAAGAAAGAGGCGATTCTTAATCCAAAAGCAAGAGCAAAAAGAGTCACAATCAAAACAGTTATTGACCAAGCAAAAGCAGATGGAATGAGTCCAGAAGATATTGCCAAAAAACTCGGTATCAAAATTGAAGATTAATGATTAGCCGGAGCCGAAAGGTTCCGGCTTTTCTTATCGTACTATTTCATCTCTCAAACAAAACTTCATCAACTCGACAAGCACTGTGTTTACATATTCTTTTGCTTCTTTATCAATCTGAAGCGGATGTGTTTCCATATATGTATTTTTTGTCGTTTTGATTTTTTCTACGGTTTCATTTGCTAATTCTACGGCTTCATCGAGAGGGAGAATACTCCGTTTTATATCTTTAAGATAATCACGCTTTTTTGAGATAAGACATTCCTCATACGGTTCTCCAGCTATCCATCTATCAAGAAATTCATCCATTCTGAGTATGTGATGAAGCTGCTTTGAATCGTACCCGTATTTTTCTATCTTTTCTATCAGCGAAGGATAAGGATGACAAAGTGCCTTTTGCTTTTCAAGCGCCATACCAGAAATGCAATTAACAGTTGCATAATTGTTATATCGCCCAATTCTTTCGCGTATATCAAGAATCTTTTGGAATATCGACTCGTATTTTGGATTAAGGATACGATATTTTGTAAAAAGGATTTCTACGAAATTAACATTTTGCTTGTAAAAACATTCAATCATAAGGCGAATATCCTTAAAGTCAACGTGTTCTTCGTTCTCCATTACGTGCGTGAAACTAACTGGTTTGTTATTTAATACGAAATTTTCAAATGACGGCAGGACTATTACTTTTGAATCAATGTCACTATTCTCGTAGTCGAGATTATAGTTTTGCGAACCCTGAAGAAATAGTCCAACCCATTCATATCCGGCGCTTATCATTGCCTTTTTGTGTTCATTCAGACGCTCCATAATTGCTTTATCATGTAGACTATCCATCCATCATCACACAATCCCTTTCTATGTGCGCTGCGTGTAACGGGTCTTTTTCCCGATAACACTCCCAGTCAATCAGCGTTGTTTTACCATATAGATTAGTAACATCACCACGGATATCATAAGCAACTCCTTGAATAACAGCAATAAAATGTCCTTCAATCGGCTCATATGCTATTTTGCCACCGAATCTTATATGTAAGATAAATGCGAACCAATAACAGCACCCGTACAAAAATGTATCTTCTGAACCGGCGAACCTTTTGATGAAACGGAGTATATCATCCCTCATCCTGAACAACCTCTTGTGCCTCTTCAACATCTGGAGCTTCCGCATCCTCTTTGATAATTCCCTCAAGAACCTTAAAAGAGAAGTTCTTGTGTTTGTAGGCACAAAACTTAGGACGGTTAATAATTCTCGCTACTATGCCCTCACGAACATGGGTTTTTCCAATCGGGTCAGCACCGTCATAATATTGCTCTGCAAGTGCTGTAATCCATTTTCCAGTTGTTTCAAGACCATAAACAACTACTGTATCATTTTCAACATCAGGGATAAAACCTTTCCAAAAAACAGGAACCGTCTTAACGCCCATTTGTTCACAACGATACCTCATGAAATCAGGCGTATACTCTACAACAAATCCGTCCTCATTAGTTATGGTCATACGATATACATAGCAATCAGAACGCGGTGCTGGCTCCTGAGTAATACCGCAGCCACGGTTTCCCGTAGATGAACAACCATAGCTAAATACCGTTTGTTCTCCGTATTGTTTTACAAAATCCTTATCATTTAGTTTCTTGTTACTACACGTAGGCATAATAGGAACGCCGCTATCGGTAAAACCTACAATTTCATAATAAACCGTTTCGCCTTTCATCAGCTTGCCTTCAAATTGCTTTGAGTGATGTTCTCTGAAGGCATTTGAACCGTAAAATCCACCATCATAGTTATCAAGTACAACCCTACGTGTTCCAGAGACATATCCCCATTCATACACAGGCTTGCCAGTTTTTCGTCTAAGCCTGTCCCACAGAGAGCGCTTATAACATTTGAAAACAGGAAGATAGGCAGTACGCCCAGATGTACCGTGCATTTTTAAGGTGATTTCTACTTCATCACCGGGCTTAAACGCATTAAGATTGTATGCAAGCTGCTCAGTGTCGGCGTGTTCAGCAAAAAGAGGGGCTATCGGGTCTTTACGTTTGCGAGTTTTATTACCACCCGAAGAAGAGCTTGTTCTATTTTGTCTGATAGGGATATATTTGCGACAGATTTCATGTCCATTAAAATTCCCAATTATATCTCCATCTTTCAGGACGGTAACATCTCCAAAATCCTGAAGTGATATAAGTGGCATAAACAGTCCGTCAGATTTTTCGCCCCTAAGGACGAGTAATTTCTACGTCCATATCAGTCCACCTTTTCTTTACCTCCCGAAGTAAAATCCGTCTTGATGCAATACGGTTTCTCCCTGTTCAAATTCAGCAGCCCATATTACATCGTCTTCTAAGAATTTCTCCCCATCTAAAACACGTCTGGCACAATCATAAGCACGACTCACAGCATGGGCTTCCTCTTGCGTAAACGCCCTATCTGGAAATACTATACCAATCCAATGTAGCGTCCCCCACTGACTTTCTGCCATAAGAACATCGTAGATTGTATCTGGAAAACGCGGGTCGTTGCATCGGTTAAGTATCACATTACCAATCCCAATACGTGTTTCATCAGAGCAGCTATCGCCTCCAGCTTCTTGATATATAGCGACAGCTAAATAAAACAAGTCATCATCCGCCCACGTCCTTTCATATGGAATCATAACGTATTCCACAACAGGCACAGGTTTTTCAATAACAACTTCCTTGATAACCGGCGACGGTGCTGTGATTTCGTCGCCGGTATCAGTTTTCCCTTGTGCGTCTAATGCGGAAACGAAAACCGCAAGACACGTTGCAATAAGCACAAACGCAATAATGAATGCTACTTTGTTAGGGCGTATGTGCTTCCCGCGCCGCATTACAGAACCTCCTTGAGCGCTTCTCCGACAGGATTGTATCGCTCGTCATACAGAACTTCGAGCAAGCACTTGTAAGGGTCAAGCTCTCCACTCATCACCATGTTAACAATGTTAACAGAGTATCCAGAAACAAGAGCGACGCCCATATCATTTTGGATAACAGGGATAGTAGAAGTTCTGCTGTTCACGTTCCAGAAAACAAGTCTCGGAAGCTTGTATCCAGCGCTCTCGTATTTCTGCTTGATGACCTCAAACAGCCGTGCGTCAGGGCGTCTGCCAGAAG
>JAQTSO010000040.1 GCA_028711215.1 Endomicrobiaceae bacterium | reverse complement strand
TTTATTTACCTGCAAAATAACAAATGAACTTGTCTGCAGTAAAATTTCCAAACTTATTAAAGCAATCAGTATGCCTAGAAACATTAAAAGAATATTTTTCATTTTATCTTTATTCTCGCAACCGTGTGTTTGGGAAGCAGTTTAATATCTTTTTTTGGAACAGTCAGCCTTATTGCCTGATTAACTACCCCGGGTGATAAAGTATCAACTGTTTTTTTAGAGCCTGCTATCTGAATGACACCTAGTTTTATTTTGTATGGTTCAAAGCGGTGGGGTGATAAAAATTCAACTTCATCATTCTTTGATAATTTATGTCTAAGTTCTAAAATTATATCATTGCCGGTAATTTCTCTGATAACACCGCAATTTCGGTAATCGCTTTTACTTAATGTGTCATTATAATCTTGTGCTTTGTCATCAGGAATACCGTCAAAAAACCCTAAAGTATAACCTCTGTTTTGTAATGTTGTAAGTTCGTCCATATAAATTTTATAATTCCATTTTTTCGGATTATCGTAATAGTCGTCAATTGCTTTTCTGTAAACTCTTGCGGTTTCTGCCACATAATATTCGGTTTTGTTTCTGCCTTCTATCTTTAATGAGTTTAATCCTATTGATAATATTTCGTTCAGTTTTGGCATAAGGCATAAATCTTTTGAATTAAATAAATACGTTCCTCTATCATCTTCATCAATTTTATAGTATTGGTTTGGTCTTAATTCTTCTTCAACGTACATTTTATACTTCCACCTGCATGAGTGGGCACATGCGCCCTGATTGGCGCTTCTTGATGCCATAAAAGAAGAAATCAAACATCTTCCGGAATAACTGATACACATTGCTCCGTGTATAAACATTTCAAGTTTTATATCAGGACATTTTTTTCTTATTTCAACGATCTCGTTAAAACTGACTTCTCTGCCCAAAACGCATAAACTTGCACCCATTTTTTTCCAAAAATCAACGGTAAGCCACGAACAAACATTTGCCTGTGTTGATATATGTATAGGTATCTTCGGCAGTTTAGTATGTATAAAATCAAATACACCGGGGTCTGAAATAATCACACCGTCGGGATTTAATGTTTTTACGGTTTTTATAAATTTTGATAATTTTTCAATATCTCTGTTGTGGGAAAATATGTTTAATGTTAAATATATTTTTTTACCCGCATTTCTTGCAAAATCAATGCCTTCCTGCAATTCTTCCATAGGAAATGACGATTTTGCCCTTAATGATAAATCAGGAGTACCGGAATATACTGCATCTGCTCCGTATAATATGGCAGTTTTAAGTCTTGAAAGTGAACCGGCAGGTAATAGTAATTCTGGTTTAGCTTTGAGCATAACAAATAGATTATATAATAAAAATTCGTATTTGACTAGAAATAAATGTTTTGATATAATCTCGTCCTAACACACAATTTGTCTCCATAGCTCAATTGGATAGAGCAACTGCCTTCTAAGCAGTAGGTTAGGTGTTCAAATCACCTTGGAGACGTTTTTCTTTTTTGATTAGCGGTGGTTGTAGCTCAATTGGTTAGAGCATCGGTTTGTGGAACCGAAGGCTGCGGGTTCAAGTCCCGTCAGCCACCCCAGTAGTTTTCTCAACAACTTTATATATCGACCGCAATATTTTGGCTGTAGTTTTGTAATTTTAAAGCTCATTTACCAATCGCTTGCGCTTTTTTTATGTAAACTTCACTTTAAAATTACTTCACTTCGCCTAAAATCTTGCTAGTCTCAAAAAAATAAAATAGATAGGTAAAAAAATGTTTGGTGATATTGCAATTTTAGTTTTTGCTTTAATTGGTATTTTTGCCAAAAAAAGATGGGCAGTAATTACTGCAACAATATGGTTTATTGTTTCATTTTTGTTGGGTTTTACTGTTTCAAATTTTAGTTCAGTTGCTGAAGACATACCATCTGAAACTTTTGAAAACAGTTTTCTGGTTTTAGGAGTGGCTCAGGTAGTGTTTATTATCATAGGATGGATAAGAGTACTAAAAAGTGGAAGCAAGTATTAAAGAATGCTCATTCAGTAACATGTACACCGCACACTTGTGTTTTGTCATTTCAGCTCAAATCTTAAAACCTTAAAACTGCTAAAAAAATATGATTAAATAATACAGTGTTTTTGTGTAACAATAATAGATAGTAAATAAAAATTGATTTTGATAATATATAAAAAATATTAATGAAAGGAGTATCTTGATGCCAAATAATACAGATACTAAGTTTTTCACTAACGAATCAAAAAATTCTCTACATGATAGATTTAATCAAACTTTAAAATCAGCTAAATATTTCGATGTATTGGTAGGCTATTTTAGAACAAGTGGATTTCATTTAATATATAAATCTTTAGAACAAGTAGAAAAAATTAGAATTTTAATTGGTATTAATACAGATTATGAAACATATAAATTAATTAAAGAAACAGAGAAAAATGATTTATTCAAAACACAAACACAAGCAAAAACAAAAGAATTGGTAACAGATTCTATAGTTAGTGAATATGAAAAATCAGAAGATAATTACAATGTAGAGCTAAGTGTAGCAAAATTTAAAGAACTCAAAGCGAAAGGGAAACTGGAAATTAAAGCATTTCCTAGTGCAGATATTCATGCAAAAGTGTATATATCAAGATATGATAGCCCTCTTTTATATGGTTCTGTTATTACAGGTTCAAGTAATTTTACAGAAAATGGCTTAAAATCACAATATGAATTTAATGTAGAATTAAAAGATAAATCAGATGTAGATTTTGCTCTTGCTAAATTTGAGGAACTCTGGAAAAACGGTGTAGATGTATTAGAAGATTTTATAAATACTATCAACAATAAAACTTGGCTTAATGATGAAATAACTCCTTATGAGTTGTATATAAAATTCTTATACGAATATTTTTGTGAAGATATAAACACAGAAAGAGATAAAGAAATAGATGTGCCGGATAATTATATAAAACTAGAATATCAGTTGGAAGCTGTTAGAACTATAAATAAAATAGTACGAGAGTATAAAGGTGCTTTCATATCTGATGTTGTTGGTTTAGGTAAAACATACATAACAGCTATGTATGCACAAACTTTAAAAGGTAAAAAACTTGTTATAGCTCCACCACCTATTATGGATAACTGGAAAATAGCTTTTAGAGATTTTTCTGTTATAAAATATGATATAGAATCAATAGGTATGTTAAAAAAAATAGTAGATAGAATAGAACAAAATGGGAATAACGATTATGATTATATTTTTGTTGATGAAGCTCATCGATTTAGAAATCCTAAAACAGAACAATATGAGCTATTAAAAAGAATAAGTATAAATAAAAAAGTAATATTAATTACTGCTACACCTTTAAATAACACATTTTATGATTTCAAAGCACTTATAGGACTATTTCAAAACTTAAGAAATAGCGATATACCTGGGTTAAAAAATCTTGAACATTTCTTTTCATCAAGAAAAGAAATATTAGATAAACTAAGAAATAAAAAAGAAGAAGATAAAGATGTAAGTAATGAAGAATATATAGAAGCAGTAAAACAAGTATCAAAAGAAGTTAGAGATAAAATACTAAAATTCTTAATGGTGAGAAGAACAAGAACAGAAATTAAAACATATTTTGAAAAAGATATAACTGCACAAGGTTTATCCTTCCCAGATGTTCAAAAACCACAGCAAATAATTTATGAATTTGACAACACAATGAACAAAATTTTTGAAGATACTATAGAAATGATAAAAAATTTAACTTATGCAAGGTATACACCAAAAAGATACTCTATAAAAGAAATATCAGCTCTTGAAAATACACAACAGTTAAACTTAAAAGGCTTTATGAAATCTCGTTTAGTTAAAAGATTAGAAAGTTCTAAATTTGCTTTTACAAAAACATTAGAAAGGACAATTTATTCTTATAAAAAATTTATAGAAATGTATAATAAAGGAACGATTTATATTAGTAAAACTATAGATGTTTTTGATTATATTGATTCAGATAATACAGAAGAATTAGACAGATTAGTAGATTCTGATGATATAGATAATAAAAAGATAGAGAAAATTTCTTCAAAAGATTTTAGAGAAGATTTTTTGCCTAATTTAACTAGTGATTTACAACAATTAAAAGACATATATACAGCTTGGCAGTCAATAACAACAGATTTGAAAAAAGAAAAATTTGTATCTGAATTAAAAAACAATAAAATATTTAAGAAAAAGAAATTAGTAATATTTTCTGAATCAGCAGAAACAGGTCAAGATTTATATGAAACATTACATACAACTTATGGTGATTCTGTTGTATTTTATTCTTCAGCAAAGAGTAATTATATAAAAGAACAAATTAAAAACAATTTTGATCCTAATATAAAAAATGGGCAAGATGAAATTCAAATTTTAATTGCTACAGATGTTTTATCTGAAGGGATAAATTTACATAGAGCAAATATAGTTATTAATTATGATTTGCCTTGGAATCCAACAAGAGTATTGCAAAGAGTAGGTAGAGTCAACAGAGTAGGGACACAACATGATAAAATATTCATATATAACATATTTCCTACATCAAGAGCAGATAAAGAACTAGGTTTAAAGAATAACATTATTTCAAAAATACAAGCATTTCATAATGCTTTAGGTGAAGATTCAAAATATTTAAGCGATACAGAAGAAATAACATCTTTTAATTTAAGAGGGGAACATCAATATAATTTACTAAATTCCCAAGACCAATTTGAAGATAATATAGAAAATACAGAATTAAAATATCTTGAAGTAATAAGAAATATTAGAGATAACAACACAGAATTATTCAACAAGGTTAAAAACTTGCCTAAAAAAGTAAGAACAGCAAAATTGTATCAAAATACACAAGATAATTTAATTACATTCTTCAGAAAAGATAAACTAAAAAAATTCTATATTACATCTGGAATAAATTTCAAATCAGAAGAAATAGCATTTGACCAAGCTGTAAAATACTTTGAATGTTCTAAAGAAGAACCTAAAAAAGAAATTCCTCAAGCATATTATGAATTTTTACAAATAAACAAAGCAAAATTTGAAGAAGATTCAACAAAAGATATAGATAACGATAGAATATATGGGCATTCTAAAGAAGTTAATATTATAAAATCGTTAAAAGCATTAGCTCACCTTAATAGATTTACATCAGATGATATTGATTTTATAAATCTATTAATCCAAATATTACAAGCTGGGATGATAGCAGAAAAGATATTAAAAAGACTAAATGATTTTCTAAAAAAAGAAATGCAAAAAATAGATGATTTTAATGAACTAAAAATACTTTCCGGAATAAAAACTATTGTTCCAACACAATATTTAAATCAATATACAAACAATAAAAAAGCAAGTAATTATAAAAAAGAAATAGTTTTATCAGAGTTCTTGCACAAGGGAGTTAAGTAATGGCAGATAATATAAACAAAGAATTGGTTAAAAATACCTTTGACAAACAATATAATAGAGGACAATTTGTTAATTTCATAAAAGAATTATTAAATGGAGTAGAAGAAAGAAATACTATACATACAAATATACCAAATCAATTCAAAGATTATATAAAAAGTTATAGAAGATTAGGCAAATATATATACAATGATCGATTTGAAAAAGTTACAATAGATGTTATAGAAGTTAATTTAAAAAGAACCTCTTCACTAGAAAGAGCCAGAACAATGCAAAGAAATTTTGTAGCTAGGTATTTAAATGGTACTTTTGGTGCTATTCAAAGAGAAGCTGCTTTAGTTGCTTTTATAAATGAAGACGAACCTCAAGATTGGCGATTTTCATTAGTAAAAATGGATTATAAAACTGAAATCCAAACTGATAAAAGAGTAATTAAAGTAGAATTAACACCAGCTAAAAGGTTTTCTTTCTTAGTGGGTCAAAACGAAAATACCCATACAGCACAAAAACAACTATTCACATGTTTAGAAAAATCTAAAAAAGGTGAAAAAATTACATTAGAAGAATTAACTGCTGCATTTAATATAGAAAAAGTATCTCAAGAATTTTTCGACGGGTATAAAGAACTTTTTAATATATTCTGTAAAGAATTAGAAAAAATATATAAATCAGATTCAAAAGTGAAAAAAGATTTTGACGAACATAATATAATTATAGAAGATTTTGCTAAAAAAACATTAGGGCAATTAGTATTTCTATATTTTATACAAAAGAAAGGTTGGCTTGGTGTAGAAAAAGATAAAAATTGGAATAGTGGTGATAAAAAGTTTTTAAGAACATTATTCAATAAACAAGATTATAACAACTTTTTTAATGATATATTGGAACCATTATTTTATGAGGCATTAGCAAAAGAAAGAGATACAAATTCTTATTATGAAAAATTCGATTGTAGAATCCCTTTTTTAAATGGTGGACTTTTTGAACCTATTAATAATTATAGCTGGACAACTACAAACCTTACAATAAAAAATGACTTATTTAGAACGATTTTTGATGTGTTTGATTTATATAATTTTACAGTTAAAGAAGATGAACCTTTAGAAAAAGAAGTAGCTATAGACCCTGAAATGTTGGGTAAAGTATTTGAAAATTTATTACCAGAAAACATAAGAAAAGGCAATGGAGCTTTCTATACACCTAGAGAAATCGTTCATTATATGTGCCAAGAAAGTTTAATAAACTATTTAGATACTCAAATAAATAGAGATAGTAAAGTAATAGAAAAAGAAGATTTATCTGTTTTAGTAAAAAGAGCAGATTCTGTTTATGAAAAAGGAACTTATGGTAATTCTCAAAAATTACCTGATTCTATTAAACCAAATGCCAAACAAATAGATAAAGCATTAGAAAATATCAAGGTTTGTGATCCAGCTATTGGTTCTGGAGCTTTTCCTGTAGGTATAATGACCGAAATTGTAAGAACAAGAATTGCTTTAAATGATTATATAAAAAAACCTAACAGGTCTTCCTATGAATTAAAAAGAAATACTATAGAAAATTCAATATATGGCGTAGATTTAGATTCTGGGGCTGTAGAAATAGCCAAATTAAGATTTTACTTGTCTTTAGTAGTTGACGAAGAGGAACCAAAAAATATTAGACCATTACCTAACTTAGATTTCAAAATTATGCAAGGCAATTCTTTAATTTCTAGCTATGAAAACATAGATTTTGATAAAATTTTTGACACTAAATCTAAAAATATAACTCAAGACGTTTTGTTTGGAGAAAAGCCAAAAACACAAAGTGAATTATTTTCAAATGAAACTGATAATGTAATAAAAGAAATACAACAAAAATTAAGGGAATATATAAATATACCTTATGCTACTAAAAAGTCACAAATTAGAGCTAAAATTGAAGATTTAATGATGCAATTAATAAAAAATAAACTAGAAAACGATGAGGTATTTAAAGGAATATTATCAAATTTTAAAAATGAAAAATCCAAAGGGATAGAAAAGAATTTAAAATTAGTAGAAGAAAAAATATCTAACCTTATCACTAATAGAGAAAATAGAAAATTCTTCCCTTGGAAACTTTTTTTTGCTGATGTCTTTGAAAAAGGAGGGTTTGATATAGTCATTGGAAATCCACCTTATATTGGACATAAAGGTGGATTAAAAGAGTTCTTTAAATTTATGAAAACAACTTCTTTAGGAAAATTCAATAATGAAAGAATGGATATATTTTATTATTTTTTTCATTTATCATTAAATATTTTAAGACAAAATGGTATAAATGTTTTCATTACTACAAATTATTATATAACTGCTGATAGTGCAATTAAATTAAGAACTGATTTTAAAAATAGAAGTAATATCTTAAAATTAATAAATTTTAATGAATTAAAAATTTTTGAATCAGCATTAGGACAACATAATTTAATTACTCTTTTAAAGAAGACAACTCAACATAATGAAGATTGTATTATAATTAATTCACATAAAAATGGCATTGCAAATGCGAATATATTACTAAGCATTATGAATCAATCTGATTTAGAAACAGAATATAAATCATGCCCTCAACAATCATTATATGAATCAAATAAATTGTATATAAGATTAAACACAAATGAATCAGAAGTTTCTAATATCCTTTATGATATTCAAAAAAAATCAGATGGAATACTTATAGAATTTTGTAATATTTCTCAAGGATTAGTTTCTGGATGTGATAAAGTAACGAATAAACATCTAAAAAACACACACACTAGATTCTTATTAAATTCTGGTGTTTTTGTTGTATCAAAAAATGATGTTGTTTCTAATAATTATGAAAAAGATATTATAAAACCTTGGTTTAAAAATTCAGATATTTTTAAATATGGGACAAAACAAAATTCTGAACAATATATATTACATCTACATACAAGTATAAATATAAATAAGTATCCCAATGTAAAAAAACATATAAATAAATATATGGATATTATTAAGTTAAGGAATTATGATAGTGGAGAATTGAGTAAAGCTAAAAGATTAAACAAATTATGGGCTCTTTCTTCTTCAAGAAAAGAATTTGATTTTAGTATGCCTAAAATTGTTGCTCCACAAAGAAAACATAAGAATGTTTTTGGATATACAGAAAATATGTGGTGTGCTAGTGCTGATGTTTATTTTATAACTGGTAAACATAGTGATGTTGATTTAAAATTTATATTGGCTTTACTAAATAGCAATTTATATTTTCATTGGTTATATCATAAAGGCAAAAGAAAAGGAAATATGTTGGAACTATATTTAACTCCGTTATCTGAAGTTCCTATTAAAAAAGCAGATGAAAATATACAAAACAAATTTATAGTTATAGTTGATAAAATATTAGATATTACAAAAAAAAATGATTACTTGGAAAATCAAGATAGTAGAAATAAAGTTAAGGAATATGAGCAACAAATAGATGTTATGGTATATAAACTATATGAATTAAGTTATGAAGAGGTATTAATAATAGATAAAAATTTTCAATTGTCAGAAAAAGAATATAATAATTTTGAATTATAACTTATGTTCAATAATATCTATTTCTTCTTGTGTTAGTTCATATAGTTCATATACTATTTTATCAATTTTTTGTTCCAAATCTTTCGTATTTGCAAAAGGATTGTTTTTCTTTATAAGTATAATTTCATCTACCAAAGAAATAATAGATTGCTTTTGTATATCAGAAAATTTCAATGGTAGATAATTTATCATTTCTTTGCTAAAAGATATTCCACCACAATAACTGCTGGAAGCATACTTTATCTTCATATAAAAAAACACCAATTTTGAATTTAATAAACCACATAAGAATTTTAATAGATTCAAATCTTTGGAACAAATAACCATAGTTGACTTCCCAGGCAAAATACTTGAATCTTTATCTAAGCAAACATCTAATAAATTTAAGCTTTTAAATATGATTTTTTTGCTATTTGCTCTTTTTATATAAGTTTTACCAAAGAGGGTTTCAAATTTTTTCTTATTAACAACAGGATATAATAACTTTTCTCCTAAATAAGTAATTTCCTTTTCTCCCCATTTATAATGATATTTATCAATAGTCCCTGTATTTATTAATTTATAGAAGTTATTTAAATCTGGATTTTTTTTATTTTCTAGTATTTTACCTATTTCATAAGCATCATTTACTGCACAAGCACCTTCACATTCAGCATAATTTATGAGTTGATTTTTTATCGAATCAATTTTGTTAATTACAGCGATACTATCAGAGAATAAAAAATCTATTAAATATGGTTTTTCTAGTGTTGAAATATCTGTTTGTATTATATTTTTAATACGATTATTTTCTATAAATTGTGATACAAGTAATTCTTCTTCTGTTTCTTTATACATAGTAATTATTGCATCGACTATTGCATTTTCAAAAACTTTACTACCTGCACGAGTTATTAATTTCATTTTTGGCACCATTGAATTCTTTCTAAAGTTTAACCCAAAATTTTTTGACAACCACTTATCAGGGGTAATAAAAATTGTTATTTTACCAATAGATAATGCTAATTCAAAGAAAGCCATATAAATATCCCAATTACCAGATAAATTATGATAATGTTTTAATAAATATGCCCTTTCTGCAGCTAGCCCATTTTTTACCATAGTTTCTGAATCTATATAAGGTGGATTTCCAATGACTATATCAAACCCTCAATAAATTTAGTTAAAATCTGTTATAAGAAACACATGTATTAATTTATACAATAAAAGGGGTTAAAAATGATTTATGGTTATATCAGAGTAAGCACTGACAAACAAACAACAGAAAATCAGAAATTTGAAATTGAAGAATTTACTAAAAAGAAGAACATACGTATTGATTCTTGGGTAAAGGAAACAATAAGTTCAACTAAACAATTAAATAAAAGAAAACTAGGTAAATTATTAAAAATATTAAAAAAAGGCGATATTGTAATATCTTCAGAACTGTCAAGGTTAGGTAGGAATTTATTACAAGTAATGAGTATTTTACATCATTGTATGAATAAAGAGATTCAAGTATGGACTATAAAAGATAATTATAGGTTAGGCTCAGACATACAAAGTAAAGTTCTAGCTTTTGCCTTTGGATTATCTGCTGAAATAGAAAGAAACTTAATATCACAAAGAACAAAAGAAGCATTAGCAAGATTAAAAGCAGAAGGTAAAAAATTAGGCAGACGACAAGGTTCTAAAAATAAATATCTAAAGTTAACAGGTAAAGAACACAAAATAAAAGAATTACTAAAAAATAAAGTATCTAAATCAGCTATGGCAAGAATTCTAAAAGTCCATAGAATAACGGTTAGTAATTTTATAAAAAAACTTTAATATATACTCATAATAAATATTAAACAATAATATTAAAATCTTCTAGCATATTTATTATATCTATTGAAAATTCTATTTTCAAACGTAAGTATATTGTTTCGTCTTTGTTCTTTTGCCATGTTCTAGTATTCTTCTTCTTCTTTTCTGTCATGGAGTATATCGGAAATATCTGATAATAATTTAGAATAAAAATTATGCCATTCATTATTCTTAACAATAGAAACAAAATATTGTCTAGGTATATAAAATAGAAGCATTGTACTAGGTTTTTCTCGTATACCTTCAGGTAATAAACAATATAAATATTTATGGAAAGAATCAGCATGATTTTTATCTTCAAAACCTAAAAAATCAAATATTACAGGAACAGAACAATTAATCCAATTTTTTGGAAAGACCTCATCATAAAAATATACAGAATAAAGTGTGCATTTTGGTTTAATTTCAAAAAACAGATGTTTGTATTCTTCTACCTTTTTCTGAAAACGAGGGAAATCATATTTTAATCTTGTTCCATCAACAACCCATATCATATCTTTATAACAAGTTTCACGAGCTTTTTGTTCTTCTGGTGTTATATGAGAATGTTGAAATTCAATAACTAACCCTTGATCTGTTTGTATATCTGCTATATTTTTTTCGCCATTAACAGTAATTATTTTTTCTTGCCATGCTTCATGAAAACAATTTTTCCAATTTCTGTGCCATTGTCCCTCTGTTTCCCACCTATCATTACGACAATTTTGTTTTGTTTCATGAGCCCAATGATTTTCTCTTATTTTTCCACATTTAGCTATAACAGGAGTATTACAAACAGGACATATTCCCTTTGTTTTAGGGGTAGCTTCAAATCTTTGATTATTGATTAATGCAAATTTCATAAATTTTAAGATACAAATATTGTTTTTAATTATTATATAAAATAAATTATGACAAAATCTTGTTGCAAGTAATTTCAAAAACCTATTTCTATTTTATTATTATTGGACTATAATTGTAGTAGGTCCATAGGCTTTGCATTGGTGGTGCTGTTATGAGGAAAAAATCACAAGGGTTTTCAGAAATATCTTTAATAAAATTTGTTACCGTTTGGCTACGGTTCTTTTGAGTCGCTGTTTATAGTGATATAAACAAAGTTCATACTTACTATGAACTTTTTGCTTTCTTTTGAAAGTCACTGTATAGTTGTGCTTTTCTATTTATATAATATTTTAGTTTTTTATATAAACTATCAAACGTTTTGTAAAATAATTTTGTTGGAATTAACTTATCAAATGTAATTAATACATTTTCAGTATCATAATTTTGAATGACCAATCTTATTTTATCTTCAATTTTCCATGCTAAAAATTTAGTATAGTTATATTCCTCAACTGTTAAATTTGAATAATTATCTTTTTTTAGTCGTTCTATAAATTTAGGTATATCAATAATCCAATCATCAGCAATAGTTATAATTTTATTTTTTGAAAGTTTAAAATTTATTACAACACCGGTTCCATCTTCAAAATCGTCTTCAGTGTCAGGTGCCCATAAATATTCATCATCCTCGCCTTCACCTTTTACTATAATTTCAAACTTATTTGTTGTTTTTGCTAAATTGTTAGGATAAGGAATAAGTTCATTAGGATAATACCATTTTTTTTCTTGGGAATAGTAAGTTAAGTCTGTTGTCATATGCATAGTTCTTGCTTCAGGAAGACAATCTCTAAACTCTATATGTCGTTTTATGACGCAACGACTTGATTCATAGCATTTAAAATCATACCAATTATTTTTTTCTTTTAATTCTTTACATTTCTTTTCACAAACTTTAACTTCACCACTCATACAAGCATAATACCAACCATCAGAATTATCTTTTTTATATAAAATTGTACAAACAGGATACATGTTATCTTTAAGTTTACGCATATACATTCTCCTTTCTCAATTTGCATATATTATATATCATTTTTATCAATTCTACCTTAATAATGACAAACAGTATTTTTGATGAGGAAAAAATCATAATAAAAGTATGGATTATTTTGCCGTTATCGGCAAGAAACAACAGTATATTTAATTAATATTATTGATTTTTTGCCGATAATATGTTATGCTATTGCTGTCAGGAGGGAATCAATGAAATATTTATCGGTTAAAGAAA
>JAQTSO010000006.1 GCA_028711215.1 Endomicrobiaceae bacterium | reverse complement strand
CCAATGCTAAACTATCAAAGTTGGCAATTGATAAATTACAAAAAGCCAATATAAAAATACTTGGTGCGGTTATTACTCATTTTAAACAGGAAGGTTTAACTTACGGTAAGTACGGCTATTACAAAAACTACCATTACTATAAATAAAAAACAAACAGAATTCAAATAAATCTTTATAGTTTAAGTTCTAATTGCTCTACAGTATAAGACATCTTTGGTTCGTCTTTTTCAATCTCTAAATGATATCCAAAAAAATTTAACAATAAATCAAGCTTATCATATCTAAAATTTTTTCCGCCCTGTTCAATATACCTTATTAATCTTAACCCAACCTTAGTTTTTTTCGATAATTCAACCTGTGTAAGTTTTATATTTTTTCTTAATTTTCCCATTTCTTTGCCTAGTTCCATAAAATCCCCTCCAAATATATCTTTCAATTACATATATTTATTGTATCATAAACGATATAATTTATAAAATTTTGAGTTCTATGCAGAATAATTATATTATATAAGGTATAGTTTTATGGTATTAAAATTAAAATATTTATTATTATTTTAACTGATTTTTTAAAAAATTGAAACATCTTTTGAAAAATGGTCCGTACAATAAACGATTAATTAAATCATTTAAGGACTCTGTTTGGTAACTGTCAAAAAATTCTCGTCTTCCGGGATGTGCACCGATCGAGTTCAAAAAGTATGGATTGTACTTAACCATTTTATCAAAATTTATTTTTGTAAACGTTAAATTATTTTTTATTTGTTCAAATAATAATGTGCCTTTCAATGAATTGAGAGTTATTACGGAAACTCCGTTTTTATCATACATCTGCGGGGCTATCTCAAAAATTCTCCATAAATCTCCTATGCTGATATCGCTCTGTTTATGCTTCCCCTTTAAACTGCAGTTGTGACAAGAAGGTCTTGAATACAAAGCAGACAAAAACCCTTTTCTAAAAGACAGAGAATATAAACCGGTTAACAACTTTATTCTAAGTTTTTCAGGAAAAAATAAAGTTATTAATTTTATATATATAGGTAAATACGGATAGACTTTATTATTTTTTAAAATTATTTTTAAATAACTTTTATCCCATCCGAAATCTTTACTTCTAAAATCAATTGAGCTTATATTGCTGATATTGAAATTTTGTTCCAAAAATATTTTCCATACTTTCGGAGACGGCACACTATGACAAAAAATATCCATACAGTAAAGATTACTAAAATCCTTATTTAAAAAACTTTTAAGCCCTGCTGTCTGGCAAGGTGTTCCGCAGAATAAAACAATTTTATTATTTTCTAAAAATTCTTTTGCTTGTTTATAGGTATTTCCGATATTACTTTGTACATATTTTGATCTTCTTAAAATATCTAAACTGTTTTTATTATCAATATATGTATGAACTACTTCCCACTTTTCGTTATAACTGGCTCCAAATACAATTCCATTGTTATCCAATATATAATTTGCAAGTATAGAAAACATACCGCCTGAAGTACTTATTTTTTGCTCTTTTATATTTTTATTTTTTGCACCGTATATTTCTAATGTTTCACTGTCTTTTTGTTTTTTTAGTATCGGACAGGCATTGATACATAAACCGCATTTTATACAAAAATTAGCATTTATAACGGGATATAGAAATCCCTCATTGTCTTCTTGCATAGTGATAGCATTACTTGTGCAAATATTATAACATGCTCCGCATCCGCAACATTTTGATTTATCTGTTATTTTCAACATTTTTTATGAAAATCCTTGTTATTTTTTTATAATTTTGCATATATTTTTTTTTATTGCAGAGAGCACTTTTCTTAATGTTATATTATAAATATATTTTTTTGATAATCTTTTAAAAGAATATTTATTTAAATTTCTAAAAAACAAATCTCTTTTTTTATTATTTAGTGGCGGTAAATGGACATGTCTGCTTTTTTTAGTAATAATTTGTTCGGTAACAAATTCATACTCAATATATTTTTTAATTTCATTAAATAATTGAACTCCTTTTGCAGAGGATAATATAATTATAGATAAACCTTTATTATCGTTTGATAACTTGCCTTCATAGTCCCAAAAATCAGCTAGTGAAATATCTCCTATTCTTGGTAATTTTGCCCAGTTGCATTTATAACATGACGGTCTCAAGTAAAGATTTTTAAGAAATCCTGCCTGATAAGGATTCTTCATAGACGGAGTCGTCAGTTTCTCATTGTTATTAAAATAAACAGTAACCATGTTTGGCGGACCCCAGCCTTTAATTTTATCTCGCCAGCATATTGATACTGCTTTAGCTTTTTGACTAATGTTCAGTTCTTGTATATATTTATCAAATACAACTTTGGAAGGGACTCCATGACATATAACGTCACAAGTGTACAAAGTAGCATATTCTTTACCTAAATAAGAATATAATCCTGCAATTTGACAAGGTGTCCCCGAAAAAAGAACATAAAGCTTATTGTCTAAATCATTTTTTACTTTTCGGTATATTAAGCCTATATTACTTTCAAGATATTTTGACTTCATAAATTTCTCAGTTCCATTTAAAGTTTCAGACCTGTTATGAAAAACATAAAAATTATCACCCAGCTCAACTCCGTAGACAACACCTTTTTTTACAATAATATTTTCTGCCAATAACCAAAAAATTCCTCCGGATGAACTATTTTTCAAAATATTTATATCTTTATTATACCCGCCTATAAAATCGCATTTATAATTTTTGTCTTTTTTATATTCATTTATTATGGGACAAATTTTTAGACATAATCCGCATTTAATACATTCATTTTCATTTACATACGGGTATAAAAAACCTTCATTATCATATTGCATGCTAATCGCATCTTTCGGACATATATTCCCGCAGGCATTACAGCCGCAACATTTTGATTTATCAGTTATTTTTAACATTTCCATCCACCAGAACTTTTTTTTGTAGTTCTCAATTTTTTATACACCAACATTATTTATATGAAATTTATCTATTTTTGCAATTATATATCCTATCATACTTGTAATAAAACAAACTACAATGTACATCAATGTTTCTTTAACAGTAATTCCAATTTTTTGAAAAATTATTGATATAAAAATAATTATCAAGGGATGTGAATAATAAATAAAATTTGATGTGATTCTGGCTTTATAAGCAATATTTTGCAATTTTTGCAACGGATTTTTTAATAAAATTATTGTTAATATAGTAAGTAAAGGATATAAAAAAAATGTTAATATAATGTTTTTCTGTAATCCCAATTTAATAACAAAAAATATTTCTATTAAAAAACATATTGAAGTTATTATCAAAATCAACATGAGTTTTTTATTTATAAAACTTCCATATTTTGTTTTAAAAATATTTAACAAATACCCGACCATAAAAAACGGCAACCCCATAAATAAAATTCTTCTAATAATGTTAAATTCATGCAAGTTTATAATAGTTGATAAAAACGTAATTTTATTGCCAATCTCATACCATGAACAACCGATACAGCCAATAATATAAAATATTAATGAAATTATAAATAACAGTTTTAAAAATTTTAATTTATGCGCTATAAATACTGTACCCATTGCAAAAAACAAAGCAGGAAAAAACCATAAATGGTAATAAGAACCAAGAATAAAGAATTTTAGCATACATTCTTTTATAATAACAATTAACGGAACCGAATTAGAAATTGAGTTAAAAATATAAATAGAAAGATATATAACACTCCATAGAATATAAACAATAAAAATTTTTCTTACGGTTTTAAATACGGAACTATTGTTGTATAAATTCTGTATAAAATAGTATCCTGATAATACAAAGAAAAATGGAACTGCTATTCTTGGAATAATTTGAGTAGCCAAATATCCCATTGAATAGTTAACATCCATAAAAGGATGAATATGAATCGCAACTACAAGCAAGGCACAAAAGTATCTAAAAATATCCAAGGAGCAGTTTCTGTCTAAATTATTCATAACATTTTATACCTTATTTAAAGCCTTGAATAAAGGTTTCAAGACAAGATTTTTTTCATAATCATTCATAAATAATTTCCACATAAGAGTTGTATACATTAAAGTAAAAATAAATATTTGCAACAAAAAAGAATATAAATTATCGCAAGCCCAATAGTACTTTATAATTATTCCTGCAATAGAAACTCCCAAAACAATGAATGAACTAAAAAATATTTCTCGAAAAAATTTAAATATCGCCACTCCTATTTTATGATAATAAATATTCATAATAACAGTTTGTCCCAAAAGCAAACAAAATCCCGTTGTTATTGCACAACCTAAACCGCCGTAAAGTTTCGCCATGGGTATAGAAATCGCAATATTGGCAAGTCCTAAGAAAAAATACACAATAGATCTAAAAGCATGTTTATTTTTTGCCTGTACTATTGGTCCGCCTACACCTTGAACTAAACCAATAAACAATCCCACCATCAAAATTAAAGCAAAGTAATATCCGCTTATAAAAGATTCTCCCAGCCAGAAAAACACAAATTGTTTGCCATAAACTATAAAACCGCTTAAAAACAATGCCAACAGTAAAAATTGTATTCTGCTGCTGCTTATAAAAATATTATTGATCTCCGTCATATCACTTGTCTTTGCGGTAATAGCAGAAAGTTTTGGCAAAAATACACCGCTTATTGCCGCAGAAAGCGAAATATATGCATTAGCTATTAATATCGCTATGGCATAAACAGCCACTGTGTTAGCTCCGGATACTGCTCCCAATATTATTTGTCCCGTTTTCCAATATGCCAAGTTCATTATTCCTGGAATAAATATAAAAAATGAAAATATTAGAATTTCCCTTACAAGTTTACCATCCCAAAAATGTAATTTAAATTTTGCTTTCAAAATAAATAAAGCAAAATAAATATTCGCCGCTACAATTAAAATATTGAACACTGTTTGAACTAAAACCACTGTAATAACATTTGTGCTAATTAATAAAAATAGTAATATGGTTAAAGGTCTAAATATCATCGTAAAAATTGTCAGGCTTTTTGCAAAAATAAATTTTTCATGAGAGTTTATAATAGCTGTAAAAATATTTGCAGGAATAACAATTGCAACATTTACCAATAAAATATAAAACATTTTTTTAGCTACAGCTATATCTTGAGGAGATAATGTATTGGTATAAAAAGATATAAGGTAATCAATTCCGCATATCCCTGCAATTACTATAGAAACTGATATAAGACAATATAAAATGCCTGTGGTGGCAAGTAAATTTTCCTTAGACTTTTCATTACCTTGCGCCATATATATGGAATAATATCTTGTGGTAGTATTTGCAAGTCCAAAATCCATTATCATAAGATATGCTATCATTGAACCAACAAGTTGATAAAGTCCAAATTGTTCTTTTCCCAATAATGATATTAATATTGGAATAAAAATAAAACTTGCAACAGTATTGCCAAATATCCCGACATACGACAATATAGCACCTGCTTTTCTTTGATTCATCTTTATTTTCCTAATAATTTAGATATAAGCAATCCTACTCTTTCAGAATTTTCAATATAAGAAGGCATAATTTCTTTTAGTTTATTTTTAATTTCAAGCTCGTGACTATAAAGCCAATTAAACCCATCGGCAAGACGGTTAGTATCACTTTGCAAGGAATTTACATTAATAACAAAATTATCATATGTACCAAATAAATCTTTGGCAATACCCAAAGACTTTATAGAATACCCCAAAACTAAAGTAGGAATACAAGAGCTGTATGCTGCTATAGTAGAATGAGTTCTTGCTCCTATAAAAAAACGACATTTTGATATTATATATTTAAGCTGTGGACCATTTAGTTTTTCATCGGATATTAAGTAAACTCTGTTTGTATGTTTATATATATTATATAAATATCGCAATATTGAAAGATCTGCATTTTGCATAACATGTGGAATAAAAATAATGTTAAGCTTATCTTTCATCAAAATTTCATCTATCAGTTTACAAGCAGATTCCATAACCTTTTTATATTTATCTGTATTCAATGCTCCTGCTACAAGAGCACTTAGATTTAGTCCGACATACTCTTTGTCAAAAGAGTCAAAAGAAATACCATCAAGTTCTATTTTGCTTGCACTAACCGCAAAAGCCGGATCCGAAAATAAAAAAATCTTTTCTTTAGGAGAAAATTCTTTAAGATTATTAAAAGAAAGAGTATCACGTACGGTTAAAGCATCTATTTTTGAGATTGTATTTATTAAATGCTTTGTAATATTTTCCATTTTCATAGAAAAATCATAAAGTAATATTTTCGGACGATTTCCCATTTTATTAAGATAATTCACAAAAACATCTAATGGATTTCTTCCGACAGTATGATCATAATTATCGGCAGCAACAAGTATAATTAAATTGTATTTTTTCATATTTTTGATCAATAAATAACTTTTTAAAATAGTAATCAAGTCTAAATTATTTGTAAGCCTACGTAATAATCCAAATATCTTGGAGACGAAATAATTGCTAAAAATATTATAAAACCTGGGAATATAGTTATCGACAAACGGTATCCCTAAACTTTCACCATGCTTAATATCTGCCGATGATATATCAATCAAATCAGCACCTGCATTTTTAACGATACCTGCAATACCCCTTAACAGCATTTGGGAACCCATATTATATTTTGCTGCCACGATAACTATTAAAACTTTTTTCATTTTAACTCCTTTTATAACTTCCCTTCATCCATCATATTTTTAATCTTTTAGTTTTTCTATTAAATCTTTTGTCTGCCAAACTTTTTCTATATAACTTGGCATAAAATTCTTATAGTGCTGTCTTATTTCTTCTTCTTTATACATTAATTTTTTAAATGAATTTAATATATCATCTTCTTTTTTAAGATCCTGCACTGAAATAACATAATCCGAATAAGTTCCGAAAATATCTTTAGCAATTCCTTTTGATTTAACCGAATAACCTATTACAAGTGTCGGAACTTGAGAAGAATATCCTGCTATTGATGCATGAGTTCTTGCAGCAACTAAAAATCTACATTTTGAAATTATACCCTTAATTTGCATACAATTATAATCCTCTTGAAAAAAACAAACTCTGCCTGTATTTTTAAATTCCTTATAAAGTTTTTCAAGTGGATTTTTATCATTATCACTGTCACGGACAACATGGGGAATAAGAGCAATATTCATGTCACTATCAGCCAAAATATTATTAATAAGTTTTACAATATTTTTATATGTTATATCTTTAGTTTTTTCTAATTTTTGTACCATGGGGCTGATATTTATACCTACAGTGTTTCCAATGATATATTCTTTTGGTAAATTCAATGGAATTATAGTGTCTAACACAAATGCCGGATCAGGGACTAAATGAGTATTTTTATTAATGCCATTTTCAAGCAATGCATTATATGTTAAAGATTCTCGTGCAATTATTAAACTATATGACAACAAGTCCTTTTTTATTAAATAATTATTGTTTTTTATTGTTTTTGGTTCAATAGAGCAACCCAATAAAATAGTTTTTTTCCCGACTTCGCACAAAGATTTATTTAAGAAATAAAGTAAATTAATCATTTCTTCATAACAGTAATTATCACCGCCTATAGAAATTGTTTTTTCTGACTTATCATTTAATAAAAGTGAATACATATTCTTATCATAATTTATTCCGGCAACTTGTCTCCTTAATCTTATTAAAAAAACTAGAATATATTTTGGAAAATATTTTTGAAGTATCAATACTATTAATTGCTTTATTGTTTTCTTATTAGTTTTTTGATTTGTATTGTTAATTATCAATGGCAAAACATTGACGGGAATTTGAAAAAATTTATCCTCTTCTGGGCGGAAAGAAAAAAGATTCACGTCATAATCTTGCAATATTTTTAAAGTACTCCTTACAATAGCTTCACACCCGTGATTTTTACTTCCGGCATGATAGTATAATGTTACTGTTTTTTTCATATTTAATCCTTAAGTAATTTTTTTTAGCTTTATCTTAAATCATGTAATTTATTTGTCTATAAAAAAACGCAATGTAAAATTTTCTATTTACGTAGCATTCTATAGATTGGTTCCGCCACTTTACATACTGATTTTGTCAAGTCAAAATTCACAAAAACACTTAAAGCAAATAATTTGTCGCCAAAAGCACGTTTACTTTTCAAAAAAAATAAAATATTTTCACGAACAATTCTTTGTAAATCCAGTACAATTTTCTTATTATTACATCCGGATTTTATAATTTGTTTTAAAAAATCAACTGCATGGCATATTTTAGAAAATAATATCAGACTGTACAAAGTTTCATTTTTTATTGAATTTGCATATTCCGATATACCTGCAAGCATTTTAAAAACCGATAATTTATTTTCATTAAAAACCTGTTTTGTACTGCTTTTTAAATTTTCTCTGCTATAAAAATATTTTATTTCATTACCTATGCATATCCTTTTTGATTTAAGAAACAATCTAAACACAATATCCAAATCCTCACCCATTGATATATCAGTGCGAAAAAACTCATTTTGAAATAATTCCGCTTTGAACATTTTATTCCAACAGGCAAAAGTCAAAGATGTAAAAATCATCGGCAAAGCATCATTGTTGGACAATACCAAGTTTTTTTCTTCTATAATATTTTTATTATGAATTTTACTGCCCGTATATTCGCAATAATTACATATTGCTATTTGAGCAGAATTATTTTCCATCAATACGGTAAGATATTCAAACATATCTTCTTTAATATAGTCATCCGCATCAATGAAAGCAATATACTCGCCGTTTGCAATTTTAAGTCCTTCATTTCTTGCACTTGATACCCCTTCGTTTGTTTTATGTATAACTTTTATACGACTGTCATTTTCAGCATATTCATCGCATATTTTAGCACTGCCATCCGTTGAGCCATCATCAACTAAAATAATTTCAAGTTTGTTATAAGTCTGTCTGAAAACACTATCCAGACATCTTCGCAAATATTTTTCGGCATTATATACGGGAATAATAATCGATACTACATTTTGTACCATAAACCAACCCCAGAGATTTCTAATTTATTATTTCAATATTATTTTTACTTTATATTTTTCAATTTATACATAAATAATAATAAATTCATAATAATAAAAGTTGTTTTATAAAAACCTTTTTTGACTAAATAGAAAATAACTACTTTATAAAAACTATATTTTTTTATCGGCAGATTTGAAATATATGGTCTGATGTCCGGGTTCATTATAAATTCTTTCAACTCTTGTTCTTTTTCCGATAAAGGCTTATTGCTTTTTTCAATTATCATTATTAGATAAAATATTGTTTCTACTAAGTGTGACATATATGCTTTATATAAATTTTCAGAGCTATTACTTGTTTTTTTCAGCAACTGTTTCATTTCTTTTACAGCAATTAAAATACTATCTCTATATTTATCACTATAACTCTTTGTTATTGACCGTTGATTCTGAAAATAGTTATATAAAAATACATTTGGCAATATATAAACATTATTACAATTTAAAAGATATGATGTTAAAAAATACAAATCTTCCTCCATAGAAATATTCTCAGGTATATGGAGACGTTTATTGACAATAATTTCTCTTTTAAATAAACATGTAACTACATTATTGCCCATTGCCTGAGAACTTAAAGTATCTAATAAAAACTTTTCTTTATCATCCCCATACAGCAATCCTGAAGTGTAATTTATTTTTTTAGGGATTCTTTTATTTTTACCTGATACTTTATAATAACCCCACTTTATTAAATCTGGATTATGTCTTTGCATTATTACCATGACTGTCTCATATGTTTGACATTCTATCCAATCGTCACTGTCAACAGTACTTATATAGCAACCCGTTGCAATATCTAATCCTGCATTTCTCGCACTTGCTAATCCACCATTTTCCTTATGTATTACTTTTATACGATCATCTTTCTTTGCATATTCGTCACAAATTTTTGGACATTTATCAGGTGAACCGTCATCTACCAAAATTATTTCTAATTTTTTATAGGTTTGTATTAAAATACTCTCCACACAACGGCGAAGATATTTTTCAGTTTTATATATGGGAACAATCACTGATATTAAATCTCGTTCCATAAATTAACCTCTGGATTTTTTAATTTATAATTTACAGCATAAGCTAAAAATACAAGCGTAAACCAAAAAGGCATTGTATTTGTATTCTCTAATATTATTGAGTTGACCATTAAATTGATAAAAACAGCAAGAAATAAATACATACTTTTATGTAAACAATTTATGAAAATTTTCCATAATATAAAAACCATCATTAATAAACCCAATAACCCAAAGTGTAAAGCAAAAGCAAGAAAAGTATTATGAGCAGCACCAATCCTCGTTATGTTTTTACTTCGAACAGCACCATATCCGACAATTGGATGAAGCGAAATTTTCTCAACAGTTCCAAGCCACAACCTTATTCTTGCCTGGTTACTACCGTCATTATAAGAATCTACTAGAAAACGATTCGTTAAATAATCCGGCAAAATCAAAAAAGATAATCCAAATATAAAAACCGAAAAAAACATTCCAATGAAAAATTTCTTAAATTTTGCAAAAAAAAGTACCGGCACAGATAATATTAATGATATGAATGCTCCTCTTGAACCTGTAAACATTATTGCTAAAAGTATAATTATACAACTTAAAATATAAATAAATTTATTGGATTTTTTAAATGAGAAAAAAATTTCTTTTACATTCAAAACCAAACCTAATGTCAAAAATGATGCAACATGATTCGGATCAGTCAGACCTACAAGATCCAAAGTATAACGACCGCTCAAACCGTATTCTTTTCTCATCACAATTATAAAAAATGAAATTATAAAAGCAGACAGAATAATAGAAGTTTTTATATATTTCAAATCATCTATTTGTGCTCTATATAAAACAAGTGAAAAAAACATAACAAACAACAGTATATAGCCCCATATAAGACGTGATGATTCAATATATTCAACACTGGCATTAAGATGCAATATCATTATAATAAACAGTATGCTTATATAAAAATGTTCTCTTCTAAAAACAATTCCGTGTCGAAAAGCAGTCATAAAAGCAGCAATAATAACAAGTATTATTACAGGAGCATAGTACCCGCCTACGCCAAGATACCCACCTCCCTCAAATAGCATAAAAATTATGGCAAGACAAAATATCTGTATACTAAAATGTAATTTAAAAAAACCCATTAAACTAATCCTCAAAAATTAAATAATAATTTTGATATTTAGCACTCATTGCAGATGCCGAAAAATTATTTTTAACAATATTTACTGATTCTTTTGAATATTTTTCATAATCATTGTTTGAAACAGCAGTTATTTTATTACATAAATCTTTACTGTCTCCTGCGGCGAAATAATAACAATCTACATTTTTAAAAACATATCTGTGCTGTATAATATCGGATAATATAACAGGCAATCCGCATGACATTGCTTCAAGAACGGAATTTGGCAGACCCTCGGAAAAAGAAGTTGAAATATAATAGTCGGAAGCTTTTAAATACTCGTCAATATTATTAACTGAACCCGTAAATAATACATTTTTATTTTCAGAAAGCATATTCTTGCATTTTTCTTTCAATTTACCTTCTCCGCAAAAACAAAAAAACATATTTTTTTGTTCTAATAAACTGATGGATTTAGCCAGAGTTTCCGGACTTTTTCTTGCAATGAAAGCCCCAATCCATATAAATATTTTTTTATCATATGGCAAAGATAATTTTTGTCTCAATATATATTTACTGTCAACAACATAAAATTTTTCAGTATCTATTCCGTTATCAATATATTTAAAATTCATATTATGGTATCTGTAATTTAATATATCCGCTAACATTTTTGAACAACAAATATTGTTTTTTATCTTTTTCAATGAATAATGCATTAAAAAATACATTATATATCCTGTAAATTTACCGTATGCCATTATAAAATCTGTTTTATAATCACAATGTATGGTAACAATTCTTTTATATTCATACAAAAATAGTCCTGAAAATAAAGATGATCTAAAACAATGAGAATGCACAATATCCGGATTTATACGCTTAATTATTTTTTTTATTTTAAATCCGCCAAATATAAAACCTTTTATTCTGTTTAAATTAATACAAAAAATATCAATATTAAGACTTTTAAATTCCTCAATCATTGTATCCGACTGCTCCGAAGACAAAGTCACAATAACGGGTTTAAATTTATTTAAATCCAAATTTTTCACTAAGTTAAATAAAACTAACGTTGGACCCGTTTTTTTAAGAGTTGATATGACATAAACTATTTTTTTCATTTTTTATCTTAAAACCTTTTTATAAAAAAATTTCCTTAAATAGTTTGGCATTAAAACTTGCGTTGTAAAACGAACAGCAATATTAAACAAATAATATGGATAAGTTATAAGGTTTAGCTTTAGCATTTCATCACAAATAGCCTTATTGCTTATAAAATATTTATATCCGCCTCTTCTGGAATATAAATTAGGATTAACTCTCATTTGCAATAATATGTCAGGTATGTTTTTCATTTCAAAATTATTTTTTACCATTCTTATCCATAGATAATAATCTTCCATGAAATGAAACTCTTGATAATTGCCTGCTTTTAAAACATTCTCTTTTTTAAACATTACAGATGGATGATTAAAAGGAGACCTTGTTTTTATATATTTTTTTATTTCTGCATCGGTTAAGGGGACTTTTCTTATATTTAATTTTGATTTTGTATTACAGTCAATTTCCTGAATATAAGCACTTAATATACTTAAATTAGAATTACTGTTAAATTCCTTCAATTGTAGTTCAAAACGGGAAGGAAGGCTTATATCATCACTATCCATTCTGGCGACTAACGGGTATTTGCAAATTTTAAGCCCTTTTTGAAGTGCAATTCCAAGTCCGGAATTTTTTTCTAATTTTAATATGTCAAATTTTAAAGTTACATTTTGATTATATAAATAAATAACATCCTGCAACTCTTGGTTTATTGGACCGTCAATAACTAAAACAATTTGCATCGGTTTAACAGTCTGATTAATAATACTTTCAATAGCCTCTTTAAACCATTTTGGATTATCTTTGGCATAAACTGACATCAATAATGAAAACTGTTGATTATCCATGTGTGTTATTATATCAAAAAGATTATTGATAACACCATTTATAATTTGATATAGTCTTAGACATGAAAGTATGTTTTGTTTGTCATGCTAATGTTTGCAGAAGTTTTCTGGCTCAGGAACTTTTGAAAAAAGTTGTAAAAGATAGTACAATTACCGGTATTGAAGTAATATCCAGGGGTGTTTTTGCTTTTGAGGATTATCCTATGCCTCAAAAAAACATAGATTTTCTATTGAAAAACGGTATTGAATATAAAAAACACATTCCAACTTTAATTAACAGAGATGATGTTGCCACTAGCGATTTAATTTTAGTAATGACAACTGAACAATTAGAAATACTCACTGATAAATATTCAGAATTTATAGACAAGATACATTTATTTTTAGAATTTGCTGTAAATACAAAAGAAGATATGCCTGACCCTATAGGAAAAACCGGCAAACAATTTGATAAGATTGCAATAAAAATTAAAGAAGCTGTTTTAAAGATATTACAGAAAATAAATTAAATGTTTTCAAAAAAAAACACATCATTAAAGCAATTTACAAATTTGTTGAAAATAGGGCAGAATAAATAAATGAGAATACTTTTTTTATTATTAGACTTTGTTATTTTTTTAATCATTGCGTTAATTGTACTTGCCACAAGAAGTAGTTCATATAATGTAAGTTTTTTCATAGCCAACTGTTTTGTATTAATACCTGCTTTTTTAATCATAACCTTGGTTTTACTTATATTTTCATTTTATGATTTTAAGATATTACACAAAAAACAAATAGAATATTCAAATTTGGCAATAGCTTTTGTATTTACCTTTCTTTTTTCATCAACAGTAATTTATTTTTTAGCCCCTATTTTTAAAGTTGTTACCCCAAAAACAAATTTAATTCTTATATTTATTATTTATTATTTATACATTATAATATCAAGAAGATTATATGTTGTTATAATAAAAAAACAAATAAATGTTGTTCTAATAGGTAAAAACAGAACCTTAGCCAGATTAAAAAAAGAATTACTGAATTCTCCTTATTATAAAATTATTGCAAGTTTTGATAGACATTGTGATGATGTTCCAAAAGATACTGAATTGGTTATTGTATCCAATTCTCTTTTATCTAATGATACCCATCTGTTAACTACGGTTTTTGAAAAATTTTTAATAAAAAACATTGAAGTTAAAACAGATTTTATTTTCTTTGAAGATTTTTTACATAGAACCCCCATTGAAGGGATAAAAGACAGTATCTGGTTGTTTCAAGGCATAACTACAAATACCATAAATTATATTATATATTCAGTTATAAAAAGAACTGTTGATATTTTGACCAGTCTAATTCTATTAGTAATTTTTTTACCGATAATGTTTTTAATTTATATTTTAATAAAAATCATAGATAAAAATAGTCCGATATTTTCACAAGAAAGGGTTGGAAAAATGGGAATCCCAATTTACATATATAAATTCAGGACAATGGTTCCCACTACAGAAAAAATAACAAAATTGGGAAAAATCTTGAGAAATTTCAGACTTGATGAAATTCCTCAATTAATAAATATATTGAAAGCAGACATATCTTTTGTAGGTCCGCGCCCGATATGGAACAAAGAACATCAATTTATAAATAAACATATCGCAAATAATCCTGTCAGAACCATGGTTACCCCCGGTTTAACGGGACACGCACAATTAAATCATAAAGCTCCTGTTGTTTATTGCGTTCAGGATAAATCATTTTTTGAAAATAAAAACTCCGATATTGTTTTTGATGATGCTTATAAAAGATTATCTTATGATATTTGGTATATAAAAAACCGTTCAATTTTTTTGGATTTGGAAATTATATTAAAAACAGCAAAACGAATGTTTATTAAGGATACTGTATTAAAATGAACACAATAAAACAACTAACAATTACTTTATTTTGCCTGTTAACTGTATCAGTTTATGCGGAAGATTTTACGCTTGGCATTTACGGCGTAGATAATCCGCAGGATATTGCTGTTGTAAAAGACGCCGGGTTTAACACAATACAAACATATAAAAAAGATATCGCAACAATTACTGCACTTGCTGATGAGGCAAAAAAACAAAACATGAAAATTGTTGCCAATCCTCAGGAATTTTTTAAAACGTTTAACAAAAAAACTTCCCTAGACTTGCCGGTTAGTGCTTGGTATTTATATGATGAACCTGACGTAAACTCTATCTCTCGTGATACTCTAAAAGATATAGATAATAAAACAAAACTTTTTTTCCCTAAATACAAAACAACTTTTGTAATCGGGCAGGGAAAAACAGAAATGCCTTTTTATGATATAGCTGACATTTTAATGGTTGATTGGTACCCTGTTCCACATTTTAGATTAGAATCGCTCGGTAAACAAATAGCATTGGCAAAAGAGGAATTTATTAAAATCGGATTAAAGGATAAGCCTTTATGGGCAGTAATCCAAATTTTTGACTGGAAAGAATACAAGCAATTCAGACCTGATAATGACAGAATCGGGAGATTCCCTACCAAAGATGAAATAAGATTTATGTCATATGATGCAATATTTAACGGAGCAACAGGGTTATTTTATTTTATTTACACTTCAAAAGACATACCATTGCCAAAGGCAAAACCTGAAAATTGGCAGGATATTAAAGAAGTTGTGTCTGAAATATCAAAAACTACAAAATTAATTGAAAACGGCAAAGAAATTGAAACTCCTCAAATCTATAAACCTTTACAGGTAAAAACTTATTTGTATGAAAATACAATTTATATTATTTTAATAAACCAGCATGATAAATATGTAAAAATTCATAAAGATTTTCTAAAATCAAATATTAAAGTACTGTTTAGTAAACAAACTAAACTTAAAAAAATAATTAAAAAATCTATGATACCGCCATATAGCGTTTGGATTTTAAAAAAGTCAGAAAATTAATCTTATTAAAATCAATTTTATCTTAAACAAAATAAAACAGACAGCATTAAGAATTTGCCGTCTGTTCATTTTTCACTTGTTAAAAAATATATTAAAAAGAAAATTTTACGTCTAATCCTACCATGTTATCGGAATATTTCATTTCTTCAATATTAGATTGTCTGTTTTTAAACTGATACCAAACCGTTACTAAAAATTTTTCAATCAATTGTCCGCTTATTGATGGTCGTACTCTATAGAAATTATCCTCTCTTTTAGTTAACCCGTAAGGATACATCATGTTTTCGTACGATAACATTAAAGAGGTATCCAGTTTTCTGAATAATTGTTTTGTTAACAACAAATTCCCGCCGGTTGCTATGTAATATCTGTTTATACCATATGTTGTTTCTTCCATTTTTCTTTTACCTACTATGGTTACTGATGTCATTTTTGTCGGTTCATAAACCAATTGTGCCATATATCCAAAAAGATTTGCAGATTCAATATTATCTCTTACATAATCTCTCTTATCATATGAAAATTTAATATTTCCGCTCACTTTTGCGGTAACATTACCATCAACACCAAGTGCCAAGCTGTTTTCGGTTGAATTGTTTACATCACTTTTTTCATAATTGGTAAACGATATCACATTTTCAACAAATATAGATGTTTTTGGAGATACGTTATAGAAAAACTGCAACCCTGCATTAAGACGGTTTCTGCTTAGTAAATCTTCTTCTGATGTTAAATAATGGTCAACAACATCTGATATTACAACACCAATAGAAAGCATTTTTTCCATTTTCGTCCTAAACCCGAATAAAACTTCGTTATTTATTCTTTCTGCTCTTTCAGTAAGTGCATTAGATGCTTGTTCTGAAGTATAAATGAAGTCATTATGAAACCGGAAATAATCATTTTTTAAGGACATATTTAATCCGGCATTCATATAGTTGTTCTTACTGTTGTTTTCAGTGTAGGCATTATAGCCAACATTGACACCTAACCCTAATTTAAGAGCACTATTTGGAATCTGTGACAAATAATCAACAAACAATTGTGTTGAACTTATTGCAGAACCCACCAAGTTTTCATTTGATTGATAAATATTGCTGTCATACATTAAACTTTCAAATATAGAATACCTCAAATTAGCATTTGCATATACATTTGAAAAACTAAAAACTAAAAATAAAACTACAATTACTTTTTTCATCTTTATCACTTCCTTAATAAAATATTATCTTGGTGCAGAAGGGCTTAAGTCCTCAATTTCTTGTCTTTTTTCGTCTTCATTTGAAATCTTTTTTATTATATTTATAGGTGAATCTGTGTTCAATGTTGTAGTTAAATCAATAGTAAACGGAACATTTTTTGCAGCAAAAAGCATATGTCCTTTAGGATCTTTTATTGTTAAATAGCCATCAACAACAAGTATTTCTCCCGTTTTAGCATTTATGGTAAAAAAACTTTTTTCATTTGAACTTAGGTCATAACCATTAACATTTATATCTTTGAAACTGGATCCGGATATGCTTATTATTGTTTCTCCCTTTTCATTAACATCCGCCCTAACTATTACTTTTTGACCCTTTGGAACAACAATTTTCATACCATTAGATTCAATGATAACGTCCTCGTCAGCATCTATGCCGAATCTGGCACTAGATTTATACACTTTTTTGTATTCACCTATTGATACAGTAACTGCCGTATATGCAAAATTAACACCCAACATAATCATAAACAACACCAACACTGCTCTTTTCATACATCCTCCAAACTCTTTATAATAACACTATGTATGTTTTATCAAAAAAAAAAAAACAAGTCAACTGTTTTTTGTGTATATTTTACTAACCAAAAACATTGGAAATATTTAACGTTTTGTGCTATCATTTTAGAATCATGAAGAATTCTGTCATATTTATTATTACAATTCTTTTTTTTGTTACAACCAATGTATTTGCTGTTTTAACAACAAAAGAAATTATTAATGTTGGCATATTAATTGATGCTGAATCAATAAACATTGCTTCTGATAAAAAATATTCAATTAGAAATTCTGAAAAAGCATTACATCTTTCTCCCGGAAAAATCAGTATAAAAATTCTTGGTGATAAGATAACTATTGGCAAATACAATTTAGTTTTACCCGTTAAAATCAAAAGCGGTTCATATCTGCTTGTTAATAAAAATCTCTATAGGGGTAATATTATAATCAGATTGTCCAAAAACAGAAGCCTTAATATTATAAATGAATTAAGTATTGAAGATTATTTGAAGGGTGTTTTGCCAAAAGAAGTTAATCCTTCCTGGGATATAGAAACATTAAAAGCTCAGGCAGTAATCAGCAGAAGTTATGTTATTAAAAATCTACAGAGACATTCATCTGATAATTTTAATGTATGTTCGGACGTACATTGCCAAGTTTACGGCGGTGCAAGCGTAGAAAATGAAAAATGCAATAAGGCAATTGATGCTACCATCGGGCTGGTTGCAACATTTAAAGGAGAGATTGCCCAAACTGTTTTTCATGCAAGTTGCGGAGGTTATACGGAAGACCCGAAAAGCATATGGGATTGGAGCAATGAAACTCCTGACTATTTAAAAGGAAGAAAGGATAAATATTGTTCAAAAAGTCCTCATAACAAATGGAATTGTACAATTTCTGAAACAACAATAAGAAAAAAATTGCTAAATGCCGGATATAAAATTGATATTATCAAAAATATAAAATTATCCGGCAATACTCCCGGACATGCCAAAGAATTTGTAATAATAAAACATAAAAAAGGGACATTAAAATTAAATACTTACAAATTCAGATTAGCAGTAAATTCAAGCCTCATAAAAAGTGCCATGATAAAAAATATAAATAAAAAAGGAACTGATTTTATATTTACGGGAAAAGGCTGGGGCCACAGGATTGGATTATGTCAATGTGGAGCACAAGGAATGGCAGAAAAAGGTTTTTCCTACAAAGATATATTAAAATACTATTATCCGAAAACTAAGATTGAAAGTGTAATATATGAAAAATAGCGACAACTTACTACAAAATTATGATTATATTATTCCCGAAGAACTTATAGCACAATTTCCAACCGAGAAAAGAGAAAATTCAAAATTTATTGTATTAGACAGAAAAGAACAAACTATCAATCACCGCAATTTTTCAGATATCGTCGATATATTAAATGATGATGATTGTTTGGTAATTAACACAACAAAAGTTGTACCTGCAAGATTATATGGAAAAAAGAAAACCGGTGGCAAAGTTGAAATTCTATTTTTAAACCCGACATCTGTTGGTGCTACACATACTGTACTGCTGAAACCTTATGTTAAATCAGGTGACATCGTATATTTTGAAGACGGATATGAATGCGTTGTATCAAATGCAGAGAATCAAAAACATAAAACAGTTAATTTTAATAAAAACAATATTTTAGCTCTGCTTGAAAAATATGGACTTATGCCATTACCTCCATATATAAAAAGAAAAGATAATTTAGCTCAAGAGTTATCAAGTTTCGACAGGGAAAGATATCAGACAGTTTATGCAAATTCTCAGGGTGCAATTGCAGCACCAACAGCCGGCTTACACTTTACAAAAGATATCCTTCATAAATTGAAAAATAAAAATGTCAAAATAGCAGAAATTATACTGCATGTCGGCTGGGGTACTTTTAAACCAATAGCAACTGATGAAATCTCTGCACATAAAATGTTGCCGGAATCATATATTTTAGACGAACTTAATGCAAAAATAATAAATAATGCAATTTCCGAAAATAAAAGAATTATTGCCGTTGGGACAACTACTGTCAGGACTTTAGAAACTATTGCAAATATTTACGGCATTTATAATGAGCACAATTTATCGGCAATTAAATCATGCAACGGTCAAACTGATATTTTCATATATCCGGGATATAATTTCAAAATCGTTAAATCAATGATAACAAATCTGCATCTGCCATGTTCAACACCTTTGCTAATGGCTAGTGCCTTTGCGGGACGTGATTTCATTTTATCTGCATATAAACAAGCTATTGATCGTAAATATAGATTTTTTTCATATGGGGATTCAATGTTTATTCAGTAGCAGAAACTATTTTCTCTTATTGTTTTTTTGATTTTCTTGTTTTGATTTAAATTCGGCATACTGCTCATAAGACATTGAATTTCTTATATTAAGCTCCGTATCCATCCACAATTGTTCAACTGTTGTTGCTAAATACTTAATTTCATCAGCCAACTGTTCCAACAGTAAAACATCAACCTTATCACCGGGTTTTATAAGTTCTTCCGAAAATAGTTTTCTTTTTAAAGATAAATCTTTATTTAAAACTGAAATTTTAGAATCAAATTCCATTTGAAAATATTCTAATTTATTTTTCTGTAACTCTGTAAGTTTAAGAATTTGTTTTTTGGTATTTGCATTATTGATAGGTTCGGCAAATATTCCTGAAAACAAGAACATTGCCAAAATCACAAATACAAAATTTTTCATATTTTTAAGCATGGTTTTGTTAGAAATATTTTTTAAGAATTATTTGTTTTCTATAATATATTTTTGTACTAATTCAAACAACTCATCATCGTTAAGAGGATTAACCCTTCCAAAACTAAATTGCTTAATGATTTCTTCATTTATTTTTGCAACACCGGGGTGCATTTTATCAATTTTATTGTCACTGTTCTTAAAAGCAGGATGTCTTGTATTAATATTATATGCAATACCGGCAAGACCTGCTCTATCCGTAATAGAAACTTCAGGTGCCCTGTTTAAAATAGTATGCGTGTCAAAAATATTATAAATTTCCTGTTCTTTTAATAATCCGTCGGCATGTATGCCTGCTCGTGTACTGTTAAAATGTGCACCTACTAGAGGTTGCATACTTGGTATCTGATAGCCTAATTTATTTTTAAAATAATCGGCAATTTCCGTTATAACAGCCAAATCCATACCGTTATTGTCGCCTCTTAAAGCAACATATTCCAGTGCTAAAGCTTCTATGGGAGTGTTACCTGTTCTTTCCCCAACTCCAAGCAATGTGCCGTTTGCTCCGGAACAACCATACAACCATGCAAATGTAGCGTTTGTTAAAGCTCTGTAAAAATCGTTATGGCCGTGCCACTCTAACCATTCAGAAGGCACTCCTGCATGATGCGTAAGTCCATACATAATACCATTTACATTTCTTGGCATAGCACAACCCGGATAGGCGACACCAAAACCTAAAGTATCACAGGCTCTTATTTTAATCGGTATATTTGCCTGTTTTGCAAGTTTCATAAGTTCTCTGGCAAAAGGAACTACAAATCCATAAAAATCTGCTCTTGTAATATCTTCAAAATGACACCTTGGAACTATTCCTTCTTCCAATGCGGCTTTTACAATATCTAAATACATATCTAATGCTTGTCTTCTGTTTTTTTTGAGTTTTAAAAAAATATGATAATCAGAACATGATGTTAAAATACCGGTTTCGTGAATATTCATATCTTTTACTAATTTAAAATCACTCTTTGTTGCCCTTATCCACGAAGTAATTATAGGAAAATCGTACCCTTTTTCCTGGCATTTTCTAACAGCCTCTCGGTCTTTATCGGAGTAAAGAAAAAATTCTGTTTGCCTAATCATTCCGTTTGGTCCGCCCAACCTATGCATTAATTCAAACAAATCTACTATCTGCTGAACCGTAAAAGGTGGTAACGCCTGTTGTCCATCCCTAAAAGTTGTATCAGTCATGAATATATTTTCCGGCGGATTCATTGGCACAACAGTACCATTAAAAGATATTTTTGGAATATCAGTATAAGAAAAAGTTTCCCTTAACAGATTAGGTTCTTTTACATCTTGAAGTTCAAAATGATATTCTTCCGGTTCAAGCATTCTTTTATCTTTATTATAAATTAACATTCTGACCTCCTGAAAATATTACATCCTTATATTAACTGCTGATTATAGTATTTTTTAAATTTTTATACAATAAAAATCATTTCGCAAAAAACATTTTAAATTAATATAATAAGCACATGTTAATTAAAACAAATACTGAGTTTATACAACATTATTTTGAAGACAGTTCAGGCGTATTGGGTGCATATGCCGAAAAAGTTGCAATTGCAGAATCAAACAAAGATGTTATTGATTTACTGCAAGATGCAACCAAAACTAATACTCCAGTTACAGTTGTCGGCGGTGCGACCGGAGTTACCGGAGGTTGTTTGGCATTTGGCGGCATTATATTATCAACCGAAAGACTAAACAATATAGGCGTTATCAAGCCAATCACTGACAAAAAAGCAGTTTTAAAAGTCGGAGCGGGAACCTTCGTCAGCGATATTAAAAATTATGTTTTAAAAAATGGATGGATGTATCCGCCTGACCCGACTGAAAAAAATGCAACTATAGGCGGTAATATTGCTACAAATGCATCAGGCGGGCGCGGTTTTAAGTACGGAACAACAAGAGATTATATCAATGCCGTTGAAATTGTATTTCCGGACGGCTCACTTGCATATATAAAAAGAGGAATCATATTTGCAAACAACAATAACGAAATAACATTTCAGACAAGCAAAGGTGATAAAAAAATTAAATTGCCTGATTACAAACTGCCAAACATAAAAAATGCAACAGGGTATTTTAATTATAAAAATGCTGATTTAATTGATGTTTTTATCGGCAATGAGGGAACTTTAGGAGTTATCGTTTCAGCCGAAATTGTTTTAATTCAACCTTTTGAAACACTGTTCGGCGGAATTATATTTTTTGATGACAGAAAAAAATCCTGGGATTTTGTCAAAGAAATAAGAAATCTTTCAAAAAAACAAATTTCAGAAAATGATATCAATGCACTTTCTATAGAATATTTTGATAGAAACGCTTTGGAATTAATAAAAAAAGATTATCCTATGATGCCAGGCGATTTAGATGCGGGAATTCTTTTTGAACAAGATTGCAAGAAAACAAATTATGACTTACTATTAGATAAATGGATAAAAATTATTGAGAATTACGGGATTGACATAAATAATGTTTGGTTTGCGACTAATGAAAAAGAACAGGAAGAATTTAGAAAATTCAGACATAAAATACCTGAAAGAGTAAACGAACTTGTAAAAAAATATAAGATACCTAAAGTAGGAACAGATATTGCCGTTCCCCATAACAAACTTGAAGAAATGATATATTTTTGTGAGGACAAATTTAATCAGGCAAAATTAATGCATTTAACGTTCGGACATATTGGAGAAAGCCATTTACATGCAAATCTTATTGCTAAGTCAAAAGAGGAATATGAAAAGTGCCGTAATATATATTTAGAAATTGCCAAAAAAGCAGTTGAACTGGGAGGAACCGTATCAGCAGAGCACGGCATAGGTAAAACAAAGCATCCTTTTGCAGAAACAATGTTGGGCAAAAAAGGAATAGAAGAAATGAGAAGATTTAAACTATCCTTAGATTCGTCAAATATACTAGGACAAAACAATATTTTCAAGATAAAATAATCAGTATATAGCTGCTCTTAAATTATCTTTGGAAAACAAAAATTTTTTAAACAATCTCTTACATTGTGAAATTGGAGAATTTAATTTATTGATTTCCTGTTTTATAATCGATAATTTTGATTTTGCTTCTTTTTCCCCTTCATTTACCATTAAATTAAACTTATTAAATTCGGACCAGGAAATCTGTTTTATATTCGGTTCTAACACTACATTAGCTTCTTTTATTAATATTTCATAAAACAAATGATTTGCAATAAAATTACATCTGTTCATAATATCTCTGGAATTTACCGGAACCACGTCTAATGTTTTTAGTTTGCTTTTCACATCAGACCCGATTACAAAATCTGCCCCCATTAATCTTGCTACCGAAACGGGAGTAACATTAACATGTGCACCGTCCGTATACCAAATCCCGTCTATATTTACCGGAGGAAAGACTCCGGGGATCGAAGTTGATGCCAAAACTATTTTTCTCAATGACCCTTTTGTAAAAATTTTTTCTTTCCCGTTTGTAATGTCTGTTGCCACACATGCCAAAGGAATTTTTGTATCTTTGATATCAATGTCAGGTATTATAGTATTAATCATATCTTCCAACATTGAGTTAACAAAAAAAGAATTTGATTCATTGGATGCACCGTACTTTACAAATTCTCTCGCTTTTCTTATAAGACTTTTGGCAGAAGTAGACTCTGAATCTCCCTGTAATTTTTCCATATTAAGTTTAGAAAACATTTTATTAAATAAATAATCCTTTAATGTCTTTTGTATTTTATCAACATTCTGTTCTATAGCATAAAGTGCTCCTATAACTGAACCCATGGAAGTGCCTGCAATCATATCAAACTTTATATCGTTTTCTTCAAAAACTTTTAATATTCCAAGATGTGCCAAACCTCTTGCTCCGCCGCCGCCCAATGCTATAGCTTTTTTCATGTTAAATTTCCTTATACACAAAATTATTTTGCCGTATAACCCAGTTGACCGCATGCGGCACCGATATCAAGACCTTTTGCTTCTCTTATATTAACATTTATACCGTTTAACTTTAATATCTTTTTGAAAGTTAAAACTGTAACTTGTTCCGGAGCTTGATAATCATTTTTATTTGCATGGTTATACGGTATTAAATTAACTTGAACCGAAGGTTCTATCAAGCGTGCAGTTCTCATAAGTCTGGCAAGCCTGTGTGCATCTGAAGACGTATCATTGAACCCTTTAAGCAAAACATACTCTATTGTTACTCTGGAATTTGTTTTTTTTAGATAATATTTACATGTCTTTAATAATTCAGATATTTTACTGTCAAAGTTATTTGGAATGATTTTTTTTCTTTGTTTATCATCAGTTGCATGTAAAGACAAAGCAAATCTGACTCCATACATTGCATTTGCCAAATTTTTTATGGCCGGTATAATACCGACAGAAGAAACAGTTATATGCCTTTTGCCTATATTTAATTCATTTTTTGAAATTATACTTTCAATTGCGGATGTCAAATTATTATAATTTAAAAATGGCTCTCCCATTCCCATAAATAAAACACCGGAAACTCGCTCATTTCTGTCATTTTCTATATGTATAATTTGTTCTAAAATTTCTCCTCTTGATAAATCTCTGACAAATTTAATTTTCCCTGATGAACAAAAATTACATGACACGGGACAACCTATCTGCGTGGAAATACATACTGATTTTGTTGATTCTGTCGGTAAATAAACAGCGTATACATAATGAGAGTCATAAGTTTTAAATGTGTATCTGATTGTACCGTCAAGAATTGATTCCTGTTTTATAACATTTTGAAAACTTCTTACATAAAAAGATGATTCCAAGTTACCTCTAACGTCTTTCGGTAAATTTGAAAATTTTTCAAAAGAAGAAACTTTTTTAACATAAAGCCACTCTATAATTTGTTTAATCCTGTATTCTTCAACAACTAAAGGTTTTAAAACAGAGTAAAGTTGTTTCGGTTCTACGTCTAAAATAAATGGTTTTCTTAATGTTTTCATTTTGTCCCTTTAGTAAATTACTTTTGGAATTTTATATTTTTCTTCACTGACTGCATCTGCCATATGTTCCAATCTTTTAATTCTCTCTTGCACGGGCGGATGCGTTGAAAATAAATTACTTACGTTTTTTGAAGAAAACGGGGAAACTATAAACATATGCGCCGTTTGCGGACTGACCTGATTATTTAATTTTTCATTGCTCTGTGTAAGCTTTCTTAAAGCATTAGCTAAAGCAAGCGGATCTTTTGAAATAGTTCCTCCCGTCCGGTCTGCTATGTATTCTCTTGAACGAGAAATAGCCATTTGAATAAACATCGCAGCTATAGGAGCAAGTATCATCATTAAAATCATCGCAACAATATTCTTATTATTTCGTCCACCACCAAAAAAGAAAGCAAATCTTGCAATAATCATAATTGCGCCTGCCACTGTGGCGGCAATTGAACCGATTAGAATATCTCTATTCTTTACATGCGATATTTCGTGTGCTATAACCCCTCTTAATTCTCTTTCATCCAAAAGTTTCAAAATCCCTTCGGTTACTGCAACAACCGCATGTTCCGGATCTCTGCCGGTTGCAAAAGCATTTGGCATATTATTTTTTATATAGTAAAGTTTTGGAGTCGGTATATCTGCCTCTGTGGCAAGTTCTTTTATAATTTGATAAAGTTTCGGTTCTGATTCTGAAGAAATTTCTTTTGCTCCATACATAGACAAAACAATTTTATCTGAAAACCAATACGAAGTAAAATTCATGATAACCGCAAACATAAAACCGAACATCATACCGGTGTTTCCGCCTATCATATTACCAATAAAAATAAAAAGTAATGTTAATAATAACAACAGCAGGAATGTTTTAATTTTATTCATGCACTGAACCATCCTTAAACATTTATGACATTATACAAAATTAAGTACAATGTTGTAACATTTTATATTTGAACAATGTCTAACGAAAGTAATTACCAAAAAAAAGGAGATTATTTATGAAAAATTTTAGGAAGTTTTTTTTCAGTTGTTTGTTGCTTTTACCGTTTTGTGTTTCAACCATGTTTGCCGGTGAATGCACAGGCATGAAATGTATGAACAAAAATGAAAAAGGACAAAGTTGTAAAATGTGCCAGAAAAGAGAAAAAATGGCAGATAAAATGATGGAGGATTTAAAAGTAACTCCTGAACAAAAAACAAAACTTGAAACATTAAGAAAAAACCATGAAGAAAAAATCAACATGTTCAGAACACAGATGAAAGAGAAAAGAGATGCCATGAGAACCGAATTAACAAAGGAAAACTATGATATGACCGTAATTGAGGGTTTAAAAAATGACATTAAAGAAATCGGTGGGTCAATGACTGCGGAAAGAGCAAATATGCCCATAGAAATGAGGAAACTTCTTACTGCCGAACAATTTACAAAACTTGAGGCAAAAAGGCCTAAAATGAAGAAAATGAAAAAAATGAAAGGTGATATGCATCCTCCAATGCCAATGGAAGAATAAAAAACAAACCGTTGACTGCTAAACAACAAATGCCTGCCTTTAAGTTATATATGGCAGGTGTTTGTCATTTATAAATTTTATTGACACTCTTATCCTATATTTGATATCATTCTACCGTTAATCTTGGGAGGGGCTATGGGCATAAAATACATAAAAAACGAGTTGTTCATAGAACAAATATCAGCAGTGAAACTTGCTGAGTTGTGTGACACACCAACATATGTATATTCAAAAAAACTAATATTAAATAACTTTAACAGTTATAAGAAAGCTTTTAACAACGACATTGTTTGTTATGCGGTTAAAGCAAATTCCAATCAAACATTACTTGAAATTCTTTCCAATCTCGGTGCCGGAGCTGACATTGTATCCGGCGGTGAATTATTTAAAGTACTAAGGGCCGGTATTAATCCTCAAAAAATAGTTTATTCCGGAGTAGGTAAAACGGCAGAAGAAATCAAATATGCATTAGAAAGTAATATTTTAATGTTTAATGTTGAGTCATATGAAGAATTATGTGCTATAAATAAAATTGCAAAACAAATGAATAAAAAAGCAAGAATTGCTTTTAGAGTTAACCCGAATGTTGATCCTGATACACATAAATATATTGCAACCGGAAAACACGGTACGAAATTCGGCATAAAATATGAGGATGCCATAGATATGTACATTTCGGCTTCAAAAATGGCAAATATTGAAATCATCGGTATAGATACTCATATAGGCTCTCAAATTTTAAAAATTGAACCGTATAAACTGGCTGCTTTAAAAATTTCAAAGCTGATAGATAAACTTGAAAGCTTAAATATTCATTTAAAATATATTGATATTGGCGGAGGACTCGGTATTAAATATGAAAAAAATCAAAAACCGCCAAAACCGATTGAATTAAAAAAAGCCGTAATGTCTGTTTTCGGCAAATATAAAGATAAAACTCTCATAGTTGAACCTGGAAGATCAATTATCGGTAATACGGGAGTTATGCTGGGAAAAGTTATTTACAGAAAAAAATCAGGCAATAAAAATTTTCTTATAGTAGACATAGGCATGAACGATTTAATAAGACCGACTTTGTATGATGCTTATCACAATATATTACCGGTAAAAAAGACTTCAAAAAAACCGATAACTCTGGATATAGTCGGCCCTATATGCGAAAGCGGTGATTTTATAGCAAAAGACAGAAAATTTCCTCTTCTTGAACAGGGAGATTTAATTGCCGTTGAATGCATCGGGGCTTACGGATCTGCAATGTCATCCCAGTATAATTCAAGAAAAAGATCACGAGGAATTATAGTGGACGGCAAAAAAGTTATCCACATAAGAAGAAGAGATGAATTTGAAGATTTACTGAGATTAGAAGAAAATTTGGAAAAATATTTATGAGAACTATTAATTTTTATAAGTTAACGGCTGCCGGAAATGATTTTGTTTTGATTGATAACAGAAATAATTTAATCTCGGAACATGAACATTCTGCATTAGCATTAAAGCTTTGCGACAGAAGATATTGTATCGGAGGAGACGGTTTAATTTTATTGGAAAAAAGCAACAAGGCTGATTTCAGAATGAGATATTATAATTCCGACGGTTCCCATGCCAGTATGTGCGGTAACGGCGGAAGGTCAATAGCAAGATTTGCGTATGAACTTGGAATTGTTAAAACAAATATGAAGTTTGAAACTGATGCAGGTTTGATAACAGCGGAAATAAAATCAGACACCGTAGTTAATCTGGCACTGTATGACCCTAAAGATTTAAAACTTGATATTAATTTGGAAATAGACGGTAAGAAATTCGAAATATCATGTTTAAATACAGGTGTTCCGCATGCCGTAATATTTGTGAATGATATTGAGACCATTGATGTTTTTAAATACGGCAGACTTATAAGATACCACGAATATTTTGCGCCTGCAGGAACAAATGTAAATTTTGTGGAGATTGCAAAAGAAAATACAATTTTTGTAAGAACCTATGAAAGAGGAGTAGAAGATGAAACTCTTGCCTGCGGAACAGGCGTAACTGCATCTTCAATAATTTCCGCATTGAAAGGCAAGGTTTCTGTTCCGGTAAAAATAATTACAAGAGGCAAAGATAATCTTTCTGTATCATGTATATTTGAAAAATCAAAAATTTCAAATGTATTTTTGGAAGGACCTGCAATAGTAGCATTTACGGGAGCAGTAAAAGCAGAATAAAAAAGAATAGGAGATTTTATGTTTTCAGGTTCGTACACAGCAATAGTAACACCGTTTAAAAACGGAAAAGTTGATTTTGATGCTTTTGAAAAACTTATTAAACTACAATATGAAGCCGGCATTACAGGCATTGTCCCATGCGGAACAACAGGAGAATCTGCAACACTGTCCCATCAGGAACATGATGAGGTTATTGAAGCTGCAGTAAAATTTGCAAAAGGCAAATTAAAAGTTTTTGCAGGAACAGGTTCTAACTCGACAACAGAAGCTATTAGACTTTCAAAACATGCCGAAGAAGTAGGCTGTGACGGAGTTTTGCTTGTTTCCCCATATTACAACAAACCGACTCAACAGGGTTTGTATTTACACTATAGAGAAATTGCAAATGCCGTTAAAATACCTATTATTCTTTACAACATACAGGGAAGAACTTCTGTTAACATTGAACCTAAAACAATTGCAAAACTTGCACAAGACTGCAAAAATATAGTAGCAGTTAAAGAAGCTTCAGGTTCCTTAGACCAAATGTCCCAAATAAAAGTTTTATCACCTGATCTTACATTGTTGTCGGGCGACGATTCTCTTACATTGCCGTTAATGTCTATCGGAGGAGTCGGAGTTATATCAGTATTATCAAACATAATGCCGAAAGAAGTTGCAGATCTTGTAAATACCGTTTTAAAAGGCGATTTTCAAACAGCTCAAAAAATGCACTATAAACTTTTTCCTATAGTAAAAGCAATGTTTATAGAAACAAATCCTATACCTGTAAAGACTGCAATGGAAATGATGGGACTGTGTTCGGGAGATCTGAGACTTCCGATGTGTCCTATTTCGGATGGAAACAAAGAAATTTTAAGAAAAACTTTATTAAACTACGGTCTTATAAAGTAAAAAAGGAGTTCGTATGGCAAATATAATAATTTGCGGTGCCGACGGCAGAATGGGAAGATCAATCACACAGTTGGCAAAAGCAGACTCTGATATGAAGATTGTCGGTGCCGTTGATATTGACTCAAGCCCTGCAATCGGAACAGGAAATCCGCCTATAACAAAGTCATCACAGATGGAAAATATAGTCAACAAAGGAGATATTCTTGTTGATTTTACGGCACCTGTAAACACTATGAAATGTTTGGAAATAGCCGTAAATAAAGGCGCTTCAATGGTAATCGGAACAACCGGATTAACTGATGAGCACATGCAAATTATAAAAAATGCGGCTAAGAAAATACCTGTAGTCACATCTCCGAATATGTCAACCGGCATAAATATTTTATTGGAATTAGTTGAAAATCTGGCAGAAAAAATGTCTAACTATGATGTTGAAATAGTAGAAATCCATCATAATAAAAAGAAAGATTCCCCTTCGGGAACAGCTCTGCGTTTGGCAGAAGCTGTTGCTAAAGGCATGCAGAAAGATTTAAATAAAAATGCAATTTACGGAAGACACGGAGCAGATGCTCTCAGAAAACAGGGAGAAATCGGAATTCATGCCGTAAGAGGCGGAGACGTAGTCGGTGAACATACAATTTATTTTGCAGGCATCGGTGAAAGAATAGAAATCTCTCATAAAGCAAGTTCAAGAGAAAATCTTGCTTTGGGAGCTTTAAGAGCCGCCAAATGGCTCCACAATAAACCTGCAGGTTTATATGATATGAGAGATGTACTGAATCTTAAATAATATTCAAAAACAACGGGAGAATCGAAAAATGGGAATTAAGTACAATGATAAATTAAAAAAATTACCGCCTTATCTTTTTATTGAAATCGACAGGAAGAAAAAAGAAGCTATCGCAAGAGGAGCAGATATTATCGCTTTGGGAGTCGGCGATCCTGACATGCCTACGCCTGAACATATAATTAAAGCCGGACAAGAAGCTCTTTCTAAATCTGCAAATCATCAATACCCTTTCGGGGCCGGTATGTTGTCATTCAGAACGGCTATAACTGATTGGTATAAATCAAGATTTAATGTTGAACTCAATCCGGCCGACGAAGTCTGTACTTTAATAGGTTCAAAAGAAGGCATAGGTCATATACACTTGGGATTTATAAATCCGGGCGACGTTGTTTTAATACCGGAACCGGGCTATCCCGTTTACAATACAGGAACTATCTTTACTGACGGCGTTCCGTACTTTATGCCGTTACTTGAACAAAATAATTTTTTACCTGATTTGGATGCTATTCCGCAGGATATTTTAAAAAAAGCTAAAATCATATTTATTAATTACCCGAATAATCCGACATCTGCCGTTGCCCCTAGAGAATTCTTGGTTAAACTTGTTGATTTTGCCAAAAAAAATAATATTATAGTCGCTTATGATAATGCATATTCAGAAATGTATTATGAAGAAAAACCTATGAGTTTTCTTGAAATACCCGGCGCAAAAGAAGTGGGAGTCGAATTTCATTCTTTATCCAAAACATACAATATGACAGGCTGGAGAATTGCCTGGGTTTGCGGGAATAAAGATATCGTTGCCGGTATTGCAAAAGTTAAAGACAATTATGATTCCGGAGCATTTCAGGCTGTTCAGGAAGCAGGTATCTGCGCATTAACATCATCTCAGGATTGCGTTGAATATATGAGAAAAATGTATAAAGAAAGAAGAGACGTTCTTTGCGACGGATTATCAAAACTAGGCTGGCAGATAACAAAACCAAAAGCAACATTTTATGTTTGGGCAAAAATACCGAAAGGATATACATCTGCTCAGGTTGTCGGAAAATTACTTGATGAATGCGCGATAGTTTGTACTCCGGGCAACGGAATGGGTGTTTCAGGTGAAGGATATGTAAGATTTGCTCTTACGGTACCTATTCCAAGAATAAAACAGGCGCTTGAAAGAATTTCTAAGTTAAAATGGTAATAAATATATGAACATACAAAAAAATTACAATTGTATTATGCAATTGTAATTTTTTTATGGAAGTATAAACGAAAATGAACAATAAATTCAGTAGTAAATCAGCTGTATCAAAATCAAAATATTATCCCGTTTATTTGTCCTTTGGAAGCAATATAAATAACAGAAAAAGAAATATAGAAAAAGCTTTAGCCGAATTAGCAAGAAATAATATTAACCAAATTAAAATATCTTCATATTACAAAACTTCCCCTGTAGGTCCGGAACAAAGAGATTTTTATAATCTGGTCGGTAAATTCAAAACATATTTAACCCCGAAAGAATTATTAAACCGTATAAAAGAAATAGAAAATTATTTAGGAAGAGTAAAAACCGTAAAGTGGGGACCAAGAATTATTGATATGGATATTTTGTTTTATAGCAATAAAATTATCAAAGAAAAAAAACTGACAGTGCCGCATAAAGAAATTCAAAATCGTCTCTTTATTTTACAACCTCTTAATGAAATATCGCCGAATCTGATTCATCCCATATACAAAAAACAAATAAAAACTTTGCTAAAAATTACTTTAACAAAGTTCAATGACACCGTAACAAAAATTTAATTATTTTTTTGATTTAACAAATTCATCTTATAACGGCTATCTTTTTAATCAATTTATCCGAATCTGTTCTTATCATCATGAAGTAAACTCCCTGTGCAACGTCACTACCTGATTTATTTTTACAATCCCATTCAAGCATTCTGCTTCCGCTGCCCATTAATGTTGTATCACCGACAGAAAACATTTTAATCAATTGACCTGAAACTGTGAAAAACTGAATACTTAAATTTTGCTGGTTAGACGGCAAATTAATTATTGACAGCTTTGAATTTCTTACAGGATTCGGGTAATAAACTACATTTGCCAAGTCCGTAAATGTTACAGATTGTTCTCCGGGGAAATAAGTTAATCCTTTTCTGGATGACACATCCGTTGTTTCATAAACTTCTTCTATATTATATGATTGATTTGATCTCATAGTTGAAAGATTAGGCATCAGATAGCCATAATTTTCAAGAGCATTTTGTATATCTAAAATTGCATCTGTCCCTGTAAATCTTTTATTTGAAGTGCCGCTTACAGATGTTTTAGACACTAAAGGATTTTCATTGTTTTCTGTAATATTACCGACTGTTTTATAAGTTTGGCTTGTTTCCGTCAAATTATAATTCAGCTGGATTATTAAACCGGCATTTGTTGATGAAACAATTCCCATTGACCCGTTTGGAATACCGCAAACACTTCCGCTTTGGTAATCGGAATACATAGTCCCCATTAAACCTGCATTATTGGCGCCTTGCACTGTAGGCAAGAAATATTGACTAAGCCTTGTTTTTTCAGATTCGCTTATTAATTTTTCTTTCAATAAAATTTTTGTTGTATTCTGAGGATAGCCCATAATCCTGTTGACAAAACTAAGCCCTGTATCTGACAAAGAATCTACAAAAGCATCATAATCCGGCGAATATTGTCCAAATATAAAATACATATTAGTCCCGCTATTTGAAATTCCAGATACCTGTATCCCGGAATTAATCCTTTCTCCGGAATTATCAAGATAATAACTTCTGCTGTCAGGCGACGATGTGTTTGTGTCGTTAAATGTGGAAACCGTATCAGATCTAAAATAGTCTTCCGAAGAGCCCTGATAATATGGATCATTCGCCAAACTGTATGTCTTCCAATCCCATGTTCCGGCGCTTGCCTGTTCTAACGCTACCAAATAATGAGTTCTGTCATTATTATTCTTTTGCGGATTCATAGGATCATTAAAATCAAAACGGGATTCATCTACATGGTAAATTAAAAGCCCTCTTTTTGCATTATATTCAGGCAAAGCATAATCAAATCCGACGGCTTGCCTGTTTTCTACTAAAAAATATTCATATGAACTGAAATTAGGACTTTGGAGTATATAAAAACCTTCAGGAGATGTGCCTGAAGTTGCAATAGCATTTACGCCCGTAACAGGCGTTTTAGGATTAATCCAGCCAAGAATATATTTTATCCATGCACTTGGATGTGCAGGCATATTTCCTGAAGGTCCGCTCGATGTATTCCAACTGCCTCCGGCCATTAAACAAAATGACCCGACTCCTGCGCTTGTATATGTGTAATCATATAAATCAGGAACACCGAAAAAATGCATAGATTCATGGCAAATGACGCCTATTACTGTGATACCTTGCGTATCAGGAAATAAATCAAATCCTCTTCTTGCAGGTACTGTATGATATCTTGAAAATGTAATGCCGTCAATTGTTGTGTCAGGTATAAAGCCCATATGTGACCATATGCCGGCATTTGTCGAATATTCAGCTCCGCCTCCGGCATGAACGACTGTAAAATTATCAGGAGTACTTGATGTCGGCCATACTGATTTAAAATTAAAACCTGAAGCTTTAAGTTTTGCCAAAGCTTCAGTTATCATTTCTTGTACATGTTCCATATTATTTTCATAATAATAACTATAGTCGTTATCTAACGTAACTATAGTCGTAATTACTGATTGCATATTTATTTTATTGTATGATGCTTCTTTGAAAAAATCAAAAACAGAGCCTTTTGCCCCATCAACAGAATAACCGGTCTGATTAAATAAATTATTATATGCTTGTATAATTTGTGATTGCGTTGAAGTTTTAAACGGAATATTTGTTGTAAATTTCACATCATTAAATTGGACTAAAATAACTAAATTAGTTTTAGTTAATTGTTCTGTTATATATGGAGCCTTTGAATAATTTGAAGAATTGCCGGAATTTATTTGTTGCTGGGATTTTGTTTTATAAATTACTTTTTTTTGTCTTGCTTTCGCCAATTTTGTTTCATCTTTCAAAGATTTTTGAACAGAAACAGGAAAATTTTTACCCACAATATTAGCTGACGGTTTTAAACTTCCGTCTGCGTTCTGTTCGGCATAAACCCAATATTTGCTTTGATTGTCTTTTAAAACCGTATAGCCTGCAACATCTTCATTCCAATGATAAAATTCATCACCTTTTAACCGTATTTGAATTTTAGAACCGTCAGGCTGGGAAGTCTCTATAAACTGCGGATTTGCAATAACTGCAAAAGAAACACCCGATGCATAAATTAAAACAAACAAAACCAAAAGGTAAAAACAAATATTTTTAATTTTTTTCATAGTAATTGCACCATTTTAGAATTTAACGACTAAAGTAAACATATGGGTTGTCCCGACATCTCCCTTAGGCAACCATGCATAATCTACAGATAAAAAATCAAAATCCAAACCTAATCCGGCCGTTAAATTTGATATAAATTCTGTCGTATTATCAACTTCATTTTTAATTAAAGGAAACTTATATCCTATTCTGAATTTCAAATTTTCAAATTTTGTTTCGGCAGCCAATTTAAAATCGCTGATATCATCATTATAATAACTGTCAAACTGTGCTATAACCGATGATGCGTCAGATACATTACCGATAACCGAGAAATAAAAATTAGTCGGCAAATTAAAACCGTTAACTTGAGATCCGAAATTATTTAAACCGGAACCAAAATAAAAAGTTTCATTTATAAAATATATTCCGCTTAACGAACCGGCAAATGCGCTGTAGGAAACAGTATCTATTTCCTGTTGTAAATATTTTACGGAAACGCCTGCAGAAATTGTTTGATTTACTTTTAAACCGTATGATAAACTCACAACCTTATCACTTGCCCCGAAAGTACCTTGTTCAACGCCTGTTTCTGACATTCTTGTTAAACTGCCCAAATCAAAATATACAATCGATACCCCTATACCGGAATTTTTATTAATCGGCACATTAAAACATGCGACGCTATATCCTGTATTTTCAATATGAACGGCATGTGTTACAATAAGAGAATATGGAGAAAACGGGATTACTGACGGGTTTGATGTAGCTGATGCAATGCTTGATATATTTGTATTTGATAAGGCAGCATCCGAAGCGGTCATTGGTATCGTTAAAACTTGAAAAGCGGTACTACCAACGCCACCACCTGCTAGTAGTTTAACACTAACAAAGGCAAGTAGAAAAAAGACAGATAGAATTTTTATTTTCATGTTTTATTGTATTTTTGATTTTTAATACATTTTAAGTATACATTAAAACTATTAGTTTTGCAATAAAATAAAATTTATATTATTAGTCTAAATACTTTATATTGTTAAGTATATAATGTGCCAGTTTCAGCGCATTTCTTCCCTGCACACCGGTTACCATAGGTTGCTTATTTTCCTTAATACATTGTAAAAAATGATCTAATTCACAAAACAGGGGTTCTTTTGGTGCAACCTCAGGTTGAATTATTTCAACATCTTCCAAAGTTTTTAATCCGGCAATATCTTTTCTCTTTGAATATATTTTTACAATTTTAGCTGCATAATCAACTGAAACGTAACTGTCTTTCTGAAATATTCCCATCTTTCTGGATTTCTCCATAGATACCCTGCTTATAGAAACATCAGCAACACATCCGTTTTCAAATCTTATTCTAGATTTTGCAATATCTTCATAATTGGATACAACTTTGGCGGCATATGTTTCAACAGATATAACTTCGGACTTTACTATATTTAGTAAAATATCCAAATCATGAATCATTAAATCTAATATAACTCCTATATGATTCATTCTGGGGTCATACGGTCCTATACGTGTAACTTCTATAAATTTTGGTTCTTCGATATAAGATTGTGCTGCAGTAAAAGCAGGATTAAATCTTTCAATATGTCCTACTTGTAAAATCAATTTTTTATCTTGTGCTATTTGAATTAATTCATCGGCATGCTCAACTTCGACAGTAATCGGTTTTTCAATTAAACAATGAACGCCTGCGTTTAAAAATTTCTTTGCTACGTCGTAATGATAAGGAGTCGGAACAGCTATTACAACTGCCTGAACTTTATTTATAATAGCTTCCGGTTTTGTAAAATTAACTGTTTTCCAAGAATTTGCAATCTGTTTCCCTCTTTCTTCGCTTGCATCAACCACAGCAACCAAATCTGAATTTTCATGTTGTGATAATATTCTTGCATGGTGCTGACCTAATGAGCCGACTCCTATGACTGCCGTTTTAATTTTATCCATTTTTAACTCTTAAAATCCTTTATTGTATTTATAATAAATTTTATGTCTTTATCTGAAAGTGCAGGATGTACCGGCAATGATAAAACTTCTTTTACTGCTTGTTCAGCTTCCTGGCACAAAATTCCTTTGTATCCCAAATTTTTATAAAGCGGTTGTTTATAAATAACTTCAGGATAATAAACTCCGCATCCTATTCCGTTATCTTGTAGATATTTCATAAAACTATCTCTTAAACCATTTTTAATTCTGACAGTATACTGATGAAAAACATGAGTATATCCTTTTTGAACAATAGGAACCTGTATAAAATCTAAATTTTTCAATCCGTTTGATAGTTTACTTGCATTTTTTATTCTTTGTTTAGTCCATTTTTGAATTTGCTTGCACTGTACTATTCCCATAGCGGCAGAAATATTTGTTAATCTGTAGTTATATCCTAAAACTGTATGTGTTGAATGACCGGATCTGCCATGATTAATGTATTGTCTTGAAAGAGAATTAATATTTTTATCGTTTGTTAAAATTATTCCGCCTTCACCCGTTGTCATATTTTTTGTGGCATAAAATGAAAAAGCACTGGCATCACCTATCGCACCAACAATTTTTCCGTTGTATCCTGCCAAATGTGCCTGACATGCATCTTCAATTAACGCAAATTTATATTTCTTCTTTAATTTAAGTAAAGCTCCCATATCACTTGCAAGCCCGTATAAATGAACACATACAACTGCTTTTACTTTTTGTGTTTTTAATATTTTTTCTACGCTTTTCGGACAAATATTATAAGTCTCAGGGTCAATATCTGCAAATATCGGTTTAGCACCGCAGAACAGAATTGAATTTGCAGTAGCAATAAATGTAAACGGTGTTGTTATAACTTTATCTCCTGCTTTAACTCCACAGGCAAGTAATGCCGCATGCAAAGCTGTTGTACCGTTTGAACATGCTACTCCAAACTTTGCATTTGATAACTTTGCAAATTGCTGTTCAAATTGTTCAACGTATTTTCCGCTTGCAACAACTCTTGAATCAATTACTTCGTTGATAATTTTCTTCTCTTCTTTACCAAAAATCGGATGAACTAACGGAATCATAACATTTCTCCTAGTGCTGACATATATTTAAATTAATTTTATATTTTTTAAAACCAACTTTTTATATTATATAAAAAATAAACTCAAAAAAACATAAAATTAAACGAAAGGTTGAATGATTAAAATCATTCAACCTTTCAAAAACATTTTAATTTTTCACTACACAATTTTCAAATACCAAATTTATAATTTAAATCCATTTTAAATAAATCTATCTGATATTTATAAGTTGTTAGCACATGCGTAAAAGGATCAACAGCTGAAACATCTTGTGTGAACGAATGGCTGTACATTAATACTGCATTAAATGATTTTGTAAATTTATATCCGACACCTATGTTCACATATCTCATATTATACATGTTGACGTTAGTTACATTGGCAGTTTGACCGTTATACAATACAGCGGTATTATATATATCAGGATCATTGTAGAAACCGGAAAGTATTGATAATTTATCTGTAGCCAAATATTCTGCACCTATTTTAATAATTGTGGTATCAACATATGAAGCAGATGTCCAAGAATATTGAGCATGTGCAACTGCACAAGCAAAATTTAAACTGTCAAATAATTTATATGCAAAACCACCTTCTATCGTCATAGGGTATCTGTAATGTTTATCCATACCTGCAACATCTGAAAGACTTATTGAGCTTCCACTTCTGAAAACTAAACCTGTACTTAATTTTTCAATTGGTTTATACATCAACCCGACATTTCCCTGAACACCATACCCGTTTCTTGAATAATTCGTATATGGTAAATTTTCAAATTCTTGTTTTTCATTCATATTTATAACATCAACACCTACGGCAACAGACAAATCTTTATATATTTCTTTTGCAATTGAAGCATTATAAATCATAAAACTGTACTGTCCTTCTATTTTTGCATATGTATCAGGAGCAACCAATTGTTTGAGTTTCCCTCCCCCTCCGCCGGAAACATAAGCACCAAATGCTATTATTGTAGTTTCATCTATCGGGGTTGAAAATCCTACAAAAGGAAGTATGGCTGAAGTTTCAAATTTATTAAACATCGGACCATTTGAAGTAGCATCATAATCTATGTAAAAAACCGAAGTCATAACTTGTGTATCTTTTTGATATGCAAGTCCGGCAGGGTTCCAAAAAATTGCCGTTAAATCATCTGCGACTGCCGTAAAAGCCTGTCCATAACCTGCAGATCTTGCGCCCGGTTGAATAAAAATACCTTTTGCATAACTCAAACTGCTGGCTGATAAAACAAAAACTGCAGCCATTAAAAAATTTACTAATTTTTTCATCAGTCCCCCGTTGTATTTATGAATTAGTTATAGCTTTGGTCCACCCTTAACTCTTTAAACAAACAGTCATTTAAAGAGCGGTCGTTCACTTTGAACAAGACGGTACCATACTGCAAACTATTCCACATATTTTTCCGCTTGCAACAAATCCAATTCTTCTAACCATTTTAGAATCGATAATCTAATAATATCAACTTTTAAAATTTAAAACTAACATCAAATCTACCCATATCAACAGGATATTGATAAGTTATACCATTATTTACAACATCTTGAGTAAATGAATGTGTATATGTTAATCCTACTTTCATTGCCGTAGTAATATCGTATCCTGCACCAATACAAAGATAGTTCATGTTGTACATATCTACATTTGTTATAGTGTAAGAGTCTGAGTTCTTATAAATATTAGGATCTGTGAAAAAACCCAAATTCAATGATAATTGTTTTGTGGCTTTATATTCTGTACCAATTCTAAATTGAACTGTGTCATTATAATCAGTGCTGGTCCAAGAATATTTGTTATATGCAACTGCGACTGCAACTGTTAACGGATTCAAAACATTATACGAGGCACCCAGTTCCATAGTCATCGGATACGTATATCCGTCTACAAATGAAGGGTTTGATGAATTTGGCTCTTTTGGCAAACTAATATAAGTCCCGCTTCTTAATATAAAACCTGTACTTAATTTTTCAACAGGTTTGTACATTATACCGATATTTCCTTGAAATCCAAATGCACCTCTTGAATAATCAATATTACTAACTCCCGGATAAGGTAATCCCATCATAGCATAAGGAATTTTACAAACTAACTTATCTCTCATTTCGATGCCTTCAATACCAACACCTACAGATAATTTATCATTAATATTTTTTGCAACAGATACATTATAAACCATAAAACTTTGCTCACCTTCAAGTTGATAGGGAAATATATTGGCTACTTTTCCTCCTCCTCCTCCTGAAACATAAACACCAAATGCCATAACCGTTGTTTTATTTAATGGAGTAGAAAATCCCAAAAAAGGAACTATTGCAGATGTTTCATATTTTGTAGGATATCCGCTTGTATCGTTAGAAGTTGCATTGACAGAAACGTAGTAAGAAGAAAGCATCATTTGTGTATTTTTCTGATATGCCAGTCCTGCAGGGTTCCAATAAATTGCTGTTAAATCATCAGCTATTGATACAAAAGCAGTTCCATAACCTGTAGCTCTTGCACCCGGTGTAATAAAAGGTCCTCTTGCATAACTCAAACTACCAGCTGATAAAACAAAAACTGCAACCATTAACAAATTCACTAATTTCTTCATCAGTCCTCCGTTTTTGAAATAGCCAATATAGTAACTCCATATTCTTTGGCTTTTTTTATAACTTCATCTTTATCTAAAATTAAAGTAGAACCTGCTTCAATAATCATTGCTCTGATTTTATTATTTTTTAATGTATCAATTGTATTTAACCCTATAACCGGAACATCAAATCTGAAATCCTGGTTTGGTTTTGCAACTTTTACTACAATTGCATTATCGCCCCCCAAAGCATATGCTCTCTTTATACATTCATCTGTTCCCTCAATTGATTCAACAGCAAGAACAGATTTGTCTTTTACTACAACTGTTTGTCCTATATCAAGTCCGGCTATACTTTTGGCAATAGTAAACCCAAAATTAACATCTTTATTTTCATCTGAATTTAATTTTTTACCTACAATTAATCCTTCCGGAGCAAGAAAATGTTTTAAATAAATATGAGAAGGCAAAAATTCTATTTCATCTTTTTTAAATTCTTTTGCAATGGCACCAAAAATCGTATCTGCCTTTTTATTAATCAAGGAACCCATTAATTTCATTGCCCTGAAATCCATTTTCAATGCTGAATAAATATGTGCATGTTTTACATTTCCAACCATTGTTACAACCTTAATATTTCTTTCTTTTAAAAGATCAATACCTTTCTGCAATTGACCGACAGAAATCCAAGCAAAATCTTCTGAAATTTTTTCAATTTCAGAATCTGCACCTTCTTTTATACCGATAACAAACAATTTATTACCCTGTTTTTGTATTTCCTGAGCAACAAGAACGGGAAATCTGCCGCCACCGGCAATTAAACCTATATACTTTTCATTCTTCATCTGTTTCTGGCAATCCCTCTTTGAGATCTTCTGATAAATGTTACTATTTCTTGCACTTCGGCTACTTTAACTTCAATAAGTCTCGATAATGCTTCTTCCAATGTTAATTTTGACATAAAGAGTGTTCTATATGCTTGCTTTATCGCATCAATAGTCTCTGATGACATTTTATGTCTTTTAAGCCCTATAAGATTTAATCCGACGAGTTTTGCCCTGTCTCCATGCGTTTCGACAAAAGGAATTATATCCATATTTACCTTTGAACCGCCACCGATAATTGCATTTCTGCCGACTTTCGTAAACTGGTGAACTGCAGCCATGCCTCCGAACACAACATTATCTGCAATTTCAACATGCCCGGCTATTGAACAAGCATTTGCAATAATTACATTATTTCCTAAAACGCTGTCATGACCTATATGAACATATGCCATTAACAAACAATTTTCACCGACAATTGTTTTTCCTGTATCACTTGTTGCTCTGTTAACGGTTACATATTCTCTCATTACAGAACCATCACCTATGATGGTCTTTGTTTTTTCGCCTGCGTATTTTAAATGTTGAGGCTCAGTCCCTATTATGGCATGTCCGAATAATTTACAGTTTTTACCGATATCTGAATATTCAACAATTGCATGAGGTCCTATAATTGTTCCGTCTCCGATTGAAACTCCTTCTCCTATAATTACATACGGACCTATTTCCACATTTTGTCCTATAATTGCCGATTTATCTACAATAGCTGTCTGATGTATCATAATTAAGCCCCTCTATCCACTAAAATGAACATAAATTCTGCTTCTGTAACAAGTTTTCCGTCAACAAAAGCCTCGCCTTTTACTTTACCTTTAGTACCACTGTCTTTGATTACTTCTATTTTTAGTTCCAGCATATCTCCGGGAATAACTGTTTTTCTGAATTTAACATTGTCTATTCCCATAAAATAAGCTAATTTATTTTTCATATTAGGTCTTGATAAAAATAGCACACAGGATGTCTGTGCCATTGCTTCTACTATCAAAACTCCGGGCATAATCGGCTGACCCGGAAAATGTCCCTGAAAAAAACCCTCGTTACCGCTGACAGCTTTATATCCCGTTGCCCTTTTTGTGTCATCAGTAAGTTTTACTCTGTCAACCATTAAAATCGGATATCTGTGCGGAATAATTGTTTGAATTTCTGCGCTATTTATGATTCTTTCACCGACTATTTGTTCTTGCACTTTTTCCTCCGCTTTATTTTCATCTTTAACCAAAATTGCTTTTTTTATAAATTCTTTAACAAACAGTCCGTTATTTTTATGCCCGGGTTTTACTGCAACTATTTTTGCCTTTATTTGCTTACCCAATAAATATAAATCACCGATTATGTCCAATGTTTTATGCCTTACGAATTCGTCTTGATATCTCAAAGGTTCTTTATTGTAAATTCCTGCCGGACCTATAACAATTGCATTTTCTAAACTTCCGCCTTTTGCAAGACCGTTTGCCTGAAGTGCTTCTATTTCAAAATCAAAACAAAAAGTTCTCGACGGCGCAATATCGTTTATAAATGTTTCTTCCGTTATCACAAATTTCCCTTGTTGATTTGCCAAAAAAGGATGTTCAAATCCGATTGTACAATCTATTTCAAATTTATCTGAAGGATATGCAGTAATTGTTGTTTTCCCGTCACTAAAAGTAACCGGTTCTTTGACAATATAATATTCTCTTTGTGCATCAAGTTCTTTTATGCCTGCGGACAATATTTCCTGTGTCAGTAATTTTGCACTGCCGTCCGATATAGGAGGTTCATTGTTATCTATCTCAACAATCAAATTATCAATTTTAAGAGCAGAACAAATTGCAAGTATATGTTCAACCGTATACATTTTAACGCCGTTATTTTCAATAATTGTTCCTCTTATTGCAACTTCATCAGACAAATTTTGCCAATTAGCCAATAAATCTGGTTTGCCCGGTAAATCAACTCTGACAAAATGTATCCCGTAATTTGCCTGTGCAGGCTTAAAAACAATTTTACTATTGTTGCCGGTATGTAATCCTATCCCTTCTACAATTACATCCTTTAATATTGTAGTCTGTTTCGCCATAAAAAAATTAATCCTCTTTCTTATCTAAAAGTTTTTCCAACTTATTTAATTTACTGTATATTTCCGGCAATTTCTTCATAATTGCGAACATCTTCATATGTTCTCTGATCGGTTGTGCCGGACTGCCGAATACAACTGCTTTATCTTCTAAATCGTTCATAACTCCGGACTGACCGCCAACCATAACATTATTTCCTATTTTTATATGACCTACAATTGCCGCTTGTCCTGCAAGTACAACATTATCTCCCACTTCTGTTGAACCGGCAATACCAACCTGAGCGACAATTGTACAATTTTTACCGATTTTAACATTGTGCGCTATCATAACCAAATTATCTATTTTTGTATTGTCCCCGACAACAGTTTTTCCGGTTGTCGCCCTGTCTATTGTTGTATTAGCCCCTATTTCAACATTGTTGCCTATTTCTACAGTTCCTATCTGCGGTATTTTAAAAACTTCATTACCGACAGTTTTATAACCAAAGCCGTCTCCGCCGATAACAACACCGGGATGGAATATACAGGCATTGCCGATTTTTATATTATTTCTTATTGTCACATTAGGGTAAATTAAACAATCATTCCCTATAATAGTATTTGAACCAATATAAACATTCGGCAAAATTTTTGTATTGGCCCCTATGATAACATTATCTTCTATGATAACATTGTCACCTATTGATGCATTTTGCCCTATTTTTGCAGTTTGAGAAACGGTTGCTTTTGAACTGATTCCCGATTTGAAATATGATAATCTTTCATTATCTATTATTGTTAAAATCTTTGAAAAAGCTAAATATGGATTTGCAACTAAAATTAAATTCTTGTTTTTTAATTTGTCATAAGAAATACTATTTGGATAAAGTATTACACCTGCTTTTGTTACTGATACTAAACTTTCTAATTTTTTATCTCCGAAAAAAGTTATATCAGTGTCACATGCATCAGAAAGACTTGATGCACCTTTTATTATAATACTGGCATCGCCTACAAGATTGCCATCAACAATTTTTGCTAATTCTTCCAATGTCAATTTCATATTCAACCCTCTTAAAATGCATTACCTATAGTAAAATAAAACTGTTGCAAATCTTCACCCGGCTTATGATTTAATCCATATCCCCAATCAAGTCTTAACGGGAATACCGGAGTTGCAAATCTTATTCCAAACCCAACACCTGATTTTAAATAATACTCATTATTATCCGGATTATCTGTAGCAAATTTCATATGTATATCATTTAAAGTTTTCCACGTTCCTCCCAGATCGTAGAAAAACGCACCTTGCAATATAGTTTTTTTATTTTCTTGAACTATCGGGAATTTATACTCAAAATTCACAACTGATATTACCTTTCCGCCTTCATATGGACCAATTTCTGTTCTATATTTATATCCTCTGATTGTGTCAGCACCACCAACATAATATTTTTCATATAAAGGAACATCGCTTGAATCACCGTAACTTTCTATGTATCCAAGATTAACATTCACTGAAAAAATGAATTTCCAAAATGTAGGAAAAAACCATGTTCCTCTGGCTGAATTTCTTAAGTAATGAACATTACCGCCAAAAGGTCCGCCGGCAACAGTCACACCGTATGAATATTTTGCACCTTTTGATGCATCAAAAACATAATCTCTTGAATCGTATATTATCTGAGTTAAAACACTTGAAGTCTTGTCTCTTGCCAAATCAGGATCATTTAAAATTTCTTGTTTAAGATCCTCATCTTGTATGTCAAAAATATTAACATTTTCATATGTATATCCAAAAACAAGAGATGTATTTTCTGAAATTCTCGGTCCTATTTTTACAGAGCCACCGGTTCTTCCTTCTTTATAGGCATCTGTTGTATAATGATAATCTCTTAATCTTTCCATATTATAAACTGATAATCCGAGACTCATAGCTTTATTTAAAAACCAAGGTTCAGTCCAGTCTATTTGGTAATTTTGTCTTCTTGCACCAAATTCCCACAACAAGTTTAATTTTTGGGCTCTTCCAAAAAGGTTCATATGCTGTAATTGTATGGAACCGACAAATTGGTCTATGGAAGAATATCCTGCACCGGCTGTTATCATACCCGGTTTGCCTTCAGTTATACTAAATGCCAAGTTCATAATATCAGGAGTATTTGTAGGTAGTATATTGGGTTCTGCTCCGTCTATAAATCCCAAATTATAAATCTTTTCCATACTTCTTCTTACTTTACCGGAAGAAAGAACATCACCCGGTTTAAGTAAAATTTCTCTCCTGATTGTTGCCTCTCTTGTACTTACAAGCCCATCTATAAAAATATCACCCACATAAACTTTATTATTTTCCTGAATATCATAAACAACATCGACGATACCGTCATTATCTGTTTTTTTAAAATCCGGAACTATGTACGATTGCAAATATCCCCTGTTTGAATAATCCTCATATATCTTATTCAAAGTTAAAGCTATTTTTTCCTGGTTAAAAATCTCATTCTTTTTAATTTCACAATGTTTTACCAATTCTTTTTCAGAAACTACATAATTCCCCTGAAATGATATATTACCTATTTTATATTTTGGACCCTCATCTATTGTCAAAGTAATAAACATTTTTGTTCTTTGTTCGTTATATGTTATTTTAGGTTCATCTACAGAAAAATCCATAAACCCGCGATTTTTATAAAACTTAGTTATAGTGGCAATATCATTTTTTAAAGTATCTTCTTTAAACACTTTTTTTCTTTTTGTTTTGGCAAGTTTCTTAATTTTTTTAGATTTGAAAGACTTGCAACCGTCAACGATTAGATCGCCTATCAAAATTTTATTATTTTCTGTTATCAAAAACGTTACCGTCATGATATTTGAGTCTACATCAGTTGTAGGATAAGCTTCTATTTCGCAGTCAGCATATCCTTTATCCCTGTATAATGTTAAAATTTTTCTCTTTGATTCTTCAAGTTCAACTTTATCAAAAAACCCTTTTTCCTTAATGGTTGCTTCACCTTTTAATTTACCGGCAGAAAATTGTTTATTGCCTTTAACAATTATTTTCTTTATATAGGGTTTTTCCGAAACAATAAACTTTATAATTTTACTTTGTTTATCAACGTACAATTCGGCATTTTCAAAGCTCCCTAAAGCAAGTATTTTTCTTATATCTTCTCTTGCAATAGATTCCGTATATACTTTTCCTTTTTTTGTTACAATTTCTGACAAAACCGTTTTAGGTTTAACATTTTTTACACCTTCAATAACAACCGTTTTAATTTTAAAACCATCAGATGTTGCAAACAAAACTGTGGTAAAAAACAAAGATATAAATACAACTAGTAATTTTTTCATTATATAAAGCCTTCCTTTAAATTTTAAATTATATTCCTGGAATTATATTAAAATACCACTTAAAAATCAATTAAAAATATATTGATTTTGAAACAAAATTTAATTTCATAATTTACTCTGATTTCTCAAACGATTCAATGCATTTATTGCTCTTGTATGGTTTGGATTAAGTCTGAGTGTTAACTCCCACATTCTTTCGGCTTCAACATGTTTCCCGTTCGCATACAGACTTAGTCCTTCCCGATATTTTACATCTGCTGTTTTCTCATCTATTTCCTGTATTTCGGCTGACTGCGTCTGAACACTTTCCTGACCTGATGTTTCACATTTAATTTTTTGTACCGTAGCCATTAGTTCTGCAACCGATTTATCAATATAATCTTTTGCTATCTCATAAAAATTAAATGATGTTGTGAATTTCGAAGACTGGACAAATGTTTGTAATTTTTCCATTTGTTTTATACAGGCAATCCATTGTTTTTTATTAAATTTATCAATACCGGTCTGTAAAAATTCATTTGCTTGTTTTTCAAATGCAATTTTTTGCTGTTTTAAAAGTTCGTTTGCCAAAATATTATTAACTTGTTTCAATCTCTCTGATATTTCTTTATTTTCTTTATCGAATTGCAAATATTTCATCCATTCCTTTGCACATTGATAATAATCACCTTCATAATAATTAACATATCCGGATGCATATGTATATGAACTAAAATCGCTGACTAACATTGATACTGAATCCTCTTTCATTTTCTTTTTTATTTTTTGATAAAAAAACATTGAAGACTCATGATTTGGATATTTAACTATGAGTTTTTGTAAATTTTCTGTCGCATATAAATACTGTCCGTTTGAATAGAATTTTTTTGCCTTGGCAAACATTTTTTCTGCTTCAATTCTTGATATTTTATCTTCTTCAATAACATTTTTTGCTTCAATATCTAAACCATCATTTACTTTATAAATCTTTCTTTGCATCCACTTATACGAAAGTGAAAATCTATTGATTAAGTCTATTTCATTAAAATCAGCCGAATAATTAACAACTAAATTCGCTATATCAACTCCAAAACCCGCAGTAATATGTTCGCAATAATATCCGACTCTCAAAGCATATTTATCCGATATGCAGTATTCCAACCCTGTAAACAATTCCGTATTTGAATCTTCATTTCTTGCATCTAATGACAATGCAACAGTATCTTTTGATTCTAGTCTGAATTTAACGGGAATCTTTATCATTGAACTCAGTACAAAAATTTTCTGAAAATCTTCTCTGTAAGTATCTAATTTTACACCGGTTCCGACAATGTTTTGTGCGGATAGCCCAAATCCAATTGTTGTTTGCGTGCTAAACATATCTATATTATTTATAAATTTTGACAGCGAAACATCAAAAGCCGATCCGGCATCTTTTTTTTCATATAAATCCATAATAATATATTTTAAATTAACTCCTAGCGCAGTATTAATCGGATTAATCAGATAAGAAGATGCCAATATGTAAGCCCATTGATTAGTCTGTATATTTCTGGGAACATCAAACGGATCTTGCCTGATTTCAACATCACCGCTTGACAAATTAATAACCGACAATCCTAAATTAAAATTATCCGTTAAATTTAAACTTACCGAAACTGAATTATATGATGTCCCGTCAAACAAATTATATCTGCCAAGTGAAACTGAATTGTAATTAAAAAAAGATAATAATGAACTGTTATAAAATATTATTGCAGGATCGTCGTTATTATTTAAAACTGTTTCTCCCTGTGCAAAAGAAGAAACTGACGGCCCGTGTGAAAGAAAGTTTTTTCTTGCCCCTTGCGGATACAGATTAACAACCGCAAGAAAACACGATATTACAGATAATATTACTTTATTATTAAAAGTCTGCATTTTTCCGTTTTTGTCTGCCCTGAATATTTTTTCTTTAAAATACACAAATATGTACCGTTGTATAAAACTCTGCCGTTGCCGTCTCTGCCGTCATATGCAACCTCATTACTTCCCTGAAGTAAATTATTCAATGAAATCGTTTTTATTTTATCACCATATTCCGAATATATATCCAATTGTGCAGAACCGTTTTCAGGCATTTCAAAAAATATCCTTGTATTTTCACCTTTTTGAGGATTAAAAGGATTTGGGGCATTATATATTCTGATTATTTCTCCCAGAGTAATAAATGAAAAAATTTCAGGATTTAGAAGTTCAACTCCATATTGATTTGCCACCTTCACTTTCCAATAATATCTTGTCCTCGATTGCAAAGTGTTAATTATATAATCATTATTTATATTTAAATTAATCTCTGAGAAATCGTTGATATTTGTTCCTATACAAAATACATATGAGAGTGTATCGGTAGGCACTCCTTTTGTTGCTGTCCAACTAAAAGAAATACCGACATTTGGATTTGCATTATCATTTTGTGTATTCGGGTTTAAATTTAAAAATGTGTGCGGTCTTTCGGTAACTATAAAAGTTTGAATTTCGGACTGATAAATCCCCGGATAATTATCATTTGTTGCCGTACAGTAATATTCGTACTCTCCATAATCAATGTTCAAAACCTTTGAAAATGTATTACCTGTTACATTATCCATTTTAGTTTCAACAAAAGAATCACCGCTGTTTTTTATTCTATAGTAAATTTTTGGATAATCATTTAATATTTCATTGCCGTATAAATCGGCATATTGTGTTTGCAACAAAATTTGAGATTCATTTTTAATGATTATTTTATTATCGTCATCAAGTGAAAGCAACTTACTGTTTGTGTCAGGAATATAATTAAAGAAATCAAAATACGGGGATTCTGCGACTATTTCAATTTCACTGGTTAAAGAATCTTCATATACAATTTCATTAGGAGCAATATAACCGATATTTGAATCCAAGTTAACCCATGTGTTTTGCTGTCCAAAAGAACCCAAATTAATATTTTGATAGAGTTCTTGTGAACCGGAAGAATCATTAGTATTTATCGCAATAATATTTTCTGAATGTAAAAATATAAAAATTGTAAATAATATTAATATGGATTTTTTCATTAATTTACATTTTGACTATATTTTTTATTTATTTTAAAAGCAATTTTTATATCGGGGCGACTGGACTTGAACCAGCGGCCTCTCCCACCCCAAGGGAGTGCGCTAGCCACCTGCGCTACGCCCCGACGAAACTACTATTGTTTTAAAATATTTAAAATTTCCTTAATATCTTCTTTAATAGCTTTTAACGAACTTATATCCTGTATGTCTTTAAACAACTTAAGTTGAGGGTCTTTTACTCTCTTATCACCCTTTAAAATTTTCTTAACACCTGATATCGTAATTTTCTTATTGTACAATAAATCTTTTATCTCATTAATTAGGTCAATGTCTTTTGTGGAATATTTTCTTAAACCGGAATGTCTTTCAGGCTTAAGCAATTTTTCTTTCTCCCAATAACGAAGTGTATGGGCTTTAACATGAACTCTTTCTGCAACTTCACTTATTGATAAATATTTTTTAATATCCATAACATTTATATTTTACAACAATCCTAAGATATCACAAACAATAAATTATTTTTGCAGACTCATCAGTGTATCTATCGGAATATTTTGTCACCCTATATATTGAAAATATTTTCATATTTATTAGTTAAAATACTTCCTTAGACTGTTTAAATCTTATTTTTTTCTTAGGCGGGATCATAACAACTTCACCCGTTTTTGGATTTCTGCCTTTTTTAGTTTCTGTAACCTTTAAATTAAAACTGCCAAAACCGGTTACAACAACTTTTTGACCGTCTTTTAAAGCTGTTAAAATAGATTCAAATAACTTATTAACAGCTTCACTTGCATTTTTTTTTGACGGCATTATCTCTGCCAATTTGTTAATTAAATCATTTTTTGTCATATTTTTTTCTCCGGCTAAAGTTTGTTGTTAAAACTCCTAAATTTCTGCTTTTGGGGCTCTTGTCATAAGATCCATAACTGCTTGTTTAGCAGATTTATTTTTAAATAATACTTCATAAACTTCATTTATTATCGGAAGTTCCACATTATATTTTTTACCGAGTTCATAGGCACTAATTGTTGTTTTTACACCCTCAGCAATCATCTTTAAATCTTTTTCTGCTTCCTGCAATGTTTTTCCTTTTGCTATCATTTCTCCTAAACTTCTGTTTCTTGAATGTTTAGAAAAACATGTAACCATCAAATCTCCCGCTCCTGATAACCCGTAAAATGTATTTTTATCTCCGCCTAATAATACACCTAATTTAACAAGTTCCTTGAGCCCTCTTGAAACTATTGCTGCCTTAGTATTATCACCAAAAGAGAGACCGTCAATAATTCCGCCGGCGATAGCAAAAACATTTTTTAAAGAGGCCCCCAATTCAACTCCTATTATATCATCTTGAGTATATACCCTTAAGTAATCATTCATAAATAAATCTCTGCATAAAACAGCATTTTTATCATTTTTTGATGCAGAAACAATTACAGTAGGCATTTTTTTAGAAACTTCCTCTGCATGACTGGGACCTGATAAAGCAACTACATTATTTTTTTGCTCAGGAAAAATTTCTTCAATAATTTCGGAAGCTCTCAGCAATGAATCATTTTCAATACCTTTTGTGGCACTTATAACCAGTTTATTTTTCATATCTATTTTTAATTTTTTAATTGTCAAAAGAGTTGATCTTAAAACATGTGACGGAACGACTATTAATACCGCTCCCTGAGATGATACTATGTTTAAATCATTTGTAACTATAATATTTTTTGGTATCTCAGCACCGCCTATAAAAGGAATAACTCTTTCTTTGTTTAATTTATCGGCAACTGTTTTATCAAATTCCCAAATAGAGACATCATGTCCGTTATCAGCCAATACGCATGCTAATGTCGTTCCCCATGAGCCTGCACCCAAAACAGATATTTTCATATTTGTTTTACCTCTTTTTTCTTTAACACAATTTTATTTTCAGTACCGTTAAGTATTCTCTTTATATTACTTAAATGTCTTATGATAACAATCATCGCAAGAATTACGGCAAATAAAACAATTACGTCCTGATAATTAAATATTTTTAAAATTATTGGAAGTGCAATTGCAGCAAACATTGATGAAAGTGCAACATATTTTGAAATAAACAAAGTTATTGCAAAAATCAAAAAACATATAACTGTTACCATTGGTGCAAAAGCGATAAATACACCACAACCCGTTGCAACACCTTTGCCGCCTTTAAAATTTAAAAAAACAGTATAAACATGACCTATTACTGTAACCAAAGCTACCGCTAAAATAAAATAAATTGAAGGATTTATAAAACCGGCAAAATAAACAGGAATAAATCCTTTTAAAGCATCTAAAACAAATGTCAAAATACCCAATGGTTTACTAACTGATCTGAAAACATTTGTTGCTCCCGGATTTCCCGATCCGCATTTTCTTATATCTACACTTTTAAAATATTTTGAAATTATAAACGCAAACGGTATCGCCCCGCATAAATAAGCCATAAGCAAATATATTGCTGTCTTCATCTATTTTCCTTATTTGATTTAGTATATTGTCTGAACTTTAAAACTATCGGAGTGCCTTGGAACGAAAATCTTTCTCTTAAAAAATTTTCAATGTATCTCCTGTATGAAAAATGTAATAATTCTAAATCATTAACAGAAAATCTAAACGTAGGCGGTTTTGAAATTAATTGTTCTGACTCTTTAATTTTCACTAATTTACCCTTTCTTTGCAACGGTTTATTAGCCGTAGCGGTTCTTATTGCATCATTTAATTCCTGCTGTGTTAAAAGTTTTGAATATTGTTCATAAATTAAAGGAGCCAGTCTGAAAATTCTGTCTATCCTTTGTCCTGTTTTTGCAGATATAAAAATAATGTCAGACCAGTCTAAAAATTTTAACTTTTCTTCTAATTGTTGCTGGAATAATTTAACCTGATCTTCTTTATCTTCTATTAAATCCCATTTATTTACTGCAATTATACATGGTTTCTTTTTTTCTATAATAAGTCCTGCAATTTTTGCTTCTGTTTCTCCTATCCCCTGTGATGCATCCGCAACTAAAACAGCAATATCTGCATCATCCAATGCATAATTTGTACTTAAAGTTGATAAATATTCCATATCATCTTTTGTTTTATTGCCTCTGTGAAGTCCTGCAGTATCTATAAGCAAATAATCGGTATCTTTATGTGTTGCGTGTACAGTTAACGAGTCTCTCGTCGTACCGGGAGTATTATGTACAATACACCTTTCTTCTTTAACTATTGCATTAACCAGCGATGATTTACCTACATTAGGTTTACCGACAAAAATAATTTTTAAAATTTTATCTTCTTTGTCTACATAACCGTCATTTCCTATTTTATCACAAATTGTTTCTAACAATTCTATCATATTTCTGCCATGAGTAGCAGAAACCGAAATCATCTGGTCAAACCCTAAACTATAAAAATCATAAGTTTTCACTTCTTCGGCAAATGTATCTATTTTATTTACAATTAAAATAACATCTTTTTGACTGCTTCTGAGAGTTTTTGCAATCGAAGGTTCAAAAGGATGAACTCCGTCTTTGCCATCAACCAGAAAAAGAACAATATCACAGCCCTGTATAGCCACATCAAGCTGTTGGCTCATTGATTTTGAAAATTCACTAACGTCACTGCTCCAACCTGCCGTATCTGTAACAATAAAACTTTTATCTTTCCAATTAACAATAAAATCATTTCTATCCCTGGTTGTACCCGGCATACTGTGAATTATTGCCTTTTTTTTGCCTACAAATCTGTTGAATAAAGTTGATTTACCTACATTTGGTCTGCCGACTATTGCTATTTTTTTATGCATGTTTGATTAATCCTTAAAAACAAATTTTACCATAATTACGGATTTTATAATATTTGTGTTTCTAATACAACAAAATACGATTTAAAATCCACCGACAAATGACAAGGTTATTGCAGCAGATTCGGATCCCTTAGCCATAGCACTTTTAATATCCTTGTTTAACATATAATCAACTATAAATGCCCCCTGGTAACTGTCGCCACATCCGGTTGTGTCAATAACTTCACTGACTTTTATTGCATCACATTTATATTTATTACCTTTATGATATGTAATGCTGCCACATTTCCCGAGTGTTGCGGTAAATACCGTATGAAAGTTTTTTGACCATCGTTCCAATTGCTCTAATTTTTGGTTGTTGCCACTAATGAAAAATAAATCAATATTATTTAAATATTTTTCCCATGACATATCAATCTTTTCATCATGAAAATCAACAGACAATAAAAATCCCGAATCTTTTCTAATCTCTAAAATATCTTTGAAAGTTGACTCATAATAAGTTGTTGCCACAACATCCATGCCATTCATAAATATTTTATCGCTGTCACTTATAACATAATCTTTCCAAACACCATCATGCCAACTATTCGGTTTAAAATATCTGTCACCATTTTCGTCTATATTTATTATATGATGTGCCGTTACACCTTTTACCGTATATAAATGTTGGCTGTTTATATTAAGTCCGGACATTGATTCTTTCACTATTTTACCGTAATTATCGTCACCTATGTTTCCCATAATATATACATCTGCTTTATTCGTTTTAGAACATACAACT
>JAQTSO010000137.1:1128-3217 GCA_028711215.1 Endomicrobiaceae bacterium | reverse complement strand
TGTAAATCATTTTATTGATAAAGTTTATTGTATGAGACGATTACATACTAAAAATTCTACATTCAACGTAAAATTTCCTATGAAATCTTTTTTGCCGTTTGTAACTAAATATTTAAGAAAAACCAGTATCAAGTAAAACCGGAGTTTATAAATATGCAAAATCCTTCAGTATCGGCAGTTATACCTGCCAAAAATGCCTCACTATATATTCTTGAAACTATAGATGCCATAAAAAAACAGAATTTTGAAATTCTTGAAATTGTAGTTATAGATGACGATTCAACCGATAATACAGGAGAAATTGCCAGAAATGCCGGATGTAATGTATATAGAATAAATGAATCTTCTCTGGCTAAATCAAGAAACGCAGGGATAAATGCTTCAAAAGGTTCAATCATATTCTTTAATGATGCCGATGATTATATTGAAAAAGAAACACTTTCTCTGCTTTATAATGAACTTATAAATAATGATTTACAGGCAGTTTTCAGTATGGGCAGAGATTTTATAAGCCCTGAACTTACCGAAGAAGAAAAAAAGCAACTAAAACCCCGACCTGAGCCTTATTTCGGCAGTATAGGTGGTGCTTCTCTTATCAGACGGGAAGTTTTTGATACGATAGGTTTATTTGATGAAACTCTTAAATCAGGCGAAATTGTCGGCTGGCAACTGAAATTACAGAGTTCAGGTTTAAAAATAAAAAAAATTCCGATTGTCACCCTCAACCGCAGACTCCATAAAACCAATTTCGGCAGACTCAACAGAGCCCAAGAGTATACAGACTACGCAAGTATTTTGAGACAAAAATTGCAGAAAACTATTAAATAGGTTTTTGGATATCTTGACAAATCATACATTTGTATTATACAATCAAAAAAGAAGAAATAATTTATTCTAAGGAGCAAATTTATGTTATTAGATAAATGTCCAATTTGTGAGTCTAAAGAAGTAACAACAGAACAAGAGGAAGTACCTGCTACAAGTGGTTTTTTCGATCCAAGCAAAGTAACACCCAAAAAACCTGAGGTAATTATTAATTGTAAAAAGTGTGGAAAATTTCCATGGACGCTTAAAGATGTAACTTGTCATAAATAAAAATGACGTTAAATTTTTTGTTTAAAATACTAAAATCGTATTTAGAGAAAAGGATAATATGAATTTAAAAAAGTATGGTAGATTTTATAATTCTAAATTTTTTTTAATCAGTTTACCGTTTTTAACATCCATTTTAATTGCAATTGTTATATATTGTATAGCATTAGAAATTGAAAATAATATAAAAGAGTTATTAATTAATATTTCTGCTTCACTTTTTGCAATACCTATCATTTATTTATGTTATCAAACATTTAAAAATTTTGTTGATAAAAAATTAATATATGAAATTATAGAATATTCAAAATTTAAGGCTGATTCAGAAATTCTTTCAATAGTTGGACAATTAAAAAAATTAGTTTATCCACTAGAAAATAGAGATAGCACTCTAGAAGGAATTAATAATTTTTTAAATTTGGAAAATAAAGACATTGAAAAAATAATAGAAAAAAATCAATACATAGGGTTTCAAGTTTTTAAACATTGGGAGATAACAGAAAAGAATTTAACGGAATTATTAAATAATCCCTTATTTATAAATAAAATGGATAATGAATTGATAATATGTATTATTAATATTATAAAAAATATTTATACTTTAAGTAAGGTATTGGAAATTAAAGATTTATATATTGAATTAGATAAAATTTGTACAGATTATAAAGTAGTGAAAGGTAATAAAATAAATAAAGATAATGATAAATATCCAGATAGATATATATTATTGAAATATTTAGATAATGATAAATATGTAGTTTCTGATTTTGGTGATATCTATTTGTATAATGAAGAAAAATGTTTGAAATTATATATGGTCAATAAAAAATTAATATATCTATTGGCTGCTACAATTTATGATTTAATTAAGAACCTGAAAGAATGGGGCAATTTGACGGGTAAAGAATTTATTATAGATGAAAAAATGTTTAGAATTCGTAAAAATCTCAATAAAAATAATAGTGTTCCAAAATAGTATTTCTGGTTGTTGTTTTTA
>JAQTSO010000137.1:0-1118 GCA_028711215.1 Endomicrobiaceae bacterium | reverse complement strand
GTGAAACGAGCGATTTTCAAGCCGTAGTGTACGGAAGTGAAACGGTACATAAGGTGTGAAAATGCGAAGTTGTAACCCAAAATTTGAAGTCGTTATAAAGCCGAAATGAGAGAAAGCATCCGACATTCCGTCGGCTCTCTCCGAAAAGAAAAGAAAAGCTGTTCCTCATGACAAGTGCAATTGTCATTTAAGTAAACTCTCTTAACCCCGAACCCCGTCAACTGCTTACTAGCTTGTTCCGATAAAGACAGATGTGTTTCAGATTCCGGTACGTCAAATGCTTTTTTAACATCAGGACCTACTTCATAACAACATTTTGATATGTGTGGCCCGATATATGCAAAAACATCCTGTGGTAATATTCCAAAATCTTTTTTATAAGAGATTAAGGCACTTTCCAGTATTCCCCCTGCCAAACCTCTCCAGCCTGCATGAAGTAAAGATATTACTGACAAATCTCTTGATGCCATAAATACAGGCATACAATCAGCGGTAAATACGGCAAGCGTAATATTTTTTTCGTTTGTGATTAAACCGTCGCATGAAGGGATAAAAGTCCCACAGTCCTGTTTGGAAACCTTTTTTACAAATGTTCCGTGTACCTGTTGGGCAAACACTATATTTCTCGGGTTGATATTATTGGCATTACAGAATTTAATTCTTTCCTGTTCATCTTTCATATTCCCGCAAGATTTAACAGTTGTAAGATGCAGGACTTTAAACCTTTTTTCTTGAATGTAATATATCTGTTTCAAATCCACTAACATGTTATTTTATCCTTGATAAAATTGGAAGCTTAGCAGCTTGGAAGCCTAGAAGTTTGGTAACGTCTCTGGCATTGTCAAAGTTTTTGCTAAGCTTCTAAACTTCCCAGCTTCTCAGCTTCTCAGCTTCAGTCTTTGTGCTTCCCAGCTTCCGCCGTTAAAGTCTCTTCGTCTTCCATGTTTCGTACGCAGCCGAATGCCAATCCCAATCATCAAGCTCTAAAGACGAATCTGTTTGTTTTTTTACTTTTTGTACTCCGACACCTGTTCTTGTTGTTTTAGCACTTTTATTAAATGAGGCAATTATTGATACTTTTATTTTTGTATCTAATACATCCCCTACGATATGTCCTT
>JAQTSO010000136.1 GCA_028711215.1 Endomicrobiaceae bacterium | reverse complement strand
ACAGAAGACTATCGATATTGCTTAGCGGTAGGGCAGCAGAAGAGTTAATTTTCAATGAGATAACAACCGGAGCACAAAATGATATTGCAAGAGCAACTGAAATAGCAACAAAAATGGTAACGGAATTTGGTATGAGTGAAAGAGTCGGAACACTGGCACTTAGCACGGAGAGTGAGGAAATATTTTTAGGCAGAGATATTTCAAGAAATAAAAAGCATTCTGATAAAACTTCTGAAATTGTAGATGAAGAAATAAAAAGTATTATACTAATTGCGAAAGAAAAATCAGAAAAAATACTGAAAGAAAATATGGATAAGTTGAAATATATGGTTGAAATGCTAATTGACAGAGAATTTTTAACAGGTGATGAAGTTGAGTCCATAATGAAAGGTGAAAAACTTCAGACAAAAGAGATAATTGTTGAGAATAAAGTTGAAAATATAGAAGATAAAATTGAAAAAACTGAAAATAAAGCACCTGAAATAAAAGAAGAAGTTGTTAAACAGGAAGAACCGAAAGAAGAAATTAAAATTGAAAAAAAACCGGTAAAAAAAAGTAAGGAAGTAAATGGAACACAAAATGAATTATTTGAAAAAATAGGTAAAAATGAAAATAAATAAATTTGACAGTAAAAAAATTGTAAAAGCAGTTCAAATGATGCTGGAAGCCTTTGGTGAAGACACTAAAAGAGAAGGGTTAAAAAGAACACCTCAAAGAGTTGCGGAATTTTATCAGGAGATGCTTTCAGGTTACAACATTGATATAGAAAGTTTAATTCCGGTTCATTATGAAACTGAAGAACATGAAGAAATAGTTATTGTAAAAGATATTCCCATATATTCAATATGTGAACACCATTTATTGCCGTTTTACGGAAAGATTCATATTGCCTATTTACCAAAGAAAGACAGAATAGTAGGAGTTTCAAAATTAGTCAGAGTTGTAGAAGCTTTTTCACACAGATTACAGTTACAGGAAAGATTGTCTAAGCAGGTGGTAGATACAATAATGAAAGTTGCTAAGCCAAACGGAGCAATGGTTGTTATGGAAGCAGAACATCTGTGTATGACAATGAGAGGAGTTAAAAAACCTGGCTCTAAAATGGTTACTTCTGCAATCAGAGGAATTTTTCTAAAGGATGCCAGAACCAGAGCTGAAGCACTCTCGTTATTTAGGTAGGAGTTCTATGATAGTTAGAAAAACTTTGGCAAGAAATAAAGATGAAGCTTTACAAATTATAAAAACAACCGGTTGTCACAAGTTTGCCTATGAAAAATTACCAAAAAAAATGATTGAAAATATCATAGTAATAGATGATATGGACAACAGAGCGGTCAATATTCTAAAACAAGAATCATTGTCGTGCGGAACAGATGCAGGTGTGCATGAAGATATTTCCAGATTTAAAAGCGGTACTTCAAGGGTTGTGCTTTTTGGTACAACAATTCAAATTGAACAATTAATATCAAAACTTAAAGAACAACCATTCGGACTTAAAGATTTAGCTGTTAAACTTCAAAATTTATTGAAACAAGAAGAAATAAAAACTATAGTCTGTGGTAATAAAAAAATAACCATCGGTAAAAAAGCTTTGGTCATGGGTATTGTTAATTTATCACCGGATTCTTTTTATGGTGATGGCACAAAAGATGAAAATCTTTTGCTTTCCAGAGCTTTAGATATGCAGGAATATGGAGCTGATATTATTGATATCGGTGCAGAATCTTCAAGACCGGGCTCAAACCCGATATCTGAAAAGGAAGAAATTACCAGAGTTAGAAAATTATTTAAACTTTTAAGAAAAAAAACAAAATTGCCAATATCTGTAGATACTTATAAACCGGCAGTTGCACAAGTTGCAATAAACGAAGGAGCGGATATAATAAATGATATTTATGCTCTCGGATACAGCAAAAAAATGGCAGAGGTTATTGCAAAAAATAAAGTCGGTATTATTTTGATGCATATGCAGGGAAATCCTTTGACAATGCAAAAAAATGTTAATTATGAAGATGTAATATTAGATATATTTAAATTTTTATCGGATAGAGTTGATTTTGCAGTTAAAAACGGGATAAATAAAAATTCAATAATGATTGATCCTGGCATATGTTTTGGCAAAACGGTTGAAAATAATTTGTTGATTCTTAAAAAGCTTACAGAATTTAAGACATTGGGTTTACCTTTAATTGTCGGTTTATCAAACAAAAGTTTCCTATCAAAAATTATAAATGTTGAGGAAGTAAAAGAAAGATTTTTAGCCAATATAGTCGCAAATGTTATTTCTGTAAAAAATGGAGCAGATATTATAAGAGTGCATAATGTTAAAGAAATGGTACAATCATTAAAAGTATATGATGCTATCAGGAGTGCATAAATGGAATTTATTTTAGATATTTGGTCAAAATATATTGTAAACATTGTTGATATTTTAATTGTTGCTTATATTTTTTACAGAATTCTTTTGATAATAAGAGGTACCAGAGCAACTCAAATAATTGTCGGACTTTTGATTCTTATATTTGTAACGGTTTTTGCCGGTATTCTTCAGTTAGAAACTCTTTCGTGGTTATTAAATAAATTTTGGTTGGGAGCTGTTGTTATTTTGGCAGTTGTCTTTAACGATGAAATACGATTAGGCCTTGCTAAATTGGGCAGTAAATTTGTTTATGCCAATAGCACTAATGTAAACAATGATTTTTTATCAGAAATAGTTGAAACTGTTGTTGCTATGAGTAAAGCAAAAATAGGCGGGTTAATTGTTTTAGAAAAAGAAATGGGTTTAAAAAATTATGCAGAAACAGGAACCCGTATAGACGGATTAATAACACAAGAACTAATACTTTCGATATTTCACACAAAATCTCCGATACACGATGGTGCCATAATTATAAAAAGTGAAAGGATTTATTCTGCAGGATGTGTATTGCCAATCAGTTCTGATGTTGAAGACAAACATCTCGGGACCAGACACAGAGCAGGTATAGGACTAAGTACAATTACAGATGCAGTAGTAATAATTGTATCCGAAGAAACAGGTGGTATTTCAATTTCATATGAAGGTAAAATAACATTTATAAAAAGTGAAGATTTGTTAAATAAGTTGACAGAATATTATGTTGGCAAGAGTGAATAAAAAGGTATGGATATAAAAAAAATTATCAGAAAAATAAAGAGAAATTGGAAATTAAAGCTCATATCATTTATTTTGGCACTGTTGTTTTGGTTGCATGTTACCGTTATTTCTAGAGGAGTATTCATTTGAAGCTCTTTGGTACTGACGGTATAAGAGGAAATGCAAATGAGTTTCCGTTTGATAATAGTACAATTGAAA
>JAQTSO010000039.1 GCA_028711215.1 Endomicrobiaceae bacterium | reverse complement strand
TTTATCTCCCAACACTTTTGTTATCGCTGCTGTCAATGTCGTTTTACCGTGGTCAACGTGTCCGATTGTCCCTACGTTTACATGCGGTTTTGATCTATCAAATTTCTCTTTTGACATTTTCTTCTCCTTTGCTAATTATAAATTATTATATTTTCTTTTCCAAAATTTTATCTGCAATTTGTTTAGGAACTTCTTCATAATGTGAAGGTTCCATGCTATAGTTTCCTCTTCCCTGTGTTAATGAGCGAAGTGTTGTCGAATAACCAAACATTTCAGATAGAGGAACATTAGCTTTTATATGTTGCACCTTATTTCTTGCATCCATATTCATAATCTTTCCTCTTCTTGAGTTTAAGTCACCAATAACATCTCCCATATAATCTTCAGGAACTATAACTTCTGTTTTCATAATAGGTTCAAGTATAACAGGACTTGCTTTTTTGCAACCGTCTTTAAATGCCATAGAACCTGCAATCTTAAATGCCATTTCAGAAGAGTCAACTTCATGGTATGAACCGTCTGTCAAAGTAACTTTAATATCCACAACAGGATAACCCGCCAGTGTTCCTGCAGTTAAAGCTTCCTTGATGCCTTTTTCAACTGCCGGTATGTACTCTCTTGGAATTACACCGCCAACAATTTTGTTGACGAATTCAAATCCCTTTGCTACTTCCTGAGGTTCAACTGTAACAACAACATGTCCGTATTGTCCTCTACCACCGGTTTGTCTGATGTACTTAGACTCAGCTTCCGCTGACTTTCTAATTGTTTCTCTGTATGCAACCTGAGGTCTTCCTACATTTGCCTGAACGTTAAATTCTCTTTTCATTCTGTCTACGAGAACTTCCAAATGAAGCTCACCCATGCCTGAAATAATGGTCTGGCTTGTTTCTTCGTCTGTTCTGACTGTAAATGTCGGATCTTCTTCAGCCAATTTACTAAGAGCATTTGCAAGTTTTTCTTCATCTGCTTTAGATTTCGGCTCAATTGCAACCGAGATAACAGGATCCGGAAAATCCATAGATTCAAGCACTACCGGATTGTCTTCATCACAAAGCGTATCGCCTGTTGTTGTATTTTTTAAACCTACAACAGCGGCAATATCCCCTGCTCTTACTTCCTTGATTTCTTCTCTGTTGTTTGAATGCATTCTCACGATACGAGATATTCTTTCCTTGTTATTTTTAGCAGGATTGAGTACGTAAGAACCACTACCCAAAGTTCCGGAGTATATTCTGATATATGTCAGTCTTCCGATAAACGGATCTGACTGTATTTTAAATGCAAGCGCTGCGAAAGGAGCATTATCATCAGCCGGTCTTGCAATTTCTTCATTTGTGTCAGGATTTATACATTTTAAATCTTTTCTGTCAAGCGGTGACGGTAAATAATCACAGACTGCATCCAACATAGGCTGAACACCTTTGTTTTTAAATGCTGTTCCGCATAATATTGGGATTAATTTTATTTTTAATGTTGCTGTTCTGATTGCTTTTTTGACTTGTTCTACGGTCGGTTCTTTTGCTTCCATGTAGCAGGTCATAACATCTTCATCATAATCTGCCAACAACTCTATCATATGCGTTCTATATTGTTTTGCTTTTTCTGCTAAATCTGCAGGTATTTCAACGGTATCAAACTTTGCGCCTAACTCTTCACCTGACCAAATCAACGCCTTCATCAAAACCAAATCAACCACGCCTTTAAAATCTGATTCCTGTCCTACCGGAATTTGTATCGGAAGAGGCGTTGCGCCTAATTTATCTTTAACCTGGTCTACCAACATATAAAAATCTGCACCTATTTTATCCATCTTGTTACCGAACACGATTCTTGGCACATGATATTTATCTGCTTGTCTCCACACAGTTTCTGTCTGGGGTTCTACGCCGTTACCTGAGTCAAACACAATTACCGCACCGTCTAAAACTCTAAGCGATCTTTCAACTTCTGCCGTGAAATCAACGTGTCCGGGGGTATCAATAATGTTAAACTGCATATCCTGCCATTTACAATACGTAGCAGCTGAACAAATGGTTATCCCTCTTTCTCTTTCCTGTTCCATCCAGTCCATTGTTGTGGTACCTTCATGAACTTCACCGATTTTATGAGTTCTTCCTGTATAATACAGGATTCTTTCTGTCGTTGTTGTCTTTCCTGCATCTATATGCGCAGTGATACCAAAATTTCTAATTTTCTCTAATGCGAATTCTCTAGCCATTTTTTTTCCTCAAAAATTTATTATAACAACCTCAATTAGTTGTACACAAAAAAACAAAAAACAAAAAAACAAAAACGCATATATTTACATAAATATGAATTATTTTTTTACGTGTCAATAGTAAAAAAATACATCCTTTCTACACAATCATTACCATACAAATAGCGACGATGCAATGTAGACAAGTTTGTGAATTATACATTATTCATATTTCAATGTCAATAGCAATGCTTTAAAAAAACTTACTAACAATTAAAACAACCTATTAAGCCAAAAACTTTTATATTAACAATATTTCAAATATTTTTACACTTTTTCTGTTTTATTTCACTAAAGAGTAACGCCGGGTTCTGCCATGTGATTCAATAGTCCATTTTTTTATTTTTTTCATACTTTCATCTAATCTCTGCATACGTTTTTGCCTGATTTCATATGTATTTGTTAAGTCTTTTGTTTTCCAATGGTAACTATCGTTGTAATCATCATCAACAATATCTGAAAAATATAACGGTATAAATCTTTTTTCTATTTCACAAAAACTAACAAAAATAGTTGAAATATAAGGTGTAACTCTTTCAAGAAAATTTATTGTATCATCCCAGTCTTTTTCTGTTTCACCCGGAAATCCGACAATCATGGTTAAACCTATTTCAATACCGTTTTTTGATGCATCTGCCAATAGTTGTTCGGCCTCTTTTACCAAAAACGGCTTAGCCATTAATTTCAAAACATTATCCGAACCGCTTTCTACTCCGATTCTTAATTCCCGAAATCCTGCCATTTTCATTTTTTTTAGAAATTCATAATTCATTTGGGGCATTATTTTTGCATTACCCTTAAAGAATATTTTATCTTCAGGCAGATTAAGCGAATTTATTTTATCACATAATTCCTCAAGCATTTTTAAATCCTGATTTACGGCACAATCAAATAATTGAAAAACATATTGTTCCCTTTTGTATTGTCTCATTCTCAACAGAATTTCTTCAAAAACATTATTCGCATTTCTTGTTCTGAATTTATTCCAATGAAAAAAAACCGAACAAAATTTACATCTCCATTGGCACCCTCTGCTAAAAAGCAAAGGAATTTCATTGAACTTATAATCTTCCAGATTTATGTTTTCAAAATCAGGAAAAAACAAGTCATTTATATTTTCAATTTCAGGTCTTTTAGGAGTTGAAACCGGGAGATAATCACTATTTAAATAAGATATCCCTGGTATTTTATCCATAGATTTGTTATTTACATAACAATCTAAAATTTCAAGGAGCGTATATTCACCTTCGCCGTGAACAACAATATCCGTACAATCTCTAACCAATACTAATTTTACTATGTCTCCGCTATTGTCCGGACCGCCGCAAACAACAAAAATATCACTATTTCTTTTTTTTATAAGTTTTATTAATCTTTCGACAACACATATATTGGAATTCCATACAGTAAATCCTATGAAATTTACTTTTGAATCTATAACTTTATCAACCCATTCCTGAAAATAGTCAATATTTTTTTCAAAAAAATCAATTTGGTTTTCTTTTGAATATAAATCTATTGTATCACTATAAAATTTACTGCACTTACAATTTAAATCTACTATGCTTACCGAATAACCGCTATTTTTCATTGCCGAAGATAAATAAGGCAATCCTATCAACGGCCATTCTATGGGAATTAACGGGCAAATTACAAGCAAACAATTTGCTTGTTTTTTACTATTCACTGGAATCCTCACAACATTTAATAATCAAAATTCGCGGCATACTGACTGTATCAAAAATTGTATTATAAAACTAAAAGCGACAAAGATTTTAAGAATAACCCTCGCCGTTTTTAGTTTTTATATAGAAATCTATTTAAGCACAGCACCTGTTGATGCCGATGTAACAAACCTGGCATATCTGTTAAGCCAGCCTGTTTTAATTTTAGGTTCGGGTTTTTCCCAAGTTTTAAATCTTTTTTCTATTTCTTCTTTCGTCAACTTAACATTTATTTTTCTCTGCGGTATATCAATATCAATTATGTCACCGTCTTTTACTATTGCTATTATTCCGCCTTCCATTGCTTCAGGTGAAACGTGTCCTATACAAGGACCTCTTGTTCCGCCGGAAAATCTTCCGTCGGTAATTAGGGCAACTGAATCCGATAGCCCCATACCGTGTATCATGCTTGTAGGAGCGAGCATCTCTCTCATACCCGGACCGCCTTTCGGTCCTTCATATCTTATAACAACAACATCGCCTTTTCCTATTTTACCGCCTGTTATTGCCTTCATTGCGAGTTCTTCGCTGTTAAAAACTTTTGCTTTACCGACAAATTTTTTCATTTTCTCACTGACAGCAGCTTGTTTTACAACAGAGCCGTCAGGAGCAATATTACCGGTTAATATCGCAATGCCGCCTTCCTTATGGTACGGGTTTTTTTCTCTGATTACGTCCGTATCCAAAACTCTTGAAGTTTTCGCAATTTCTTTTATGTCCGGACCTGTAACTGTCTTATTCGGCAACAACTTATTCTGAACTGCCGACAAAACTGCCGGTATTCCGCCTGCATTGTCTAAATCTTCCATGTAATGGTCACCCGCAGGTTCGAGCAAGGTTATATGGTTTACCTGTCTGGATATCTTATCAAACATATCCAGATTAAAATCTACTTTTGCTTCATAAGCTATTGCAGGCAAATGCAAAACAGTATTGGATGAACCACCCAATGCCATATCAACAACTATAGCATTATGCAAAGCATTTTTTGTAATAATTTTTCTCGGTGTTATATTTTTTTTAACCAATTCAACAACTTTAATTCCGGATTCATAAGCAATTCTTCTTTTTTTTGCAGATACCGCAGGTGCTGTGGCACAATCTTTTAAAGACATACCCATTGTTTCTGTTAAACATGCCATTGTATTTGCAGTATACAAACCCTGACAGGAACCTGCTCCGGGACAAGCACACATTTCTAAATTTTCAAGTTCCTGCAAATCTATTTTTTTATTTTGATACGAACCGACTGCTTCAAAAGTATCTCTTACAAAAGATCTTCTTTTTTTATTGTAATACCCTGTAAGCATAGGACCTGCAGTAACTACTATTGAAGGGATATTTAAACGCGCACAAGCCATAATCATACCGGGAGTAATTTTATCGCAGTTTGTTAAAAGCACAAGCCCGTCCAAACAATGGGCATTTGCAACAGATTCTATTAAATCACAAATAAGTTCTCTTGATGCAAGTGAATAATGCATACCTGAATGTCCCATTGCAATACCGTCACAAATTGCAGGTGTCCCGAATATAAAAGGAACCCCGCCACCGGCAGCGATACCTCTTTCTATAAATCTTTCAAGATCTCTCATGCCGATATGTCCCGGCACTAAGTCTGTAAAAGAAGAGGCTATTCCTATGTAAGGTTTATTTTTATCTTTTGGGCTGATCCCCGTAGCATATACCAACGATCTGTTCGGAGCTCTGTTTGCACCGCATTTTATCGTATCGCTTCTCATTTTCATTTAAATCACCTTTTTTTCTTTAAAGAATTATAATAATCTTTTATTTCTTGTGAACCGTCCAATCTCATTGCTTTTTGACACATTTCCAGTGCTTGCTCTTTTTTATCCATTACATCTAAACAAACCGCATATCTGAAATACGCAATGGCTCTTGTCTGGTCTCTCTCTATTACAAATTCATAAAATTCCATAGCTTTACGATAATTTTTAGTTATGAAGTTGTAATCTCCCATACCAAGATTTGCTTCAATAGAATTTACTTTGCGACGCCATGCCCTTGTATATATTTCCTCAACCCTGCTAATGTTGCCTATTTTAAGATAAAAAACTCCTATGTCGTAAGTCATCTGTGCATGAGTACTTCTGGCTAAAACCTTTTCGTAATATTCAGATGCTTGTCTTATATCGCCTCTGTCTTCATAAATTTTGCCGATTTTGTATAAAGCTGCAGGATCATCATTTTTATATCTCATAGCTTCCTGAAAATAATCCAAACCCTCATCAATTTCCCCCATATTTACAGCCGCTTCACCTTCATCCATACAAGACTGATAATTTTGTGCCTGAATCTGAGAAAAAAAACAAAATAATGAAATTATAATCAATCCTAATAATCTTTTCATTTTTTGTTCCCTATTTTATTTTTTAAAAGCTTATATTCAACAGAATCCGATAATGCCTGCCAGCTGGCATCTATAATATTCTCGCTTACACCTATTGTTCCCCATGCATGCTTTTTATCTTTTGATTCTATAAGAACTCTGACTTTTGCAGATGTATTTGCATCACTGTTTATAACGCGGACCTTAAAATCTATTACTAAAACATCTTCTATTTCCGGATAAAATTTCATTAATGCCTTTCTTAAACATTGATCCAATGCATTAACAGGACCATCTCCTTCGGCAACAGTGTGCTCTTCTTTGCCGTTAACATCTAATTTTACGGTAGCTTCTGAAATAATTTCACCCTTGCCGTTTTTTTCCACACTGACTCTGTATCCCTTTAATGTAAAAAAATCACTGTATTGTTTTTCTATTTTTTTAGTTAAAATAAAAAATGAACCGTCGGCATCTTCATATTGATACCCCTGATTTTCTTTATCTTTTACTGCTTTTATCATATCTTTTATTTTTTCAGATTTGCTGTCAATATTAATTTCCAATTCATCAGCTTTTGAAATTATATTACTTTTACCTGACAAATCACTTACTAAAATTCTTCTTATATTACCGACTTCTTGCGGATTTACGTGTTCGTAAGTTTTTGAATTTTTTTCTATTGCACTGACATGAATGCCTGCCTTATGAGCAAAAGCATTTCTGCCGACATACGGCAAATAATCATTAGGCACCAGATTTGCTATTTCATATATATGCATTGATAATTCCATCAATTTCACCAAGCTTTTTGGTGGGACGCAATGATAACCTTTTTTTAGTTGCAAGGATGGTATTATGGAACAAAGATTTGCATTTCCGCATCTTTCGCCTATACCATTTATTGTACCTTGAACCATTTCGCATCCTGATTCAACTGCTATCAGCGAATTTGCCGTAGCACACCCCGAATCATTATGAGTGTGGATACCAAATTTTGTATTGGGAAATCTTTCTTTAATTTCTTTGACAATTTTTTGAACATCAGTAGGCAACATTCCGCCGTTTGTCTCACATAAACAAACAAATTCAACACCGGCTTTTACGGCAGACTCTATTGTTTTTATTGCATACTGAGTATTACTTAAATATCCGTCAAAAAAATGTTCTGCATCATAAATAACTTCTATTTTTTTTGATTTCAGATATGATATCGTATCTGAAATCATATTTAAATTTTCTTCCAAAGTGGTGTTAAGCGCATGTATAACATGAAAATCCCAGGTCTTTCCAAATATACATGCGCATTTAACGCCGGAACTTATTATCTTATTTATGTTTGCATCATCTTTTGCTTTTATATTTTTTCTTCTTGTTGAACTGAATGCAACCAATTTTGATTTTTTTAATTTGTTTTTTGCCAATTTAAAAAATTCTTCATCTTTTGGATTTGACCCCGGCCAACCACCCTCAATGTAAGAGATTCCGAAAGCATCCAGAGCCAATGCTATCTTTAGTTTATCCTCAACAGAAAACGATATCCCTGCACCTTGCGACCCATCTCTTAACGTAGTGTCAAATATTGATATTTTTTTCATTTACATTATTCTTTCGGCAACTTTTCAAATTCTGCCATATCTTTTTTTGCTTCAGCTTCTTTTCCCATTTTTGTATAGAGAAGTGATCTCCATTGGTAATAAAATCCTCTTTTTTCTTCCTCTATCGCTTTTGTATAATCTGCTAAAGCTCCCTTCAAATCACCGCTTGCTTCTTTCGCTCTTCCCAAATCCGCTCTGACATGGTGAGCTTCTTTTATTGCAAGAGATTTTGTAAAATCATCAATTGCACCTTGGTAATCACTTTGTTCCAATTTCGCTTTACCGGCCTGAAATAATGCATCCGGATCACCCTGTACTTCTTGAATCTGTACTTCTTGATTCTGCTGAACTTCTTCAGCCGTTTTATTTTGAATTTGTTCTTTATTTACTTCACTTTCAACAGCTTTCCCACAGGCAAAAACACAAAAAGAAAAACAGATTAAACTAAACAAAATTTTTTTCATTTTTGACTCCTTTTTTTATTTCTTCAAAAAACATTCACAGAAAAACTAAAACATAAAAAAACACTATTTAGCTTCTGTTTTTTTTAATTCCGCTGCTTTCTCAAAATTGATATTCATCGAATTATCATCACCCATATCCTTGTATATTCCAGCTCGCCAAATATAAAATTCACCAATACTATCCTTCATTTCTATTGCTTTATTTATATCAATTAATGCACCCGGAAGATCTCCCGCCTGTTGTTTTGCGAAAGCCCTAAACCCATATGCATATGCATATTCCGGCAATTCTTCTATGGCTTTTGTAAAGTCTTCTGTAGCACCTGCAAAATCACCGGCTTTGATTTTTTGATGTCCGCTAAGTATAAATTTGTTGCCGGTTTCATAATAATAGTCTGTACCTTCGTTCAGATCCATATTATTTTCATCCGTACTGCAACCAAACATGAAAAAAAATAAAAATAAACAAAATATTAATTTTTTTGCCATAATTTAACTCCTTTTTAAAGTTTAAAAATATTAAAAAAATGACACACTGACATTCAAATTCATTTTGTCCGATTAAACAATATTTTTAGACTTCTCAATATCTTCAAGTGCTCCTTTCTCATCACCAAGAGAAAGTTTTATATCTGACCTCCGTTGATAAAGTGATTGTATTTCAGACGGAGAAACAACTTCTTCAATACTGTTGCTTTTTCTCAAAGATTCAAGTATTTTTAATGACTCGCTAATATCTTCAATCGCTCCCTGAGCATCTCCAATTTCTAACTTTATTTTTGCCCTGTCTGAATAATATAAACCTTTATTTGACTGCCATTTTTCACTCTTACCCATTGCCTCATTTATATCCGCGAGCGCCCCTTCGTTATCTCCCATATCAAATTTTATTTTTGATTTTACAGCATACGACCAGCCTTCTTTATCGTTCATTGCTAAGGATTTTTCTATATCACTTAATGCTTCCGGAAAATTTCCAAGACTCTGTTGTATTTCTGCCCTTCTCATATAAAAAGAACTGTCTTCTTTGATATCCAATGCTTTATTTATATCTACAAGAGCTCCCTGAGCATCTCCCGTCCACAATTTTGCCTGCGCCAAAATAATAAATGTATCCGCATCCGGCTTTATCTCAACAGCTTTCGTCAAATCTTCAATTACACCCTTTAAGTCTCCGGTGTTCATTTTTGATTTACCTGAAACAACAAAATCATTAAACTCGGTATCATCAAAAAAAGCATTATCTTGACGTTCACAAGCAACTATAAAAATTGACAAGCACATTATTGCGAATAAAATCCTTTTCATTTTTTACTCCTCCTGCCTATTTTTTATTTAACTTGAATCCTTTATGCAGTTCATTAACCGCTTTCGTTAAATCTGCCTCATCAACAACACATGAAACTTTAATTTCACTTGTTGAAATCATTTCAATGTTAATTTTATTTTTTGCAAGTATTTCAAACATTTTTGATGCTACACCTGCATGACTTTTCATCCCTACACCGACAACTGAAACTTTTGCAACATGTTCATCACAAGATAAGGAACTTGCTTTTAATTCTTTTGCCAGCTGTTCAATTTTACTTTGCGTTCTTTTCAAATCCCCTTTGCTCACGGTAAATGAAATATCATTTTTTTTGTCTAAAGCGGCTGACTGAATGATCATATCAACATTTATACCTAATTTTGCAAGACTGCCAAAAACTTTTGCCGCTATACCGGGAACATCCGGAACGTCTATAAGTGAAAATTTTACTTGATTTTTGTCAAAAGTTACTGCAGAAACCATTAATGCTTCCATTTTTTTTCTCCCTATTTTTTCTTCACTGACGATATATGTACCCTCTTTGCCTGAAAAAGTTGACCTGACATGAATTTCTATTCCATATTTCATTGCAACTTCAATGCTTCTTGCCTGCATAACTTGAGCACCTGAACCTGCCATTTCAAGCATTTCTTCATAAGATATCAATCCAATTTTACTCGCTTCTTTTACAACTCTTGGGTCTGTCGTATAGACACCGTCGACATCAGTATAAATTTCACAAACATCAGCTTTCATTGAAGCTGCAAGAGCAACTGCAGTCAAATCAGACCCGCCTCTGCCGAGGGTTGCAATATCTCCCTTCGGGTTTAAACCTTGAAATCCGGCGACCACAACAATATTTCCCTTATCCAACAAAGTAAATATTTTTTTAGGCACAATTTTTGTAACTCTTGCTTTTGAATGGTCCGAATCCGCATAAATCCCTGCCTGTGGTCCCGTTAAAGCAACTGCATTTTCGCCTTGCGATTGAATTGTCATTGCAAGAAGCGATATTGAAACTTGTTCGCCAGTTGCAAGCAGCATATCCATTTCTCTTGGATTTGGATCGGATGTAATCTTTTCTGACATTGTAATCAAATCATCCGTCGTATCACCGGGAGCCGAAACAACAACTACAACTTTATTGCCATTTTTTTTCTTTTCAATTACTCTGCTTGCAACCAGCTTCATTTTGTCGCTGTCTGCAACCGAAGAACCGCCAAATTTCATAACCACTAATGCCATAATCTTTTTTCTCCAACTATTTTATTATCTTAGCTCCGTTACTGTCAAAATCCAGAATAAACTGTTTAACAGGCACTGTTTCTCTTTTCCATATTTTTGCCATAACCGATAAAACTTCTTTTGCCTTGTTACTGCTACAAAATGCAACCATTGAAGGTCCCGAACCTGATAAACAGGCACCGTATGCACCGGCTTTTAAGGCCGATGATATTAACTCTTCCATTACGGGTATAAGTTTTGCTCTGTAGGGCTGATGCAATCTATCCTGCATAGCTTTTGCTAAATTTGAAAAGTCACTCATACAGAATGCTTTTGTTAAAAGAGCAACTCTGGCACTATTAAAAACAACATCTCTTCTGTCATATTTTAACGGAAGAATATTTCTTGATCTTTCCGTAGCAAGCTCAAACCCCGGTGTACAAACAACTATTTTCATTTTTTTTGCTACAGGTAACTGTTCAACAATAAATTCATTATCCGGACCTGCAACAGATATACAAATACCGCCATAAAAAGCCGGCACTATATTATCGGGGTGACTTTCTAATTTTATACCTAAATCAACCATCTCTCTGAGTGATAATTTATTTCCGCAAATTTCGTTTGCCGCAATTATTCCGGCAGCTCTTGCTGCCGACGAAGAACCGAGCCCCGAACTTAAAGGGATATGATTTTTCAATTTTATATTAAAATCAGAAAGCTTATATTTGTCTCTAACATCCAATAAACCAAAAACACTGTCCATTGCTTTCCACAAAATATTTTTTTCATTTCTCGGCAGTATTGTTTTTCCTTCACCGACTATCGTAAATGTACCCGTAGAATTTTTTATCAATGAAATTTCAACTTCATTATATATTGACAATGAAGCCCCGAAAATATCAAAACCGGGACCTAAATTTGCCGTTGTTGCAGGGACTCTGACTTTTACCTTTTTCATAGTTCTTCCTTCATTGAACAAAACTCTCCACACATTGTACAAACATCTTCTTGTTTTGGCAATAGCTTCGCTCTTTCTTTTTCAAACTTTTCCGGGTCTATGGAAAACTCTTTTTGTTTATCCCAATTTCTTTCTTTTCTGTATTTTGACATTTGGAAATCCTGCTCTCTTGCACCTTTGACATTTTTTACAATATCTGCGGCATGTCCGGCAATTCTTGCCGCAATAACACCATCATGAACATCCTGTTTATCAGGAAGTCTCAAATGTTCCGCCGGAGTAACGTAACAAATAAAATCAACACCGTAACTTGCAGCCATTGCACCGCCGATTGCAGACGTAATATGATCATACCCGGGTGCAATATCTGTAACTAGCGGTCCTAAAAAGTATAAAGGGGCATTATGTGCCAATCTTTTTGCCAAAATAACATTTGTCTGTATCTGATCCAAAGGGACATGCCCCGGTCCTTCTATCATAGTTTGCACACCTGCTTTTCTTGCTCTTAAAACAAGTTCTCCAAGCACGGATAATTCAGCAATCTGAGGTCCGTCAGATGCATCTGCAAGACATCCCGGCCTGAACCCATCTCCCAAACTTAAAGTTACATCGTATTTTTTTGCTATTTTAAGCAACCTGTCATATTGTTCATAATAGGGATTTTCTTTTTTATTTGCATTAATCCATTTGACTAAAAAAGAACCTCCTCTGCTGACAACTCCCACATGTCTGCCCTGCCTGTTTAAAACTTCAACTGTTTCCCTTGTTACCCCACAATGAATTGTCATAAAATCAACACCCTGCTCCGCTTGTTGTTCAATGACATCAAACATAAATTCCGCATCCATTTGTGATATTTTTTTCTTATTTCTGACAGCTTCACATGCAACTTCATATATCGGAACCGTGCCCACACAAACCGGACACTGTGTTAAAATTTCTTTTCTTATTGCAGTTAAATTTCCGCCTATTGATAAATCCATAATCGCATCAGCACCTGCATTAACGGCAACTTTCATTTTTTCTATTTCTTCTTCAAAAGAAATATGATCCGGAGAAGTGCCGATATTTGCGTTTACTTTTGTTTTAAGACCTTTACCGACGGCAACAACTCGTTTTAAAATTCTGTTTTTATTTTTTGGAATAACAATTGTTCCCTCTTGAATCCCTTTTATAATTTCATCCGTTGACATTCCTTCCGATACAGAAACCTCTTTAATCTCATCGGTAACTATATTTTTTTTAGCATTTTCCATTAAGCACATCTTTTATTTTTTCCTTTTTTTGCTCAGCTTGTAATATTAAATTTTTAATATTTTCTGCTGATTTTTTTATATCTTGTGCACCACAAACAGCCTGGACCACAGCAACTCCGTCAGCACCGGCCAAAATAACTTCTTCAACATTTCTTTCATTTATGCCGCCGATTGCAATAATCGGCAAATCTACTCTGTTTTTTACAAGAGCCAAAACTTCCAACCCTGTTGCTTTTGATTCGGGTTTTGTACCTGTCGGATAAATTGCGCCAAACCCTACATAGTCTGCTTTTTGTTTTACGCAATCAATAGCCTGCATATAACTTGATGCGGATAATCCTATAATTCTTGACGGCCCTAAAATTTGTTTAACTTTTTCAACAGGCAAATCGCTTTGACCGACATGTACCCCGTGTGCTTCAACCGCATATGCAATATCAACGCGGTTGTTTAGAGTAAAACATACATGATATTTTTTGCAAATTTCTTTTAAATCCAATGATATTTTAAAAAGTTCTTTGTCCGTTAAGGTTTTATCTCTAAATTGTATCATGTCAGCACCGCCCTGACACGCAAACTCA
>JAQTSO010000135.1 GCA_028711215.1 Endomicrobiaceae bacterium | reverse complement strand
CCAGTTAAAGGAACAGGCGGCAATTCAATCGGAAGCATTATGGAAAACGCATATATAAATCTTTTTTTATCGGGCGGTGTAATTGCCGCATGGAAACTTTTCCATAAAATAGTTATTGTCGGTAAATCAATGTTTATGGAAAAAGCCTCTCTTGATAAACTCGGCGGATATAAAATATTCGGGAAATATCTTGCCGAAGATTATGTCATGGGACAGATTTACAAAAAAAATAAAATTTCCGTATCAACCAACTGCGTATGGGTAACAAATTATAACAGATCAACTTCCGTGGAAGATTTTACGGGCCGCGTCCGGCGTTGGGGCTCTCTGAGATTCCGTTTAGAACCTGTTTTTTATTTCGCTGAAATTCTTACAAATCCCGTCGGTATAGCCGTTATTGCGCTTCCTTTTCTTGGAACAAGAGGGCTTGTTTTGCTTATAGCGACCGTAATTTTAAAAATCATTATAGAATATGCCTGTCTTTTTACAATTAATAAAGAAGACAGCCGTAATCTTAAAATACTTTTGCTGTATCCCATGCTTATGCTTTATAAAGATATTCTGCTTCTTATAGTTTATCCGATCCCTTTTTTAAAAAAGACCGTGATGTGGAAAGGAAGAAAAATTTTTATAGGAAAAGGAAGCGTTATAAACGATATGGAACTGGGCAAAAAATACGCTTAGTTTTGTTACATATAAATTTTGAAAAATAAAAAACTCTGTGAGAACACAGAGTTTTATTTTATTTGAAATCGGGGTGACTGGATTTGAACCAGCGACCTCTCCCACCCGAAGGGAGCGCACTAGCCAACTGTGCAACACCCCGATTATAGCTAAAGGGATCAAAGAATGTCTTATTTTACCAAAAAAATTTTTAATTTTAAAAATATTATTATAAAATAATGATATCATAATATGAAAATGAATAAAATATTAGATATAAAACACTTATCTTTCTTAGTCTGCGGCATTGTTCTTACGTTTGTGGCTGTCTTTCATTCTTTTATGTATTCGGGGCTGATAGAAGACGGAGCATATCGTTTTTTTGAAGCATTAACCTCTGAAAATTTTCTTGTAGGCATGTCAGGCTCGGAAAGAATCCCTTATAATGTTAGATATTTCCCAAGCATTTTATCTCATGCTTCGGTAGGTTTTTCTTTGCACTATTTAGGTATTTTTAATATAAAATATTTATTACAAATATTTACATTTTTTTCATTCTTTAAATTTCTTATTGTTTTAGTGGTTATTTATTTTAACCTTCCAAGAAATAAAAAAGAGATTTATGAAGTAATTCTACTGTCTTCCCTTATAACTTTTACTTTTGCGAGTTATCAAATCTGGGCTGAAAATGTGATGACAGGATTGTTTATATGGGTTCTGTTTGCAATATTTTATTATGTTGATTTTGACAAATTAACAACATTTAATAAATTCTGTATGGTAATTTTTTCATTTGTATTAATAAGCGCCCATCAGATGGTATTGGTTTTCATACCGGTGCTTCTTATAATAGCGATTAAAAAAAATATATCTGCAAGGAATTTAAAAATATCTTCAAGAATAGCTCTTGAGATAAGTTATATATTCTTGGTTTTTGCAATAATATTTAACATTTTTACTATGTTTGGCTCGGACTCGGCAGAGCATTATACGGGGCAAACACAAAAGTATATGTCAATATCGCTGTTATTAGAGAATACTGATTTTGCTTTGTTTTGTTCAGGCATTATGTTGATATTACTTTTATCATTTTTTAAAAGTAACAAGAAATACGATTATGCAAAATATTTCATAACGGTTGTTTTTGGATTTTATAATTTAAATTTATTTTTATTTCAAATACCTACATACTCCAAATTTACAAACGTAACTCTTGGGTTTCATATTCCGTTGGCATTTTTTATGTTATTAATTTGTATAGGTTTTTTAAAAATCAAATTGGAATATAAATACATGAGGATTATAAATCTAACTCTTTGTTTATTAATATGCTTAAACAGTATTCATTACGGCTTATCATGGAAGCGTTACTTGACAAATATTAATGAGTACATAATTAAACATGAAAAAATAACAATTGCTTTTTCTGATAAAAAACGATGGAGATATCCTATAGAAATGTCAGAGGGCGAACCTCCAATGATATATAAAACTTGTCATTCCAGATACATACTTTATATTTTGGTTTTTATGCCATATTTGTTTGATAAATATAATTTTGATAATTTTATTGCGCTAAAAACACCTAAAGGTTATCGTTGCAATGACCCAAAACATTCAACCACTTATTTTATTATACAGCGTAAAGATATTCTGAAAAAAATTGGCATAGACATTGATTCTTGTGTGAGAGTCAATAAAGATTATTTACTTAAATAAAACAGACAATAATAAAAATTTTAGGACAAAATAAAAACTCCGTATTTTAACGGAGTTTTTATTATTTAAAGAGTTTTTTAAAAACTAAAATTTAACTTTTGTCCCGACAGTAAATGTTGTGCACGGCATTTCCATAATTTTTCCGCCGTCTCTGTCCAAAAACATATAATATTTTTGATTTGTAAGGTTTTGCCCTTCAACAAACAATTTAACCGTTTCATTTACTTCATAACTTAATCTTGCATTTAAAACGGTAAAATCATCAAGTTTGTTTTGTTTGTTGTTACCTGCATAATATTCGCTCATATACATTGCGGTTGTATTCAGCGTAAATTTATCAATTTTAAAATTAACATCACCGTCTATTTTATTTCCCGGTCTGCCCTGAGTATTAATGCCTGCGTCAAAATATGTATACCCGAGACCCGCATTCAAATATTTATTAAATACATATCCCATACCAAGTTCGCAACCTTTAAATTCATATTTGCCTGTATTTTGCAGTTGCCCGCCGTTATTTTCTATTATATTATCGCCGTTCATAATAAAGGCGGTTATATCAAAATTAAAATCATATGATTTTGCGCTTAATCCGATTTCATAATTATTTACTTCTTCAGCTTTTAAATCTTTATTTCTTGAAGGCACAAGATAGAGTTCATTTAAATACGGAGCTCTAAATCCTTTACTGTACAATGCTTTTGTTGAGATTACTTCATTTATCTGATATTCAATACCCGCTCTCGGCACAAAGACATTTCCGGAGATTTCATCATTGCTGTATCTTGCTCCTGCAACTCCGCTCAATTTATCTGTAAAATTGTGTTTGTCCAAAGCAAATACGGATATATCAGAAATTTTCCAGCCGTCATGTACCATATATACAGGACCTGCAAGAAGTCTTCCTTCCTGTTGTCTGAATTCTGTACCGGTTTTTAATAAATTGTTATCAGATAATTCCATATCATAGTTTAACATAG
>JAQTSO010000134.1 GCA_028711215.1 Endomicrobiaceae bacterium | reverse complement strand
GTTCCATGCCTATATTATATCACGGATTTTCTAAATAGTCAACGGCGTTTAGAATATTATCAGAATATTGGAGGTGCGCTTATTTTGCAAATGAGAATCTTGGTAGGCGATATGCTTACCAGCATTAATGTGGACAAGCTTGTATTCACCTGCAGCGCGGAGGACAAAATTCTGTTGCCCTATAATGGGGAGCTTACTGAAGAGATGCTCGAACTCGCCTACATACTCTCTTCGGGAAGCTCCTATCTTGGCGGCGATGATTTTATCCAGTATGAACAGCTTGTGAAGAACGCCTTTGTTAAGTTCTGTTTCAACATCGGAACGCGAGTGTGCGGTGTTGTGGCTCATTTATATGTAGAGCCGCACAACGGAGACACAATCGAAAATAAATTTGTTGTCCGTTTATTGGATGACATAATGGAGCCGGTGTTGGACAGGTTCTTTGGAGGCGCAACAGGATTAACTAAGGAATACGAGGATTTCTACTACGCAAACTTCCTTAGCTGGAAGTTAAAAAGGCACTGAACAGCGATGGCAAAAAAACTTTCAAATTATTTTGTTGTTTGCTATTGACAAACAGGAAAGAATGGTGTATCATAATTACGCAAGCAGAAATTCAAGAAATGGAGGTGTCAAGCATGGTCTCGGACGCTCGCGTTCGGTTTATCGAGGAAGTATCGTCCAGTATGTCGGAAAAGACAGAGATTGTTTTTCAGAGAACGTGGAGACGTATTGAGACGATAGAAAGCGAGTTAGGCAAGACACTGGAGGACGGATTTACCAGAGAAGACTACATCGCATTGTTCAGCAAATTCAGCAGCGGTGTTGTGATGTCTTTTGTAGTAAACAAAGCATCCGTCGTGAAGTTTATAAATTGGTTGGTTGAACACGACCAATTAGGTGTTGATACTCTTGAAACTCTTAATCAGATTCGGTATGAGGATATATCATTTGATGACAGGTACTCACGTGAATACTTCAAAAGCTTCGACGCCCTCAGAGAAGCTGTAGAAGACACATTATTATGATTTTAGGTATTTATGGATTCAATAAAATGCAATACGTTTGACAGCCTAACCATTGGAGAGATAATTCACAATGTATTAGGTAATGACTTAAATACTGGTGATGATGTGTATGATTACATAGATAACCTTGAAGATGCGCTTTTCAAATTATATTTTCCGTATTGGGAAAAACTTGTGAGAACAGAATGCGGTGTAATTAGAGGGCGTTATAAAAACCTCTCAACGAAATGTGATATTTGTGGGATTATGACAGACAAAATAGAAATACACCACATTATATCTCCGAAGCGTGGAGGAGGAAATGACAGAGCAAATCTACAATTCTTATGCCACAAGTGTCATACCGACACTTACGGAAAGAAGAAAAAAGAAAGTGCTGAAGATGGATACTAACGCCAGAAAATGGTGTGTATATGCGCACATACATCGAAGTAGCGGCAATGTTTACATAGGCATAACAAGTCAGAATCTTCAAGACAGGTTTAGAAATGGGGGCGGGTACAAAAGTAGTCAACGTTTTTATTCTGCAATAACTAAGTACGGATGGGACTCATTTAAGCATATGGTTCTTGCAAGCAATCTATCGGAAGAGTCGGCTAAAGAAATTGAGCGCATGGTTATAGCATCTCTAAAATCACAGAACATTCCCCTTTATAACCTAACAGATGGTGGGGAAGGAATGAGCGGTTTAAGGTTATCCGAAGAAGCTATAAATAAAATAAGCGTAGCGTTGAAAGGAAAGCCAAAAAGTCCTGAGCATCGTCAGAGATTGAGCGAGATAATGACTGGAAAATACAACGGTTCCAATAATCCTAATTACGGGCATCATCTTTCAGAGGAAGCGCGAAAAAGACTATCGGACTCAAAGCGTGGGTCGAACAACCCAAACTTCGGCACAGTCGGTAAAGATACTTCTGCATCAAAGCGTGTACGCCAGTACACTTTAGACGGAAAGCTTGTAAGCGAATACCCGTCTTTATCAGAAGCATCAAGGGCAACCGGCATAAAAATCAGCGGGATATCAAGGTGCTGCAAAAAGATATTCTCGCAATCAAATGGTTACATATGGAAGTTTGTCAACAACAATTTTAAGGAGGATAAAGAAAATGGCATTTATCAACAACATCAAGAAAACTCTGGACGATGAGTACAACTACTCCGTTACCGAAAACGGCGCACTTGGTTACAGGACAACGGGCAAAGAACTTTTGGACTTAAACTTCTCCGTTGCGTCTCTCCGCTCCGCTACGGAAGATGAGATTGCGACGCGGTTTGAGAGTGCGTTTTACGCCGACAGAGAAGCCGCTATGCGCTGGCTGTTTTATGCCCGTGATGTGCGCGGTGGACTTGGTGAGCGAAGACTTTTCAGGGTGGTTATGGAGCATCTTGCTTTGGTTCGTCCTGAGATGGTAAAGCCGGTCATTAGTTTGATTCCCGAATATGGTAGATACGACGACCTGTGGTGTCTTCTGGATTGCAAGAACACAAAGCGTGATGTAATTCAGTTTATTGACACACAGCTCAAGCAGGATTATGAAGGATGGAAGGCTAAGAAGCCCATCTCTTTGCTTGCTAAGTGGCTACCGTCTGTGAACGCTTCTTCTGCTACGACAAAGCACTATGCACACGTTATCTTTACTGCTCTTAAAATGACGGAGCGCGATTATCGCAAGATGCTGTCTGCGCTGCGTAAGTATATTGATGTAGTAGAGGTTAAGATGTCTGGTAAGCGCTGGGAGGAAATTAAGTATGAGTCTGTTCCCTCTCGTGCAAATCTTATCTATAACGACGCATTTCTGCGTAACGACGAATACCGCCGCAGAGATTTCCTTGCGCGGTTAGAAAAGGGAGAGACAAAAATCAATGCCGGGACTCTCTACCCTCATGATATCGTGCATAAGTATAACTCCGCAAGAAGTGTTGATAGCACTCTTGAAGGGCTGTGGAAGGCTCTCCCTGATACCGTAAAGGGTAACGGGAACACTATCGTTGTTGCTGACGGAAGCGGTTCTATGACCTGCACAATCGGCAATACTAATGTGTCTGCCTTGTCTGTTGCAAATGCGCTTGCTATCTATTTTGCGGAACGCTCTTCTGGAGAGTTTAAGGACAAGTATATTACTTTCTCTGAGAGACCTCAGCTTGTAGACCTTGCTGGCGGGAAAACTCTGCGCGATAAAATTCGCATCGCTCTTGGACATAATGAGGTTGCTAATACTAACATCGAGGCGGTATTTGACCTTATTCTTACTACTGCAGTTAAGCACAAGATGAGCCAAGAAGATATCCCTGCAAACATCCTTATCATTTCTGATATGGAGTTTGATAGCTGTGCTACTTCTGGAGTTGTAACACGCGACAGATGG
>JAQTSO010000038.1 GCA_028711215.1 Endomicrobiaceae bacterium | reverse complement strand
TCTTTTATTGATTTAATTTTTGAATCATTCGGAACTGCCAATACCCATCTGACAGGCCTGAATCCTGATTTTGCATACTGTAATTCACAAACCTCTTTTACTTTTGCTCCGCTTTCGCAAATCCAGTCATGACCCGTAAGTCCCGCATCAAATACGCCGTCTTCAACATATTTTGCCATTTCCTGAGATCTTACAAGCATTATTTCTATTTCTTCATCGTCACAAGACGGAAAATACGACCTTGATGAAGCATTTATTCTTATACCTGCTTTCTTAAACAATTCAATAGTTGATTCTTGTAAACTTCCCTTTGGGAAACCTAGTTTTAATTTTTTCACAATAACTCCTTTTTATATAATATATATTTATTTGCTTCTCTTAATTTTGCCACATCATTAAAATCAAACTTGTATTTTCCAAACGACGGAAATGTTTTTGAAGATAAGCGTGATATGGTTAGTACAATTTTTGTTTCAAGCTTGTTATTTCCGTCCGTTAGAGACGGAATAATACAGTTTGCCGATAATATAAACCAGATTAAAACAGCCAGACATGAACCGGCAAGTTTATCAAAGAAAGATAAAAACATGAAGTTGACTAATCTTAGAAAAAACAATCCCGTAAGATATACTGAAACAGCCGATACACAGAATATAAGATAATAATTTATTCCAACCTGATACGGATAATTTTCTGCAAGTATTATGGCAATAAAACCTGCCGTAACCGCAAAAAAACTTCTGACAATTCCGGCTTTAAAGCCGATATAAAAAAAGAACAAAAGCAAAACAATTAATAAAATATCAATTAAAAAACCTGTCATACTGAGTGAACAATTATCCCGCTTGCTAACTTTGGGAAAAAGTATGTTGATTTTTGAGGCATTGTTTCGTTATTCAATGCAATTTCTTTTATTGCTTCTACAGGTGTTGCCGGTACTAAAATTGCAATCTTCTTTGTCTTTTTTGCAAGTGAAACTGCTTCTTTTTCACTTTTTACATAAACGTATTGGTCGGCAGGAACATGAGGTATCAAAATTGAATGCAATATACTTACACCTAAATTTCTGTATGCTTGGCATCTGTCAGGCATTGCTTTTTTTAACAAAGCCGGATTTTTAACGGTCAAAGTTCTGTATTTTCCGTCTTTAAAAATCATAACAGGCTGTATTTTTGCCTTTTGCATTTTATTAAAAGCACTTTGCGGCAATATATCAAAATATTTCTCAATATTTTCTTCAATATTTGCAGGTGCATTTATTACTCTGTGTGTAGGCCATATTGATATCCCTGAATCTTCCATAGGGCACAAATAAGCAAGTACATAACCGTATTCTTTTTTGTCGGAAAATTTTTTATCTTTTTTCTTCATATCCTGCAAATAATTCCAGGCAGTTTCATATCTGTGATGCCCGTCTGCAATAAAAGTTTTTTTGAATGCAAGTGTTTTTGTAACATCTGCTATAATTTTCTCATCATTAATTACCCATAATTTATGATAAGTTCCTTCTTTATCGGTAGCAGTTGCAGAGGGTTTTGTTTTTGCGATATTTTTACACAGAGATACAATTTTCTTTTTATCATCATTAAACAGTAAGAAAATAGGACTCAAATTTGCTTTAACGGCTTTAAGTAAACTTAATCTGTCGGCTTTCGGTTTTGCCAATGTTTTTTCATGAGCTTTTACGGCCCCTCCGTGCGGATTTTCAAGTTTTAAAGCAGAGAAAAAACCTCTTCTTATCATCTTTTTGCCGTGGTCTTTGAATGTTTGTTCATAAAAATACAACGCAGGTTTTTCGTCCTGGATAAGACTGCCGTTTTCTAACCATTGTTTAAATAAAAAATTGGCTTGGGCATATTTGTTTCTTGTTTTATCCGGATCTGAAAGTTCCAACTGAACCATATTATATTTTGATGATTTCTTTAATTTTTTCTTTTCCTCAGCACTTATAATATCGTAAGGCGGACAAATTTCTTTAGTTATATTTTGTTTTGAATACCTGATACCGTTAAAAGCTTTTATTACAGCCATAGTGCCTCTCCTTAGTAAATGATTAAAGATTTTACATAATATATTGATGTATTGTCAAAAAATGAAAGAGATAAATTCATTTGTTTTTATTTGACAGTTCAGACGATTTTTTATAGAATTCATAGGCTTCACAATATGACTACTTTGAGGATCTTTTATGAGTACTAGACGACAAGCAAGAGAATGTGCTTTGCAGATGCTTTATACATTTGATAATTGTCAGATGGATGAAAAAAGCATTTTAAAGTGTTTTGATGAGCTTTTACCTGTGGAATTTTCATACAGGGAATTTACCGTAATTATGTTCAGAGGTGTTTGTGAGTACATGGAGAGAATAGATTCTCTTATAGAAAAATATGCCGACAACTGGGAAATGGACAGAATGGCTACCATTGACAGAAATATTATGAGACTTGCCGCTTATGAAATTCTTTACATGAAAGACACTCCGGTAAGTGTTATAATTGACGAAGCAGTTGAAATTGCAAAAAGATTTTCAAATAAAGATTCAAGCAAATTTGTCAACGGTATATTGGACAAATTGAAAGACGAAAGATAAATCCCGACTTTTGAAATAAAATCTACAAATATAAATAATACAGTGTAAGTTTTGGTAATTCTTTAAAAAAGGTCTTTTGATTTTATGCAAGATATAAATATTAAAAACAAAATAGAAGATCTCAAACAACAGATAAGACATCACGATTATCAGTATTACTCTCTGGAAGAACCTAAAATTTCAGATTCAGAGTATGATAATCTTCTAAAAGAATTACAAAATTTAGAAAAAAACAATCCGGAATTTATAACGAAAGATTCACCTACACAAAGAGTATCAGGCACAGTGTCCTCAACATTTGACAAGGTTGAACATTTATCTCCCATGTTGTCATTGGATAATTCATATTCTACCGATGATATAATTGAGTGGCATGAGAGAATTAAAAAAAATGTAGATGAAGATATTGAATTTATAATTGAACCTAAGATTGACGGGTTAAGTGCAAGTTTAGTTTATGTTAACGGTTCTTTTGAAATCGGTTCAACAAGAGGCGACGGTAAATTCGGCGAAGATGTTACCGAAAATATTAAAACCATAAAAAATATTCCTTTAAAATTGTTATCTGAAGAAAATATACCAAAATTTGAAGTCAGAGGCGAAGTTTACATTAACAAGAAAGATTTTCAAATGTTAAATGAAAGATTGTTGGAAGAAGAAACCCAAAAATTTGCAAATCCGAGAAATGCCGCTTCAGGTTCCTTAAGACAAAAAAATACAAAAATAACGGCAGAACGAAAACTGAGTTTTTTTGTTCATTCATTCGGACAGGTTGAAGGGATAGATTTTCAAAAACATTCACAATTTATAGAATTCTGCCGCAATGTCGGTTTTGCCGTTCAGAAAGATATAAAAGTATGTGCCGATATTAATGAGGTTATAAAATCTATACTGGCACTACAGGAAATCAGAGATAATATTCCGTATGAAGTAGACGGTGTTGTTGTAAAAGTAAATTCTTATAAATTACGCAAAATAATAGGCTATACCAACAAAAGTCCCAAATGGGCGATTGCTTATAAATTTCCGGCAAGGCAAGCCACAACAAAAGTCTTGTCAATAAAAACTCAGGTTGGCAGAACAGGTGTTGTAACTCCGCTTGCATCACTGGAACCTGTTAATTTATCGGGTGTTACAATATCAAGTGCCACGCTGCATAATTTTGACGAAATAGAAAGACTTAATTTAAATACGGGTGATGATGTTTTAATAGAAAGGGCAGGTGACGTAATCCCGAAGATAGTAAAGGTAGTCGGTAAAAATTCGGAAGGTTTTTTTAAAGTGCCGTTAAATTGTCCGGATTGTAACAGCAAAATTATAAAAGAGACGGAAGAAGATGTTTTGTACAGATGCATAAATCCTACCTGCAGTGCGCAGTTCAGAAGAAGTTTAATTCATTTTGTTTCAAGAGATGCGATGAATATTGACGGATTTGGGGAGGTTGTTGTTGACCAACTGTTAAAAATAAATAAATTAACTACATTTGCAGATATTTACAGTCTTACTTTTGATGATTTAATGCTTTTGGATTTATTTAAAGAAAAAAAGGCAAACAATTTAATGAATGCCATACTAAAAAGCAAAGATAATCCTCTAAGTAAATTGATTTTTGCATTGGGTATCAGACATGTCGGGGAAAAAGCATCATTAGTACTTGCCGGAAAATTTAAAAATATTGATAATTTAATAAATGCAACAGAAGAAGAATTACTGAATATAAATGAAATAGGACCGGTATTGGCTAAATCAATTAAAAATTGTTTTTCAAATGAAAAAATAATTAAAACGATAAATCAGTTGAAAGCATTAAATGTTAATATGACAGAACCGTTGCAAACCAATTCATTTGTGCCTTTAGAAAATAAAACATTCGTTTTAACGGGTGAACTTGCAACAATGTCAAGAAAAGAGGCGGAAAATTATATATTATCGCTTGGCGGAAAAACAACGTCTGCAGTGAGTAAAAAAACCGATTATGTGGTTGCCGGTGAAAATCCGGGTTCTAAGTTTAAAAAAGCAGAAGAACTTGGCATAAAAATATTAAATGAACAGGAATTTAAAGAGTTAATAAATGAAAAATAATAATATAGAAATAGTTTTTGAAAATAACGATGTTTTGATTTTAAATAAACCTTCAGGTATTGCTGTTTTATCAGGTAAGGAAGAAACAAAAGAAAGTAGTTCTTTAATCAACGAAGTGAAAAAGAACCTGAATAAAAACATAATACCGATAACTTCACTGGATATAGATGCTACGGGAATAGTTTTATTTGCAAAAAATAAAACATCGTATGATTTTATATCAAAACAAATTAAAGATAATAAAATAGAAAAAACATTTTATATTTTAGTTAACGGCAACATACAGGAAGAGAAAGGAACAATAGATAAGCCTATTATTGTTGACAGTCAGCAGGTAATTGTAAGTGAAAAAGGGATTATGTCTCATACAAAATATATAGTTAAGGAGAAATTCAGGGATTTTACATTTCTTGAAGTAAATCCGTTAACGTCAAGAAGAAACCAGATAAGAGCCCATTTTTTTTCAATCGGCAATCCTCTGGCGATTGATAATGTATATGCAAGCTCGGAACCGATTTTATTATCGGCACTGAAAAGACGATACAAAGGTATAAAAAAAGAAAATCCTCTGCTTAAAAGATTACCGCTTCATTTTGCAAAGATACAATTTGTTCTGCCAAATCAAACCCAAAAAAGTGTTTTTGAAATACCGTTGCCAAAAGATATGGAATTAACATTAAAACAACTCAGGAAATACAATCGCAGTTTTTCATAAAGGATAAGAGAGGTTATTTATGTCAGGAAAAGTTTATTTTTTACCATGGAACAGGAGAAATGAATTATACGAATTTCTAAAAAAAGCCAGAGCATTTGACCATGTAAAAGCAAGGCATTTTCTTGCGATTAAAATGCATTTTGGTGAAGACGGAAATGAAGGTTATATAAAACCGGAATATCTTAAACCTCTTGTTGAGATAGCCAGAGAAAAAACAGCTTTTCCGTTTTTGACTGATGCAAGTACTATATATGTCGGTAAAAGGTCTGATGCCTATCATCATGCTTTGCTGGCAAACAAACATGGTTTTACAATTGAAAATTGCGGATGTCCCGTAATTATTGCAGACGGTTTGCGCGGGAATGCTTCCGTTAACGTTGAAATAAATCAGAAACATTGTAAAAGTGTATCCATAGCTCATGATATACATTATTCGGACTCTTTTATATTTTTAAATCATTTCAAAGGGCATGAAATAACGGGTTTCGGCGGTGCACTCAAAAACATAGGTATGGGCTGCGGCAGTAAAGCGGGCAAATATGTGATGCATCATAATGCAAAACCGGATGTTAATACAAAACTATGTATAGGTTGCGGAGTATGTATAAAATGGTGTCCGGCAGAAGCATTGAAACTGGAAAATAAAAAAATTGTTATAAACGTGAAAAAATGTATAGGTTGCGGAGAATGTGTTTTAAGTTGCCCGAAAGGAGTTTTTCAACTCGGCTGGAATGAAGATGTTAAAAATATTCAGGAAAAGATAGTTGAATACTGCTGCGGTGTTTTACAAAATAAAAAAAGTTTCAGCATAAATTTTTTAAACCACATAACAAAGTTTTGTGACTGCTATACAACAAAAGGAAAAGTGCTGATGGATGATATCGGTATTATGGCAGGAGCAGATCCGGTTGCGGTTGATAAAGCAAGCGTTGATATGGTTAATAAAGTATACGGCAAAGACTTCTGCAAAGAGATTTTTCCGGAAATTGATTATAACATACAGTTTGAATATGCCGAAAAACTCGGGTTAGGAACAACAGAGTATGAATTAGTTGAATATTAAATAATGTTTTTGAAATTTAATTATGAAAATTTTAACTATTAAAAAATATCCGAGATTTAAAAATCATTTTAAGATTATATTTGATGATGATAAGTCTATAATTGTTGAAGCAGATACGATCGTCAAATTTAATTTAAAAAAAGATTTAGAAATAGACGATGAACAATTGAAAAAGATAGAGAAATTTTCAAATTCAAATAAAATAATGAGTTATGCATTTTTTCTTATCTCAAAAAAAATGTTCAGTAAAAAATCTTTAGAAGATAAATTGATATTCAAAGGATTTGCAAAGGAAGATGTTGACAGAGTAATTTTAAGATTTACCGAACTTAATTATTTAAACGATGAAGTTTTTGCACAAAATTTAATTTCTTATCTGCAAAAAAAATGTAAGGGCAGATATTATATAGAAAATGAACTTAAACAACATAATATTGATATTAAAATTTTAAAGCAAATAACGGATAATGCTTCTCAATATACGGAAATTATTGCTATAATGAAAAAACGATATCCGAAATTCAATAACAAAGATGCAGGTGAAACTAAAAAAATTGCCGCTTTTTTCTTAAGGAGAGGTTTTTCATCTGAAGATATAGCCAAAGCTTTTAGAAAATACGGAACAGATATAGATTTATAAGGAGATACAAATGGCAACAGCATTGTTAAGCGTCAGCGATAAAAGGGGAGTGGTAGAATTTGCAAGGGAATTAAAAAATCTCGGGTTTGATATCATTTCAAGCGGGGGTACTGCCAAAACTTTAAAAGATAACAAAATAGACTGCAGGGAAATATCGGATGTTACGGGCTTTCCTGAAATGTTAGACGGCAGAGTTAAAACTTTAAATCCCAAAATACACGGCGGTATTCTTGCCAAAAGATCGGATGCAAAACATATTGAAGAATTAAAAAAACACGGCATAGAACAAATAGATATAGTTGCAGTCAACCTCTATCCTTTTGAAGAAACTGCAAAAAAAATCCAAAAACCGGCAGATAAAAACATATCGGACGAAATAATTGAAAATATTGACATCGGCGGTGTAACTTTAATCAGAGCAGGTGCCAAAAATTATAAAGATGTTTTAATTGTTTGTTCGGCAGATGATTATAATGTTGTAATAGAAAATTTAAAAAATAAAACAGTTTCGGAAAATTTCAGATTGGAACTTGCCGGTAAAGCATTCAGACATACTGCATATTACGATGCTTTAATATCAAATTATTTATCTTATGAAGAATTTCCGTCAGAAGGGGCTATACCGTTAAGAAAATTAACTCCTTTAAGATATGGTGAAAATCCTCATCAGAATGCAAGTTTATACACTTTCGGCAATGAAGAAAATATTCCGTCTGTTATATCGGCAAAACAAATACACGGTAAGGAATTATCATATAATAATTATCAGGATTTAGAATCTGCATGGAGGCTGGTTCATGAATTTGACAAAGTTGCATGTGCGATAATAAAACATAATAATCCCTGCGGTTGTGCTGAAGGGGATAATATAAAAGATGCATATTTAAAAGCACTTTCCTGTGATCCTGTCAGTGCTTTTGGCGGTGTTATTGCATTTAATGTTGCCGTAGATGAAACTGTTGCAGAAGAACTTTCAAAATTATTCGTAGAATGTATAATAGCACCTGATTTTTCAAAGGAAGCTTTTGAAAAATTGTCGCAGAAAAAAAATATCAGACTTTTAAAACAACCAATCCCATACAAAAAAGAAGAAGCGTCAATTGAATACAGAATGTTATCAGGCGGTATGCTGGTTCAAAACAGAGACGAAAGTTTACTGTCTGAAATAAAACTTGCAACAAAAAGGGCACCTACAAAAAAGGAAGAAGATTCTCTTAATTTTGCATGGAAAGTATGTAAGCATGTAAGATCAAATGCAATAATACTTGTAAGAGGAAAACAGACTGTCGGCATCGGCGCCGGACAAATGAGCAGAATTGATTCTTTAAATATTGCCGTTAAAAAAATGAAACAGATTATACACGGGCTTAACGAATCAGAAAATCCTTTGGTTTTGGCATCGGATGCTTTCTTTCCGTTTCCCGATGTTGTTGAAGAGTCTGCAAAAGAAAATGTTACGGCTATTATCCAGCCGGGCGGTTCAATTAAGGATGAGTTCTCTATAAATGCCTGCAATGAAAGAAATATTGCAATGCAATTTACCGCAATGAGACATTTTAAACATTAAACTTAAGGATATAAAAATCGGCAGGGTTTGAGTAAAGATGCTTTTACTGTGAGGTGTGCCGTTTTTTATCTACATTATGGAAAAGAAAAAGATATCGTTATCAGATTTAGATTTTCTCAAAAAAAATTTCAAAAATAAAAATTTGCATACGGTCTGTCAAAGTGCAAGATGTCCCAATATAGGTGAATGTTTTAAAAATAAAACAGCAACATTTCTTATACTTGGCGATATTTGTACAAGAGGCTGTTTGTTTTGTGCTACTGCCCATGGAATGATGCCGAACCAAATTGATGAAAAAGAGCCTCAAAAAATAGCAGAAACAGTAAAAGAATTAAAATTAAAATATGTAGTTATAACTTCCGTAACAAGAGATGATTTAAAAGACGGCGGGGCACAACATTTTGCAGATACTGTCAACGAACTCAAAAAAGAAATACCCGATATAAAAGTTGAGGTGTTAGTCCCTGATTTTCAAGGGTCGCAGGAATCCTTAGATATAGTTTTCAATTCAAATCCCGACGTTTTTTCCCATAATATTGAAACTGTGCCGTCATTGTATAAATACCGCAAAAAAGCCCGGTACAACAGATCATTAGATGTTTTAAAATATGCAAAACAAAAAGGGTTTATAACAAAAACAGGTATTATGCTCGGGCTTGGCGAAACAGAAGATGAACTAATGCAAACAATGCGTGATTTAAATACTGTTCATTGCGATATTTTAAATATAGGACAATATTTAAAACCGACAAAAGATAATGTTGATATCGTTAAAGAATACAGCGATGAAGAATTTGAAAATTTAAAACAAAAAGCATTGTCGGTCGGTATAAAAAATTGTCTATCCGGCAAATATATAAGAAGTTCTTATCTTGCCGAAAATTCATATAACGTTTTTAAAAATGAAAAATAAAATAAAGATATCAGCCGGCAACAAAGAAATCCAATGTGATATTTATTCGGCAGAAACTTTTTATGAAAGGTTAAAGGGATTAATGTTCTCTTTTGAAAAATACGGTTTGTTTCTTGAAAATTGCAATTCCATACATACGTGCTTTATGAAATTTAATCTTGATGTGATTTGTCTGGACAGAGATTTTAAAATAATCAAAATTTTTCATGATGTGAAACCGTTTAAATTCATTTGTTCGGTTAAAGATGTTAAATATATTTTAGAAATACCTTCAAGTTTTAATACTCAAGATAGTTTTCAGTCAGGAATGTTTATAAAAATTGAAAAGTAAAAAAACATTTATTGTTTCAAAAATGCTGATTTGGTAAAATATAAGACGTTGGGAATATTATGAAAAATTTGCTTAAACTTTTCTTTAGCCGTCCGTTTTTTTCTTTATACATAGCCCAATTTCTAGGGGTTTTTAACGATAATTTTTTTAGGTCTGCTTTTGCCATGTTTGTTGTTTTTGAATTGATATCTCTTACTGAAAAAAGCAAATCTCTGATAGTATCTTTGATGGTAGCATTGTTCATGTTGCCGTTTTTTTTATTTTCCGCAACTGCCGGTGAATTTATTGACAAATACCGCAAAGATTATATTTTAAAAGCAGTAAAAATTTTGCAATTTTTGGTAGTCATTATCGCAATTTTTGGTTTTGTTTTTAAAAATATTTGGTTATTATTGTTTGTTTTGTTCCTGTTAGGCGTGTTGGCAGCATTGCTCAGTCCTTTAAAGTTCAGTATACTACCTGAAATTTTAGAAAATAAAGATTTAGTTTGTGCAAACAGCTTAATACAGGCAGGCACATATATATCTATGGTGCTGGGTGTTATTTTTGGCAGTATGCTGTATCATTTTGATAAAACATTGTTATTGGTAATATTGGTGGCAGTTGCATTTATTGGTATTATAGCAAGCTTATTCTTGCCGGAATTAAAACCGGCACCACAGCAAAAGCCCATAATCATATCAAAGAATTTTATAAAAACAACATTTCAAAATTTATCATTTCTCAAACAAAGCAGAGATATTTATCTTTGTATTTTAGGTATTTCATGGTTTTGGTTTATAGGTGTAATATTAGTTACACAAATGCCGGCTTTTGCCAATGTTGCATTACACGGTAATGAATCAATATATATATTTTTAATTTTATTGTTCGCCGTAGGCATAGCCATAGGTGCATTATTAAGTTATTTTCTTTTAAAGAGTGAAATTACTTTAAAACATATTCCTATAAGTGTTGTTTTCATGACGATTTTTATTGTTGATTTGGCTTTATGTGCAAATGGTATGAATTTGGAATCTGCCGTAGCAATCAAACAAATACTTACTACGTTTTCAGGTATAAGAATTATATTTGATTTATTTGCATTTTCTGTTTTTGGCGGGTTGTATATAGTTCCGTTAATGACTATGTTACAAGTCGTTGCGAACAGGAAGATAAGAGGACGGGTACTGGCAATTAATAATTTAGTAAATGTAATTTTAATGATAATAGCCAGTTTAATATGTTTGTTGTTCCTTGAAAATCTCCCTATTCCTACCACATTGGCATTTATAGCGTTATTTAATATAGCAGTTGCCGTATATATTTCTCTTCTTTTGCCGGCTCATCTTTTAAGAATAATTACAAAAAGAATTTTAAATATTTTTTATTCCATAAGTATTAAAGGAATGGAAAATTTTGAAAAGTGCAAAGGCGGAACTTTAATCATTGCAAATCATACGTCTTTTATGGATGCTATTATTCTTTCAACAACATTCGGGGAAAAAGTTTCATTTGCAATTAATACGGATATGATAGACAGATTTTGGGTAAAACCATTTTTAAAACTTATAAAATATTTTCCGGTTGATCCTACTAATCCGATGGTTGTAAAGTCTATAATTGACGAGCTTAAAAAAGGCGGGATCGTTGCAATATTTCCGGAAGGGCGTATTACAACAACCGGCGGACTTATGAAAGTTTATCCGGGGCCTGCCGTTATTGCCGATAAAAGTAATGCCGATATTTTGCCTGTTTGTATAGAAGGCAGTCAGTATTCGGATTTCTCATATTTTGGCAGTAAAGTAAAAAACAGAAGACAAAGAAATATCACTCTTACTATACTTCATCCAAGAAAACTCGGGCTTGATACAAATATCCCAGATGGTCAAAGAAGGCAGATTTCAATAACAAAGCTTTACGATATTATGTGCGAGATGAAATTTGCAGGCAGGTTAACAACAGATACCGTATTTGATTCACTTATAAAAGCAACAAAACTTGTCGGACGCAACAAAGAAATATTAGACGATATAAACAGAAACCCGATTACGCTGGGCTCTCTTATCGCCGCAATTTTTGCTTTTTCAAAACTTATCTTAAGAAAAACAAAAGAATCGGAATATATAGGATTAATGTTGCCAAATTCAAAAACAACGGTTGAAATATTTTTTGCATTATCGGCAACAAACAGAATTCCGTGTATGATAAATTATACAAGCAGTATTGAAAACACATTATCTTATATTCAAAATACGGGAGCAAAAACAGTTGTTACTTCAAAAATATTCATAAAAGAATATAACCTTTCGGAATTGGCCGATAAACTTGCGTCAAACGGTATAAAAGTAATTTATATTGAGGATTTAAAAAAAGCACTTAAACTCACAGATAAAATTTATGCATATTTTATGTCTTACTTTCCTAAACATTACTACAATGTTATAAACAAAAATATAGACTATTTAAAACCTGCAGTTGTTTTATATACGTCAGGTGCAGAAGGAATACCAAAGGCTGTTTCTTTAAGTCATAAAAATATACAGATAAACAGAAACCAGATTTCAAGTGTTTTAGATTTCGGGTTAATGGACAGTTTTTTTAATACTATGCCGATTTTTCATTCTTTTGGTATAGTAGGAGGTATGTTTTTACCGCTTTTGAGAGGGATAAAAGTTTTTATGTATCATTCTCCTCTTCATTATAAAATAGTGCCTGAACTTGTTTATGAAACAAATTCAACGGTTATATTCGGAACAGACACATTTCTTAACGGATATGCAAAATCAGCACATCCTTACGATTTTTATTTTATAAGGTTTGTTGTTGCCGGAGTAGAAAAACTCAGAGAAGAAACAGCAAACTTATGGGCAGATAATTTCGGAATAAGAGTTTTTGAAGCTTACGGTTCTACGGAAACTTCATCAACAGTAGCTGTTAATACTCCCATGTATTTTAAAGCAGGAAGCGTCGGAAGATTTTTGCCGTATATGGAATACAAATTGGTTGATATGCCGGAGATGGAAGGTTCACAACTTTATGTAAAAGGCGAGAATATTATGAGCGGTTATATAAAAGACGGAGTTTTATCAGTTCCAAAAACACTTGTTGACGGCTGGTATGATACGGGCGATATTGTAAGTATGGACGAAGACGGCTTTCTGTCAGTCAAAGATACAACAAAAAGATTTGTAAAAATAGAAGGGGAAAATGTTTCTTTAACAACATTGGAAACGGCAATATCAAGCATATATCCTCAAAGTAAACATGTAATTGTTGTTCTTACAGATAAAAGGAAAGAAAAACAGTTGGTTCTTTTTACGACTGCCAATCAAATAATGCCTGAAGAACTTGAAAAAATATTTGCCGGCAAATCAATTAATACGGCAGGTATTTCAAAAAAAATAGAAGTATTACCGGAAATACCGATAGTCGGAACAGGTAAGACTGATTATAACAAGCTTATAGGAATGGCAAAGGAAATTTTAAAATAATGGCATCTGAAAAAAGCATATTTCAATTATTGTTGCCGGTAAAGGTTGTCCGAATATTTTTCAGGACTATTTTTAATTCTTTTTACAATATAGAAGTAAAAGGTCTTGAAAACTTTAAAAATGTGCAGGGCAAAGCTTTAATTATTGCCAACCACAATTCATTTTTAGATGCTTTTTTTCTCTGGACATATATTTCGGAAGATTTGCTTTTTGCAATAAATCCGTTAATTGCAAAAAAATGGTATGTTAAACCGTTTTTACATCTTGCAAAATTTTATCATATTGATCCTACACAGCCCATGGCTGTAAAATCAATTATAGATGAAGTAAAAAAAGGAAACAGAGTCGTAATTTTTCCTGAGGGAAGAATTACAACGACCGGCAGACTTATGAAAATCTATCCCGGCTCTGCAATAATCGCCGATAAATGTGATGCCCAAATAATTCCCGTTTGTATAGAAGGCAACCAGTATTTAATGTTTTCAAATTTCGGCAGTACGCTGAAAGCCCGTCC
>JAQTSO010000133.1 GCA_028711215.1 Endomicrobiaceae bacterium | reverse complement strand
CTGCAATTTCCCAGACAGAACTTGAAGCAAATGAAACAGCGACAAAAACTTCTTATAACGGCAATGCTTTCAAATTAGAAATTATCGGCGACCAAGACCCCAGCAGAGTTGTGTTGGGATATGAAAGAGTAAATCCGGAATTTGAAACTCTCTTAGGTTCTGCAATCAGTGACAGAGAAAGAGCTTCCGCCAGATGGAAATATAAATGGACATCCGATACTACTTTTGATACAAGATTTACATGGTACAGAAACAGTTTGAATGATACTTCAAACAGCACAAACAATTACAAACCTGAAGTCGGCATTAATATAAAGAAAATTTTTGACAGAAGATATTCAAACTTGAATTTTAACGTAAAATTAGACCAAAAAAACTCAAGTGTAAATAACACTTCCGATTATTTTGTTAATCTAGGATACAGAGACAGATTTATCGGACTTGATGTTGATGCGGGAACAGGTTTTACTTCATACAACGTTGATAAAAACACAACAGATACTCTTGATTATTCGGGAAGAATTTCTGTAAGCACAAGAAAAAGTTTTGATAAGTTTATTTTGAAACCGTCTGTAAATGCTTCCAGCAATTACATTGATGACAATATAAACAATACAACAGATAAAATTTTTGAATATTCAGTCGGTCTCGGTGTTGATTTGCCGGATTCAAAACTTACGTCAAATTTTAAGTTCGGGCAAAATATACTGAAAGCATCTGCCGGTGATGATGCAGAAAGCCTTTTTGTTAATGCAGGAGTGTATTATCAGCCTTCTTCATTTTTTGGAATAAAGGATTGCACGATATTTACAAGGGTTATGATGAACGATTTTGCATTTCAGACAGATACAAGAAACTTTAATGAAAAAAGCATTTCAATGGGCATAAGTATCCCTTTGAATTTTAAGATATAAAAAAGTTTGTACGGAGAAAATAATATGAAAAAATTTTTAATTTTAGTTTTGTTTATGACATTATCAGTTTTTGCTTCAGTCCAACAGGTTCAGGCAAAATGGTGGATATTCGGAAAGTCTGCAGATGAAGTTAACTTAAACTATATGTATATCAATAAAGCTTCTTACGAAGATATGAACGGGAAAGCCGTGTTTTTCAAAAATTCGCTTCCTAATAATGAAATAGCAATAAACGGAAAAGCAAGTGTTAAAAAATCAAAAATCGGCGCCGTTATGGTTTCACTGGATAAAAAAGAAACTTGGATAAAAGCAACTCTCAGCGATAACGGGAGTTTTGAATATAAGTTTCAGCCTGATACAACAAAGAGTTATGATTTTTATCTGAAAATAATTGATACCACAGGCAAAACAAACGACATAGAAAAAACTTATGTTCAAATTACTTTTTCAGATCAGGATATATCTTTGCTTGCAAGAGAAACTTTAGATAAATTATTTAAAGCATATCAAAGTGAAAATATACAGGCATTCATGGCATTGGTAAGCGAGAATTTTGTTCCGGGGTCTGACATTCTTGATTCCGCAGTAAGAAAAGATTTTCTTTTGTTTGATTATATCAAGATAGAACATTTTATAAATAATATTTCTCAAGTGTCTGACGGAAAAATTTTCATTTCTTTCCAGTATAACCGTTCTGTAATTTCAACAAAAACAGGAGAAACTTTTACTGATAAAGGAATGACTGAACTTGTTTTAAAAAATGAAGGCGGACAATTAAAATTGTACAGCATGAAAAATCCTTTGATGTTCGGTTTATCCGATGCTTCGGAAATAGCGACAGGTTCAGTAAACCAAAGTTCTGATGAAGATATGATTGTTGTGGAAAATCCAAGCGGCACGATTAAAGTTTTGCCTTATAATGAAGCTATAAAAGATATATACGGCGATAATAATGACGGAACCGTAAAAACTGTTACATTAAATCCCGGTCATATGACTCCAATTAACAGTACTTATGATTTTGAAAATGAAGAATATGATAATGCAACTTGGATGGTTGAGTATATGGGAACATCGTTTCATTTACCCGGTGCTTTACCAGTACAACAACTTGCTACAGGTACCGATTTAAATTCAACGGCTGTTCCTACAACCGGATACAATTTGACTGAAGGTGAAGTAAGAGGAACCGTCGGTGAATGTTGGGCTATTGATTACGGCACAAGAGGACGAGTTCTTCTTAAATTTAAAAATGACGGGTTTAATTCATCGCCTAACCCGACAGCAGTAATATTTGATTATAAATATCAGCAATAGAGGCTAAATGGGGAAAAAAGCACTTTGTTTTATAGTAAGTATTTTATTCCTGACGTCAAATGTTTATGCAGGAAAATATTTTACAAAATCTTCGGATTTCAGCAAAGTAATGACATACGGAATGGGTTTTGCAACTTATTCTCTTGAGAAAAAGAGTTCCGTAGAAGGTCTTAAAAAATTAGAAACTTACGATATTTTATGGGATCTCCTGGGTAAAGGAGAAGAAGAGCTTCTCAACGGAGATCCCGATGCTTTCCCGGCTTTAAAAGATAATCTCCTAAAAATTAAACTTGTTTTAGATAAAGTCGCCGAAGTTTCTGCTGCAGTAGGCGCCGGCAATTACGATGATGCCCTGATAGGTACAGTAGATACAATGGTCGGACTTGTAAACCATCCTGTAGTCAATCTCACATGGGAAGCAGTCAAATTCACTTATGAATCACATAAACTTGTACTTGAAACAAAAGCAGCTCTTGATATAGAGAGATTGTATGGCATTGTTAACAATGACAGACGTTTGATGGGTGTGAGTTTAAGCCCTGATACTCCGCCTCTTATCCCTGTAAATTCCACAACGGTTGATTACTTTTATGAAAAATATTTAATAACGGATACCTCTACCAGAGAACTGGTTAAAAGTTATGTTAAAATTGCTTTAGGAGAAAAAGGATTTCCCGAAATAGCTACATCTCAGAAGGCTTGGTATTATCTGTTAGGCGTTTCAGAAGCTGTTAGTCAGGACGAAATTGCCGAACTGGAAGAATTTAAAAATAAATCCAGAGGCTGGATAAATTCGTTACTGCAGGATTTAAATAAACAGGTTATGGTAAACTGGCAACAAACCCGTCTTCTTCAGCAGAAAGCAGAATTTGATAAGTTCAATGCGCAGTTTGGAAGCGCTTTTGCCAAGTTTGATGATATTATTGCCTATTTAAAAAGAAAAAAAGAAATAGAAAAAGAACAAAGCACTTTTGCTTCAAAACTTACAGAATTAACAAAATCTCTTAAATTCGCTGCTGAAAACGATAAAAGAGATATAGCTTTCCAAGTATCAAAAGAAAGCAATGTTTACGCCGTTAAAGCTTTAATAATAGACGATGTGAAATTTAATACTGCTTTTGAAAATCTCTATATAGAAGCTATACATATAGTAGATGCCATTGATAAAAAA
>JAQTSO010000037.1 GCA_028711215.1 Endomicrobiaceae bacterium | reverse complement strand
AATCGCCGGGGCAACTCTTGTTTGCAAACCAGCGATGCACGGTCATATTCTGTTTATCAACCTGTCCAATTAAAGACTTATCTGCTTGCCATTTAAGCTCTTTAATCCCATTGCGCTTACAAATATCAGCACACAGTTCAATAAGAGCTGCATATGCTTTTTCGTTTACTGCATAAGGATGTGTGGTGTCGCTTGCAACCTCAATAGTAATAGCTCGATTGTCGTTTACACCCGAAGAAGAACACCAAGAACGGTCTTTTTCCTCGCAGTATAATCCAATACGACCATCAACACCGACGCCATAATTAGAGCTTGCTTGACGAGAGGTAGGAGCAAAAACATTGCCTAATGTTTCAACGGAACATTGACCGACAACACAATGAATCGTTATTGTATCAATCACATGGTTTCTTCCGACTGTTTTATTTGGAGAAATCTTTGTATACGAAACAAGAGGACTATTCCCACCAACGTTTTTACTTACAGTTTCTTTAACTTCGTCTGATTCTGTACTCTTGCTCTTATAGTTAGGTACTCCAAATCCTCTGATATATCTACCATCAATAGGAATGGTACGATATTCAACGGCGTTGTTTTTATTGCCCTCAATAACAGTCAGTGTAGTATCTGTTGCCGCAACAACAATACCAACATGGTCTGCGCTTCCAGTACAATCACCAACACCATCGTCATCCCAGTCATAGAATATGTAATCGCCGGGGTCTGCACCGTAGCCGTCATTTTCTATCCAGCTACCTAATTTTTGGAATAACTTGATATGTCGTTCACATCCGCATTCGGTTGGAATAATATCAGTAAGACCGGCTTCAATAGCAACGGCGCTTGCAAATGTACTGCACCAAGCGTCTGTGTATTTAACCGCATACCCAACAGCCAACGGTTTATGTGAATTATAGATATCAATGATTTTCTTATGACTTCCATCATTCTCATTGCAACCTAAATAACTGATTGCAATGTCAATAACCTTTTGCCTGAGTTGCTGTTCTGTCATATCAATCACCTACTTATCTAAGCTGTTTCTGGACAAGCTTATACATACGGTCAAGGAACACTAACATCTCCTGACGAGTACAGGCGTCACCTAATTTATAGTTACCATTCTCATCACCAAACAAAAGTTTGTTTTCAACAGCCCACTCAACTGCATCCTTAGCCCATGCAGCGGGTGTATTATCTTTTTTAACATCAACTGGCATTTCTTTTTCCTCCGTTTTTTCTTTAGCGTATTTATCAAAAACCTGCTGCCCATAACTTGCTCTGCGTAATTGTGCTGTCACACTCTGGTCTGCCGGTCTCTCAAAATTAAGAAGTACGCTGTCCGACGCCTCTCTAACAGAGGTTGTCGATTTCAGCGTACTCATAACTTTCTTGAAGTCTTCAGACAACTCTTTATATAAAAACTCAACCTGTGTTTCTAAGTCTCCAATAGACTTATTACGCCCTTTAACATATTCAAGCATATCTCGTTTTAGGCTCCAATAAGTCCATTGCGCGAGTCCGTACCCGGCGCTATCGCGGACAAAGTTTGTATAAGTCCCATTATCAACAGCGGCAGTATATTCATCGTCAGATAGACCGAGCTTCTTTTCATATGTATTTTGTAAGTTGTTCGGTCTAAAACCAGACTCAGCATACAGATTGCCCATTAAACCGGCAACACCGGCATTTGATAAACCCTTGCTCTTAAAATAATTCCATATTTTTTCTTCATTGCTGCTTCCAATCAAAGCCATTTGTGAAACCTCCTTAGCAATCCCTATTCATGTTTGTCTCGTCATCGTCTTGTGTGTATTCGGGGTCTGGTTCTATCTCATCGTCTGGCTCTGGTATTTCTGGAAGAATATTGTCGCCAAAAGCTGTCGTATACTTGCTTATATTCTCAAACACAGATTTTACCAGATAACCAACTACAATAGCGATGATAGATGTGACAATGGTTTTTGAAAGCGTTTCTGCAATCTCTTCCCGTCCTAAATAAGCAAGACCATACGTAGCCCACAACATCAATATGGAATGCGTGATGATTCTGTTTAGCAAACGCTTTGAATATTCTTTTTCACGTCGTTCTTTTAAGCTTTTGAAAAACTTCGCAATGTTTTTCTTGGAAAAGACACGCTTCCTTCTTGTCTTCTTTTTACTCTTTGCCACAATCATCACCTCCAAACAAAACCGCCGTTAGAATTTACTAACGGCGGTCAAAACTCATTTGCACCAAGAACGTCTATATAATCTTTGTGTGATTTTTCTATGCGCTCTTTATATTCGCTTATTGCATTGAGTTCAGCAAGTTTAATAGAAAGCTCTTTAATAATCTTGTTCTGCTCTTCGACTATTAAACTGAGCTTTTCTATGATTTGTAAGTTAGACATCATTATCAAATAATAAAGTTGTCAAGACTCATAGTTACCCATGTTGTTCCGTTGTGATACTGAAGCACTCCGTTATCAACCCTTAAACCATGTACTCCTGTAGCAGCAGTAGCATTGGTTGTGGTATGCCCATCAATCTTTGTCTTTACTGCAAGAGCAGATGGTAATTCAAGGTTTGATGCGGCGTTATCAATGTTTGTAACAAAATCTTTTGGCGCTATATCACAAACCGTGATAGCAGAAACAGCACCGCCAACAGGACACTCTAAAATCTCAAGACCCTCTGAATAGACACGCATCACACGGTATTTTACTGCGTCATTAAGTACAAAGAATAAATCTCCTGTACTAACCGACCTCTCAACATCGCCCTCGATTATACTCCATGTACCAATAATAATATAAAGTCCAGAGTTTAACGAGCTAATATAAACGGGTGTACCATAAACAGTTGTGCATGAAGACAGATTCCCATTAATACGCTGTCTATATAAAGCCATATCGTCCATTATTACACCCCCTTAATATAAATAGTAAATTTGTACTGGCACGGCAGAGCTAAATTCTAAGCTATAAATATCAACTTGACCATAGCCAAGCTCAAATAACCCTGTTGGTAAGAATATTTCTCTACCGTTAATTTCTATGGTCGTAGCTTCTGGAGCGGAAATACCGATTTTCTTAATAACCATATTGCCGTACTTTAAGGTTGAGTTTGGGTTAATAACAAGCTCGTTTGCCTTGAAAGTATTAAGCATATTTACATTAGGAGTCACGGTTCCGTTGAAGCTACCGAGTGTTCCAACTGCCATAATAATTCCTCCTTATAAGTTATTAAGCGGTATAAGGCTCTCCAGTGATTTCCTCATATTCAGCCGGAGTAATCCACTCCTTAACAACCGCATTTGCTACCCTCGCTTTGTTCCATAAACCACGGTCATAGTAGCCTTTGACCTTATCAAATTTTGCACTGTGTTCCATAGATTACACCTCCATATCTTCTGCGTTATCTGTCTCTTCGTCAGAAACTTCTAATTCTACATCACACATCATAGCGATATAGTCAATATCAGAAGTCTTTCTAATTAACTTAGCTTGTAAAGCAGCATTCTTACGACGCTCTTCTTCAAGCTGTTCTTTGATGTTTTTGTACTTTAGCATTGTAATAAACCTCCCATAATGATTTATAGTACGCATCCATTTTAAGAATCTCGTTGTGGTTATTACCACGTTTTGCATGAGCTTTCCAGCCTTCGTAACAGGCGTCAACATCTTGTTTAGTCATAAATCCCTTAGCGGCACGACCTACAAGCAATCTTAGTTTTCTTCGCTCATTGTTGATGTTTTCTGGCAATATACGTTGAACCACTTTGCCAGAAGAAGTAAGCTCAAATGAAAATCCGAGGAATCTAATACGTTGAGTTACAGGAAATATTTTCGTTTTCTTATCGCTAAAACGCAATCCAATGTTTTGTATATGCTCAGATATCTGGTCTTTACAATACTTCAAATACTCCTTATCATCGTGAATAAGAATAAAATCATCCATATATCTGATATAGTATTTGATATGTAGCTTTTCTTTGATAAAGTGGTCAAGGTCATCTAAAACGGCTAATTGCACAAGCTGAGTAACTTCACTTCCAAGACCCATACCTTTGCTTTTATCAGCGCCTTGTATAAAGCTGTTTATTATAGTTTCAACTTGTAATGTAACCCATTCGTCTCCAACACGCTTTTTAACTGCATCCAAAGCCACCTTATGAGATGTCTGTCCAAAGAAATCTTTGATATCACACTTTAGAACCCAGCCATTTGTGTTGTTTTTGCAATAAAACCGTTGAAGATGGCATTTTAATCTACCAATAGCAGTATCAGTACCTTTATCAACCTGACAGGCACAGTTGTCATGAATAAAATGCTTTGTCATTTCGTCATATAAGTAGTTATCGCACATACTTCTTTGAAATACGCGGTCTTTTATTCTGGTGCTGACTATTTGACGCATTTTTGGTTCATAAACAAAGAAGACAGTATAACCGTCAAGTCTGTACGAACCACATAGCAAACCGTTACGAAGTTTTGCTATATTAGTAACGTAATTAGACATGAATCCGGCTGTACTGTCTTTCCACATAACATTGTTCTTGCATTTTAACGCTGCTTTATAAAGAGAATCAAAACTGCAAATTATATCCTTTGGCATCACAAAGGATGCTTGGTCGCCGTTGGTAGCCGTACCTACTTGCTTATCACAAGTAGACGGCATCGGCGCTCTTATCGAAGTATCTCGAATCTTAAACGAAGTATCTCGAATTTTGTTCGCCTCCTATTTTTTCAGAGAAGGACGGGTTAATAATTCCTTGTGTGTGTTGCTCTCATTTCCGTCGTTCTTTCAAACGCTTACTTTACGTCTGGCGATTCACACAATCGGGCGCACACCCGTTGGCATTGTTGGCATTGTTGTTGTTGTTGCTACCGTCCGTGTTGACAATGTTCACATTGTTCGTGTTGGACGGATTCGCTGAACGGCCAAACCAGTTACGGGCTTTTTCAATTAATAACCCAAAGTTTATATATCTTCATCGTCTGCTTGCTTAAAAGAACCAGACGCTAAAGAAGCTTGATATCTTTTCGAGTCTGCATCTCTCCAAGACCGAATAAGGGACTGAACGCCCATAATGGACTCAGACCAAAATGTAATGCGATTATTGTCAACATGATGCATCCCGTGCCATATAGCAATATTATTGAGTAGCCGATATGTAAGGCGTAACGCCTCTTTCTGTAATGCACGTCGCTCGGTATAATCGTTCACAGTTACCACTCTGATAGAATTAGCTTCGTATATACGAGCGCTAATATTAACAGCGACTTCACATATTTCATCTCTGATAAATGAACGATAACGCTTCGGGAAATTATTCTCGTTTTGCGTGATTTTTAGGGTATACGACGCAAGCTGACGCGACTTAGTAATTACTTCCAGTTTTGATTTCCCTCGTTTTGTTTTGGGTACTGACAAATTCGCACCTCCCTATGAGAAAACGCGCCCCAGAAAGGGGCGCGATTAGCAGATTTTTTAGATTATAGCGCAAGCGGGCGCACACCCGAAGGCACCGTAGGCACCGCCGTAGTGGTTGCCGCTACCGTCCGTGAAGACAATGTACACAAAGTACGTGTAGGACGGAATCGCTGAACGGCCAAACCAGTAACGGGCAGTACCTGTGTAATACTTAATACGACCGGCAAGTGCGCTTGTGGTTGGAGACGGATTCATACGGCTGTAATACTCAAACGGAGCGCCTAAACGAATATCCTTAGCTGTACCAGCGATTACAGCAGACCTCGTACCCATATAATATTCTGTGAATGATGGGAGGGTAAACTTATCGAGAGTAGCCCTTACGCCAATACGAGTGGCAGCGGCAGTGACGCCACTATCGTCTTCATCATAGTAATTCGTTGAATCGTCTGTGATTGTAACGCTATTCAGGTTGGAAGGACGAACAGCAGCCGTAACAACATCAACAAACTCAGGGTCAAGACCATAAATAAAACCGGCAGACGCAACGTTTGTAGCAGGACGGTCAAAGTCATTTGTGGGTTCCCACCAACTATTACCAGCTTCGTCACTATTCAGCCATTGACGTTCAGAGCTTTCATACCAGTTATTTGAACCGTATGAAACACGAAGTTCGTGGTTTTTGTGGCTCAGAGATGTTGCAATATCAGTAGACTCGCCGGGGTCAACATCCGTTAATGCGATAGTTGTACCAGAAGCAGCAGACGCAGATTCGTAGTATGTCATATTAGCACCGCCAGTGTATCTAAACTGACCCCCTACAACAAGGTCGGCAGGAGCAGTGAAATAGAACACGCCGTTTTGAGTGGTACTATCAGCATACCATCTTAAAGCGATTTTACAAACAGTTCCGCTTGCTATCTGAGTAGTGATATGATAGTTTGCCTCAGAGTTGTCAAATTGTGTTGTACCATAGTTGATACAGTCGTGGGTCTGAAGTTCCATGCTATATCCGTGAGTACCATCGGCGGTATCAGCCTCCGAATTACGTGCATAACCGGCTGTAGCACTTCCGCCGAATGGGGTAATGGTAATTGTTGTTCCGACAGTAGTTACGATACCATAAAGCACAAAAGCGTTATTTGTATACGCATAAACTAAGTCATTCGCAACAGGTGTCTCAAAATGAGTGTAATAAGTATCTCCATTAAAAGTCCATGCACGAAGCACAGAATTATTGAAGCTTACAACATCCCATGTGATTTCTGTTGCCGTAACAGTAACAGTAATTTTATCACCGCTAACTGCAGTGCCGGTTGGTGTAATTCCATAATTAGCAAGAGTAACAGTATCGCCATTGTACTTCCAGTTAGTACCATCAAAAGACAGCTCGTATGAAACCGGGTCTGACTTATTCATAGCGTTAACAAAAGTATTGACATCAACTGTAGCCGCAGTGATACCAGTTCCAGTAACCACGGCGGCGGCGGAAGTTGCTCTGTAGCAACTAATTTGGTCTCCGATATCAAAGTATTGTGGCGCTGCACCATTACGAACAATAGTCTGAACGTCAGCCCATGTCATAGGTGATTCACCAAAAACTTTCTGAGAAACGGTATCGAGCTTTGATTGCATTTCATCGCAATGCTCGTCCATTTCACCATAAGCCTCGTCAATCTTTGTCATATTAGAGTTTGACTCACCATTCATGCTGATACGCCAGTTCTTAAAAATGGTGGTATTATCGTTCTCAGCCGTTAATTCAAGACCGAGATGTGGAGTTTGACTCATATTAATTTCCTCCTTGTTATTTTAGTTATTTTTCTGCTTCCAAAACATATAGGTATTGGTCATCCAATTCGCTTAACAACATATCGTCGTAATACGAAAACCCGTTGTATAGAGTAATAGTACATTCTGTGTCTATCGAAATGTCATTGCCAACCTCTGCATAAACAGTAAGACGCAACACACCTAAATCTCCGTCAATATTACAAAGTAAAGAGCCGTCTAACGCCCCTATTGTTTGGTAATCGACCTCGTATAAGTTTGTTCTATATTCAAGTCCAGTTTGCAGATGGGAAATGTGTTCTTCCATATCTATAACGGGGGCTGTTGTTAGTCCGGCAGATATTGTAAGATGTGAAATCTGCTGTTTTAGCTTAAATATTGCTTCATAAACAAATGGTATTATATCTTCCAATGATAAATTAAACGTACTGTCATCTTTTATTAGCGTTGTTATATCAACGCTGTCTATATCGCTATCCAATACAATATCATTATCCTGAGTAGCAATATAATTTGTATGATACGTACTTAATACATTGTTCTTTAGCGACATAGACTCATATCTGCTGTCAAGAGACGAAAGTAATTCGTTGTCCATCTCTGACAACAGATATTGGTCGTATCTAACCACTCCACAATCTAAAAACAACATATAAACAGTTAAAGAAGTATCTTCCGTTACATTTGTCCCCAAATTAAGTAAACTTATATCAGGGGAAATTATAGACGCAAAAACAAAGCTTACGTTTGAAGATAAATGGAATACATTATCCTGAGCATCAACAACGGAATTAATATGTGGGTCTTCAATTATCTGTTCAAGCACCATATTCAATTCTGAGGCGGATAAATCAAGACTTGTTGTATTTAATGTGGTTATTTCTGACGATGACAAATCAAAAACCAAACGGCTATCGTTTAAGTCTACTACTGCGTAAAGCAATACTCCTGCGCTTGTCTGTAAATAGAATATCTGTGGATAAAGCTCATCACCATAAATTTCAGACAGTTTAACCAAGTCGTAAATAAGTACGTCACCGACATTAACAATATCGGATATCGTTATTTCCTTTTCGAGTTCGCCGTGTAAACATACCTCATACTCTTTGACAGGATTTTCAAGTTGAATTTCTATTTGCCTCACGCGACTCATCCTCCTTTATAGGTATAGGATTAATCCGTAAGCTGTAAGTAGAGACTGTTTGCTTTAATCGTAGCTATGGTATTAATCTCAATAACACGCGACGTTGTGAGCTGGTTATACATCAGAAGATTTCCACCAGAAGCAGCGTCAAAAATCACATAATAAGAAGCTGGTGTAGCTGGCGGGAACCAGTCAGCCGTACTTTCTGGGAATGTGATAACGCTGGTATTGTTAATAACACCAGACGAAGGCGCTGATAATGAAGAAAGCTGAACTCTGGTATAAGCAGTACCAACAGATGACGGTTCAGTAACGTTACCACCGGCAGCATTAGGAGCTGTTGAACTAAATCCTATGTAATAGGTGTTTGGTAATCCGGGGCTTGTTTGCGTCTTGAACACGTTACCCATAATCATATTTTTGAAATATGTAGTGTTCATATTCGTTCTCCTTTCGTTCTATAAAAATAATCCTTGGTTTGCTGAGAGTTATTCAATAAACTCCCTGTTTATATTTCTTGTCACAGTCATAATACCTTGGTTTGGTATTCCGACATCCTGAGAAACATCAATAATTGTTATTTGGTATATATACTTCCCGTATAAGTCTCTGGTATCGCTTGAATCAATCACCACGTACAGAATACAAGCAACACCATTTCCATCTGCTAAAATCTCCGGCGTAACTGATAATATAGGTTCTCCATTCTTGTTTGTGTAATCAATAATAGAGAAATCAACAGAAGCACCAGCAATACTAAATGGTTGCCCGTCATCTCCTTTTAACAAAAACCTATACTTCTGTGTAGCTCCGCCGACAAATGATATATCTGGAAGCGTATATATTTCACCTTTTAATACTCTTTCGTTACTCATTTTATCCTCCTACATTCATCGGGAACTCACAATAAATCTTTACTGAAGCACTGCCCGATATTTCAAGCTGATTATCTCCACGTAACAGACGGAAAAAGTTGTAGTTGAAATATGGGTAAAGATTAAGACCAGCAGTATTTGTAATAACCTCATTTTCATTATCAATGGTTATAGTTAATGGTGTAGATGGCACATTTGTAAACTTAAACAGTCTGTCATTGTCAGAATGATTAATAATACTGAACGTGTTATATCCACTATCAAGTGTTATTACAAGCTTTGGCATATAGTAACCGTTATATGTGCTTCGATTTCTAAACACAAAGTCAGCCGTACCATTCACAAGATACGTTATAGTCTCAGGATAAGTATAAGCAAATGGTGAATCACAATGCACCGTACAGCTAAAAGCCCACGATGATAAATCAAGTTCGATATGAGATAACTTTGTGATGATACACTTATACCTGACAACTTCCATATCTGGCTGTGTAATTTCAAGCCATTTATACGAATTGTGTCCTGTCAGCCATGACGCGATAACTGATAGGTCGTATCTATCATAGCTTTTATAGTTATTGCTTCTTTGTTGGTTCGCTCCAAATGTCATTGTAAATTCGAGCGGTGAGTTTTGTGTTGTTCCGTAGAACAACGGTTTATACCGAGCTGCTGTTCTGTCCTCTACAATAGATACGGGAGAGGCAAACATACCTTCGGTTCTTACGGAATATGTAAGGTCATATAATACCAGTCCATATTCCTCGCTTGGTATTCCGTCGAAAACGAAACTCAGTCCGTTATATGCCATCGTGTTCGCCTCCTTTGTTAAACTCGATTACTTTTCCTCTTCCTTTGGTTCTTCTTTCTTCTCTTCTTCTTCTTTGCTTAACCCCTGAATAATTTCCTCTGTCAAGGCTATACATCCACCAAGGTTAAGCACATTTGCCTTGCCGCTAACAGATATTGTATTAAGCGCATTAAGCATTGCGCTAAGACGCCCAATTACTTCTTTTTTCTCCATATATTCTTTCCTCCATTACATTGTGTTAATAGCTCTATTAAGAGCCGCACTTAAATTCGTGAAATAATACCCATAAATAGTTCCGCCAGTAGAAACGCTTGATATACCGCACCCAGTTACGTTAGATGATGAACAAACAGCATTAAGCTTCTGACATACAGCACTAAACGATGTCGCATACATAATCTTGTCAGTTCCCATCATTTGACCGCTGGTTATTGTTGATAATCCACTGCCTCTCGCTGAATTACAAAATGATATTGCTAAATTAATCTGCGAAAGAAATTCGTTCCATCTCGTTCTTGTCAGGGCTGTTATGTCTCCTTTGTTCGCAAAAGCATTTAGCTCCGATTGAGTCCAGTACCATAATGACGGTTTAGAAAGGCTTGTAGTAACAGTCCTGATAATCGTTCCGACATACTCGCTGTTGTTAAATAAATTTATCCAAACATAAAATGTGCCAGACTTATCAAATGTTATGGTAGAACTTGTTGTTGAATAAGAATAATACCCCTTTCGATATCCGCTTGTTTGATAATTAGATGGAGATGATACATCAGCCCTAACTTCTGTCGTAACGGATGATTTATTGTTGGTTATTCCCCAAGAACAACTTACATTTAATGAGCCAGACACGGGGGACACATAAAAAGAAGACAGCGCCGGAATAACTGGCGCTGTCATTGTGAATGTATACGATTTTGATACCGTTCTGCCTGAGCTTGTTATTTGCAACGTAGCGGTGTATTGTTGGAAATAGTCAAGTGTTATATTAACGCTTCCACTTCCAGAGGTAGTACCCGATGCTTTTACCCACCCAGACACAGTTATGGTATAAGACGAGCCATACGCTATGTTTGACCCGCTCCAAGAGCATCTTGCTGTATATGAACCTACAGATGTTTGAGAAACAGTAAATGATGATATAACAGGGGATGCCGCGCTTGTTGATGCATATGTTGACAGTGTAGAAAACAACGTTGCGTTATCAGAATCATATATTTTCACCATCAAGCTATACGATGTTCCAGCGCTTAGTCCGCTATATGTATATGTCTTAGATGAAGCATATGGGCTTGATGTTGTGGTGTTTACAAGTGAACCATTCCTATACCATCTAAAATATCTTGTTCTTGGGAATGAACTATCCATACCAGATACTATAACACTTATAGATGATGTGGTTGTTGATGTCGCATAAAAAGAAGCCATTATTTCACCACCTTACACTTTACCCAAATTTTGCAGTACCAGAACCAAGCCCTGTTACTGTAGCGTTAGTAAAATCTACAGACCCGTAAAAATATACTCTTGATGACGATGTAAACTCATAGTTAGCGGAACTTACAGATGTAACAGCAGTCCAATTAAAATATGCACTACATGGGCTACCAAAAGTTACATATGGCGCAGTACCTTGAAAATATGAAATTTTAAGCATATTAAAAAGCGTCCCGCCATAATAAGCATACAAATTATACGAGCCAGATGTTCCACTGCTGGTGCGAGGAATAACATTAAATTCATTTGAATAAATGGTTGGAGAATATATACTTGTGCCATTAATAAATGACCCTCCGCTATATGTGCCATCTGCTATACTACTTGCAATATTTGCTGCGCTATTTGCTGTAGATATAGCTGTACTCGCACGATTATACGCCGAGCTTGCTGTCGAGCTTGCTCCAGCGGCAATAACGTATGCATCGCTTCCTGTTTCATCAATATACGCCCAGTTTATTGAACTTCCAGACCCCATAGTAATCTTTCCGCTAACACTAACATTACCATTTGAGTCAACACTAAATGTTGTCGCGTTACTGCTATTTTTTACTGATATGCCTTTCATATCAAGATAGTCAGACTTAAACTTGTAATCGCTATTTGTCATAGCATTACCAGAACTATCCTGAAATACGGCAGCTTTGAGCGTCCCTTTGAAAATACCAGTCTCGGCGGTTAAATACCCTTGTTCTGTAACAGTAAACTTACCATTTCCTATATCAATATGTCCGCCGTAAATATATCCTCCGCTAATAGTCTTACCAGCAAGGGCGTCGGCAACAATACCATCATGGTTAATAGCCGTTGTCCACGTCCACTTTGATGTATCTGTAACATCAGCACCGGCTATACCAGTACCAAACGCTATGCCATTTTCATTCATCCACACGGCTTTTGTCATAGCAGCTCTTGTCGTTTGGTTCATAAGCCAAATACCATCTTTATCAAACAACACGTTTCCATTTGAACTTCGCATGGTAGCTATGGTTGAATTAATAACGCCAGATAATTTTGAAGCGTTAAGATATCCATTATTCATAATATATTGAGATAAAGTCGTATTGATGGTTTCAACATTAGTCTTTAATGTGCTTATATCTCCGTCTTCAAGAGCTTCCCACGATACGCCATTATACCGATAGAATTTCTTCGGCGTAAATGAGTTAGTGAATGTGCATCTTATCGCATAGTAAAATGGGTTGGTATCAATAATAGAGACAACAATCCCGCTGTTAGAACTACAGGTATAAACGGGGTTAGTCCATCCGTCAGAACCAGTATATAAAACAGTCGTAGACGGTGAATTGGCATATAAAATAGTTCCATAATTTGATGAACCAATATACCAACCTGAATCCATATCAATAAGCTTTTCTGTATTAACAGAAGCCGGAACAACGGACGTATCAAATGTAAGTTGTTTGTTGGAAAGGTTATCTCCAACAACAATCTTTCTTGTTACGGTATTCGACGTTGCGGTGTTAAACCACAAATCTCCATACTCCGCAAAATGAGGGGCGTAGTCTTGATAATAGGTGACAATCTTTTTATCTGCGGTTTCTTGAGCGTTTGCAGCCGCTCCAATAGCATCTACAATCCCGGAATCCTCAATACTATCCCAAGTCGTAGAGCTTGAATTATACCGATAAAGCTTTCCTGTATCAGTGTTAAACCACAGGTCTCCGTTATTAGCTTCTTCTGGCTCAGTATTCTGATAATATGTAGTAACTGTTTTTGATAAATCTTCGTTTATCTGAGTAACTGCATCCGCTAAATCAGAAGCAACCTGAGCAGTATCACTACTTAACCCGCTTAACTCATCTTCAAGAGTAGAATATTCTGTTCCTCCATGAGTAATATAAAACTGCATTGAATCAATATGGACACCAGACGAATCAACCTTAAATGAGCCTGTTTCAGTGTCAATAACAAGGTTGCTACCGGCAAGCAGCGTTCCGACAATATACGGAGCGACAATACCATATGCCGTACCATTAGGATTTTCTTCAGATATAAGATTTTCGTCAAATATCTTGCCTATTGCCATTTTTGCTGTAGACCAGTTATCGTCAGTGAACGCGATAATATTATTGACAAGCCATATTTGCTCGTCATCTATTGCAGTGTGAGTATCATCAGTCCATTGTCTTAACTTTAATCCAGAATCACCAAACTCTATCGCTTGATTACCAGAAGAAAGCACAGCGTTCTTTGCAATATCTAATGCAGAATCCATAAACGATTTCACAGCAGTTGACGCGCCGCTACTAACAAACGAAGAATAGCTGTTCTTGTTTAGATTAAGAGTCTTTCCCATTGATAAGCTCTGCTTTATCAAATCAGATATAGCAAATGCTTTGTTGTTTGACGAATACCAACTACTTAATTCAAGCGTGAA
>JAQTSO010000132.1 GCA_028711215.1 Endomicrobiaceae bacterium | reverse complement strand
AATGAGATATTCAAAAGAAGGAGATTTTGTACTAGATCAATTTGTAGGTGGTGGGACAACTCTTGTTGAAGCAAAATTATTGAACAGAAATATAATAGGAGTTGATGTAAATCCGGAAGCTTTAAAAAGATGCAAAGAAAAATGTGATTTTAATATAAAAAATTGTCCTGAAATTATAGTAAAAAAGGGCGATGCAAGAAATTTAGATTTTATCAAAGATAACAGTATTGATTTAATATGTACCCACCCGCCTTACACAAACATAATCCAATACAGCGAAAATATAAAAGAAGATATTTCTCATTGTGATATAAAAGAGTTTTTAGAACAGATGATACCGATAGCAAAAGAATCTTTTAGAGTATTAAGAAATGATAAATTTTGTGCAATACTTATGGGAGATATTCGTAGAAAAGGACATGTGTATCCATTAGGTTTTGAAGTAATGAATATATTCATAAATGCAGGTTTTAAATTAAAAGAAATTATCATAAAAGAACAACATAATTGTAAGGCAACAGGATATTGGAAAACAAGCAGTATTAAATACAATTTTTTATTATTAGCACATGAGTATTTATTTGTTTTCAAGAAATTATGATTGATTATTTACTATTGAATAATTCTGATAGTTTTGTATATAAATTAGTTGCACCAGCGGCACCTAATCTATATGAACTGTCTTTAAGATCAATACTTGATACAATTTTCTTTGACAACACACTAGTATAAAAATCTTTTGTTTTTAAATCTACAATGTTTCTATCTGCGAACAAATAAAAATTTTTAAATAATTTCATAAAAGCATCATAACCTGTAGTCTTACATAATATTGATTCTTGGCTACACCATTCAGAGCTAAAAACTTCTTTTAATGCATCAAAATACGCATTCAAAATAAGATATAATGTGCCTTCTTCTGAATTAACATAAAAATCCCAAAAAATAAATTTATTTTTGTTAATATCTAGTTTGTTCAAATTAATTCTTTTGTTTTTACTTTCTTTTAGAATATTTCTAATTTCTGCAGTATTATTTTTATCATACATATAGTTAAGTATAGATCTGTTAAATGAATATTGAGAAATTATGGCATTACTAGAAGATATATCTTTTTTTCCTAGTAATTTAATCATTTTATACCAAGGGCTATCGTTTCTTTTATTAAAAATTTTAGCAATGCTATGTACTATTTTTTCTGGTGTTGTTATATCTGATAATTCAGATAAATCTTGAACTAAAGACGGGTCTAATTTTGATTGAGTTGTATTGATGATTGAGAAAATATATGCTTGATCACTTAAGTCTACATCCAAAAAAAAGACTACTAATAAATCAAAAGAAGCCGCGACAGACTGTTCCTCAAATGCCATTAATCTATGTTGTCCATCTATGATCTTAAAGGCATCTTTACTTTGTTTTATTGTTAATTTTTTTTCAGTACTATTGTAATTATAAAAGTCAGTATCTAAAGTTCCAATAATTGTATTTGGAAAAGTTGCATCATTTGTATTAATAAACTTTTGTAAACTTTTTATTTTATCACGTTTTAGTGGTCTTTGTATACCAATGTATTCCTCAAGTTCTTTATTATAATAACGTTCCTCTTTTGACGATATAGCTAACAAAGCACTTGCTTTCATTTTAGCTACTAAAAAGATACCAATTGGTTGCTCAATTTCTATTATATTTTCAATTAATAAAGTATCATCCATAATCAATCCCCACTAGGTTTATTTGCATGTATTGTTTCTTCCATGCCTTCTTCTATATCATTTTCTTGGGAATATTTGTCGTTGGCAAATTTTTCAGAACTTGGATTATTATTATTAAAACTTTCACAATATTTTGAATATAGCATTATTGATAATAAGAATGTGGTTAGAGTAAAAAATGATATTACTGCAATATGTACACATTTATAAGACTCAGTTGATACAAATTTGTTATAAGAAAGAGATATATATGCAACCATGACGATTAACAGAATTAACAAACTAGTGAAAAAATCATTACTAGAATCTTGTTTTTTTTTATTAATTATTGCCATATTTAGTACAGATGTGAAAACAGTAAAATACATAAATTGACTTATTCCAACTATATAAAATTCATACCAACTAGTATGCGAATTAGAAAACAAAATTATAATTAAAAAAGCTACCAAAGGAAAAATAGCTGGAAGTATCCAGTTATATCCATGAAATTGATAACCAGCACTAGTAAAACTCTTCCATAAATCACAAAACCAAAACTTTATTTTGTCCATTGCTCTTATATTATATTAAAATAAAAAATCAATTTAAACAAGATCTCATATTTAATGGTTGTGTAATCGTAACATTTTTTTGTGATATTTAACTAAACTTGGATTTGAAGTTTTTGTAGGCGATAGCAGATAAAATTATAAGAGCCATAAAGTGGAAGTGCAAAATATTCAGATGCTTTCCTGCTAGATGTTAACAAGTAATGTTAATTATTGTTATTGATATTCTTAAAATATATTATCGGTTGATAGAGATAATGTTATTCTTGTAGATAATGCCGTTAATGCCATTTTCTGGATTATTTCATTAACAGTTGTACAACAATCTGTTAACACTGATACTTTATATTTTTCTGCAGATTTTGAAATTGCTGTATGAGTTACACAATTTTGTGTCATCATACCGCAAATCAATAATTCAGTTACTTTTAATTTTGATAAAGTTTCTTCAAGTTTAGTATTAAAAAAACTATCAGCAAAATTTTTTCTGACTATTGGGACTTGTGATGATATTTTAAGTATTCTTGGATGAATATCAGCACCACTTGTCCCTTCATTAAAAAATAGTGCACCGGATTTACTGTTGGCAATATGTTGAATCAATATTACAGGAATTTTTTTATCATTTGCTTTGCGAATAGCATTTTCAATATTTTCAAGTACATTATCGGTATTCCAAAGAGGAAAATTTCCATTATCAAAATAATCATTTTGTATATCAATAACTACCAATGCTTTAGTCATAATTTTTTCCTGATTTTGTAGGGTACTGAAATTTTTAATAAATGACAGTTTTGTTTTGGACGTTTACTCTTGGGACGGCGGAAGATGTATTTTTTGGTCCTCCGATACTCATCCAACCTACAGCAACAAGTTTGCCGTTATTGAAAATATAAGGAGTAAATTCATCATCGGTATCTAGTCCGTCTGAAACCCAACCGCTTCTGAAATATAAAATTTCAACATTAACGCCGTCTTTAACATATTTATCGGGGTGTCTTAATTCTGTATTTTTTAACAGAGCTTGAGTCGGTCCTAATATATCCAGCACTTCCTGTTTGGACATTCCTAATTCTACTTTTGGAGCCTCAGCAACATAACTATTAACTGTTTGTTCCCAAGTGGTAAGAGTAGCTACACAA
>JAQTSO010000036.1 GCA_028711215.1 Endomicrobiaceae bacterium | reverse complement strand
ATTTATAATGAACTCAAATCTAGTAATAGGAAAAAACAAATGGATTATGAATTATTAATTCAAACTGTTAAAGCAATAGAAAATCAATTGATTGATAAAGCGACTGGTGGCAATCCATATAATTATTCATATAATCGAAATATTTTAATATCAGAATTTCATAACTCAACAGACGAAAAATTCAAAAACAATTTTCCTTTAATTGTTAGTGATTATGATACACTAAATGCTTTTTGGGGATTTATAAAATATAAATTTAATAGTTATGCAGAAAGAAAAAAATATATCTATGAAAGTTTCATACCAATAAAACAATATCTTGAAAGTAAAATTTATACTAAAACCTCAAAGATACTTGTTCCTAATATTGTACTGTCTAATCAATACATACAAGATGCAATTGATAAGGCAAATCAACGAATTAAAACAAATGATTTTGATGGAGCTATTACAAGTGCTCGTACTCTTGTAGAAGAGATTCAAGTTGAAATTTATAAGAAATTAAATTCTGGTCAGGAACCGAATCATAAAGGGGATTTAAACAAACTGTATAATGCTATAGCCTCATCTCTTAAATTGTCAATATCTAAAGATTTAGATGAGAGATTAAAAAGTATTTTATCAGGGTTATATTCTATAAATAATGGAATTGCCAATTTAAGAAACATTAGTGGTGATGCTCATGCAAAAAAGTTTAAACCTTTATCACATCATGCTCAATTAGCTGTGAATTGTGCATTTACATTTAGTCAGTTTTTATGTGATACTTTTTTGTATCAATTAATAAAGTAATATGAAATCAGTTTTTTAAATGGGAACAATAAGAGAATTATAATAGAGATGGAGTTGATAAATGAATACATATAAAGCTTTAAAATTACAAAAAGAATTAGAAAGTCAAACTTTAAATGGTTATAAGATATTGGAACTCTTAAATAATGGTAAATCAGCAGCAGTTTTTAAAGCAGAAAAAAATGATTTCGTGGTTGCATTAAAAATTTTTGACGATGAAATAACTGAAAAGTTTGGACATGAAATAGAAATTAAAAGAATTCAAAATGAAATTGCATTAAAAAATCACAATATATTAAATTTAGTGAAAATTTACGAAGGAGATTATGTAGAAATAGATAGTAAGAAGTATTATTATATTGCTATGGAATTTATTGACGGCATGAATTTAAAACAATATATATGTTCTGATAATATTTGTGATCAAGGTTTTTTATTAAAAGTATTTCAGAGTTTAATAGAAACAACAGAACAACTTATACTTGAAAAAAAAGTTGTTCACAGAGATATTAAACCTGAAAATATAATGATTGATAAAAATGGGAAGATTGTTTTAATGGATTTAGGAGTATTGAAATTTATAGGAGCACAATCATTCACCGATACTGAAGAAGAAAAAGAATTTGTGGCAACTCTAAGATATGCTCCTCCAGAATTGTTATATAGAAATGAAGAAGATTCTGAAAATGGATGGAGAGCAATAAATATCTACCAAATAGGTGCAACCTTATATAATCTTATTATGAAAAAGGAAATATTTCATGATATGACACCATATACGAAGTTAGTTATTGCAATTAAAGATGATATCCCTAAGGTTTCAAATCAACAATATAATTATAAATTAATAAAATTAATAGGAGATATGTTAACGAAAGATTGGAAACAAAGATTAAGTTTAGTTACAAAACAAGAAATTAATGCAGTACTATCTATAAAAAATATTCATGACGATAGTATTGAACAAACAATTAATGATATTCAAAAAATTAGAACTATACATAAACCAAAAGTTGATGAAATATTAGCTCTTAAAAGAACAAAACAAGAGTTAATAGCAAATAGAGATAAATTTAATGCAAATATAGAAAATACCATAAGTAAAATATTAAATGATATTAATAATATTTTAAAAGAACAAAAAATGTGTAGTGATTTTTATGAATCAAATGCATTTCATTTTTGGGGAGATAAAAATAGTACAGAGAATATAACAAAGAATTATCTATATGAATTTAGTGGTTCTTTAGAAATGGGTTATCCAGGAAATTTATATATTTTAATAACAATATTTAATAATGCTCATCAATATGCCGAAATTCATGCCTATGCCTTTTTTAAATACTATACCCAAAAAGACATTATTGATAATCCAATTAAGATTTTTAGTACAATAAATAAGATGAATAGATCTGCATTGGATGAAGCACCACAAAATCGTATACTTGTTATAAAAGGTACAATAACTGATTTAGATGAGGGATTCATACAACAAATACAAAAAATAATTTTAAAGATAATAAATAAAGCATTAGCTTTGGCAGTTACAACTGTTAATAAGAGTTTGGATAGACAAAAAAAACTTGAATTAAATGGATATAGCTCTTATATTGTAGATGATAAAATTATTATAGTAGATTCTTCAAATTTTACAATTGATAAGTAATAAACTTGGATTTGAAGTGTTTGTAGGCGGCGGCAGATAATATTATGCACATTAAGAGAAGGGCGGCGCAGTTTTGCCAGAACAAAAGATAATCTCCGCCTTTTAATATGATATTTCTGAAATTAGTAACGGAATATATAACGGGATTAAAATAACATATCCATCTTATTGACGAAGGAATATTTTCGACAGGAAATAATATTCCCGAAAGCAATATTGACGGCAGAATTAACAGTATGCTGCCCATCATTGCCTGTTGCTGCGTTTTTGCAAAAGTTGAAATTAAAGTTGCGCATGAAAGAGCCGAAGCTATAAAAAGAACAGCCGTTACAAAAAGCTGCCAGATTGTTCCTCTGAAAGAAAGCCCGAAACCTCCGATACCCGTAATAAGCATAAAAGCCATAAGCAAAAGTCCTATGACAAAATAAGGAATTATTTTTCCTAAAAGTATTTCATAAGTGTATGAAGGCGAAACTATAAGCTTTTCAAGAGTGCCTGTTTCTATTTCTTTTGTCATGCTCATGGAACTTACAAGCATTAAAACCATAAAACTTGACATTATCATCAGAGCCGGTATCATAAAATCGGCGGTATTCATATAATGGTTAAATAAAAGACGCGTTTTTATACTTATAACATTATTAAAATTATCTTTTCCGTACTTATCTCTTGCAGTCTGTAAAAGGAGGTGTTTTACATAAACAGATATCTGCTGGGCTCGCTGGGCGTTTGTGGCGTCAACAAGAAGCTGTATCTCTTTGTTGCCTCTTTCAAAAGCATACTCAAAACCTTCTTTCGGAGCGACTAAAACGGCTTCTGCTTTATGTTTTTGTATCAGCAATACAGGGTCTGACTCCTTATAGATGTCAATATTGGTTATTTTTTTAAACCATCCTCCTGCAATGCTTCTGGCTGTAAGTTCTCTTGTTATTTTACCGGGTTTTGCCATTATTGCAAGCTCTATATTTTTTACTTCGCTTGTATGAGCAAGTCCGAACATTGTCATCTGCATAATAGGGATAAAGAATATCATGGCGATCATTTTTTTATCGCGCAAAACCTGTATAAATTCTTTAATAAAATAACCTTTTAAAACTGTAAATCTCATTGTGTCACTTCCAAATCTTTTTTAAATTTTTTAATTGAAACAAATATCATTACCGCCGCAAAACAAGTTATGAAAAAAAACGGAATCATGAGCTCGGCAAAACCCGAATCGCTTAAAAATACGCTTCTGCTTATCTGCATAAACCATCTCTGCGGGAAAATTGCCGTTAATATTCTGAAAAACAACGGCATATTTTCTATAGGAAAAATAAAACCTGAAAGGATAAAAGAAGGAAGAACCCCTACGGCAAACGCTATCTGCGTAGCCTGTTCCTGTTTTCTTGTAATTACTGAAATCAAAAGCCCGAGTGCAAGAGCCCCCGCAATGTAAATTACGGATGACAAAATATAAAATATAAAACTTCCTCTGAAAGGAATATCAAAAACTAATATCGAAAATATAAAAATAAGCAGTATGTCGAAAAAAGCCAGCACAAAATAAGGAATCAATTTGCCTAAAACTATCTCAGCAGCAGACACAGGAGTTGCAAGAAGCAGTTCCATTGAACCGTTTTCCCATTCTTTTGCTACGGTAAGAGCCGTAAGCAATATGGCTATAAGACCTATTATAACAGTTCCAAGCCCCGGCACTATAAACCAGCGGCTGTTAAGTTCCGGATTAAAAAGAAATCGTGTTTTTACATTAAAATACGGCTTTTGAAAATTATCGTCATTTTTTGAAAAAACACTTGAAGCTTTATCTGCGACAAGGCTTATATAACTGTTTATTATGCCGGCTTTTGCATTATCTGTTCCGTCTATTATAAGCTGAATCGTAGCTTCTCCTGAGCCGTTTTTTATCTCTTTGCCGAATCCTTTAGGTATAATCATTATGCTCGACATATCGTTTTCGTTCAGTTTTTTATCGGCTTGCGACTGCTGGTGAACCGGAATTAAATTAAAATAACCGCTTGAACCCGTCATCTGAAGAAAGCGTCTTGAAGATTCAGTCTGGTCATTGTCTCTTACATTTACGCTTACTCCTTTATAATCCAAATCTATTATAAATCCGAAAAACACGACAAAAAAAACAGGAATGCCTACAGCGGCGATAAAAGTAAAAGGGTCTCTTAATATATGTTTATATTCTTTCATTGATATTGATAAAATGCGTCTTATAAACAGTTTCACTTTTTATTCTCCGTTTTAAGAGCTTTAAGAAAAACATCTTCCAGCGTAGCTTCGCTTTCTTTTTCGTTTATATTATTTCTGTATTTAAAAATAACTTTTTCAAAACCTGTTTTATCATTTATAAAAAACCTTAAAGTATCTCCGAAGATATATCCGTATCCTGCATTTTGTTTTTCAAATTCAGCCGTTATTTCATTTTGGAGAGTTTTGTCTTTAAATTTGATTTCAACAGGTTTTTGTATAAAATATTTGTTTTTCAGATTATCAGGAGAATCAAAATCAACAATATGTCCTTTATCCATAAGAACTATTCTTTGGCAGAATGAAGCTTCGTCCATATAATGAGTAGTAACAAAGATTGTTTTGCCGAGTTTTGCCATATTTTTTATCAGTTCCCAGAATTTTTCTCTTGTTTTAGGGTCAACGCCTGCGGTAGGCTCGTCAAGAAATATAATTTCAGGGTCATGAAGCACCGTTGCGCAAAGAGCGACCATCTGTTTTATCCCGAGAGGAAGAGAACCTGTTATTTTTGAAAGATTTTCTTTTAAGCCTATAAAATCAAAAAGTTCTTTTTGTCTTTTTTCTATTTTATCGTCAGACATATTGTAAAGCCTGCCTGAAAAAGTTATGTTCTCGGCGATTGTAAGATCTTTGTATAAAGTCGATTTTTGAGACATATATCCTATTTTGTTTTTCAGTATTCCTATTGATTTTGAGACATCTTCTTCCTCAAGAAAAACTTTCCCGCCGGCAGGTTTTATTATTCCGCATAGTACTCTTATAGTAGTTGTTTTTCCGGCTCCGTTTGCACCTAAAAACCCGAATATTTCCCCTTTTTTTACATCAAAAGAAATATCGTTTACAGCTTTAAAATCTCCGAATAAAACGCTTAAATTTTTCACATCTATTATGTTATTCATTGTTTTTTAATAAGAAAATATCAGAGAAATTTTTCAAATTAAATCTCTTTACTATTTCCTGAGGATTTTCCTGTATTATTAATTTCCCTTCGTCAAGAACTATAACATGCAAACATCTTAAAGCTTCTTCCATATATGATGTCGTAATAACGACAGTCATATCAACGCCCGCAAACCTGTTTATCAAAGTCCACAGTTCCTGTCTGCTTAAAGGGTCTACTCCGACCGTAGGTTCATCCAAAAGAAGCAGTTTAGGGCGGTTTAACAGCACGCACATAAGACCGAGCTTTTTATACATTCCGCCTGAGAGCTTGCCTGCCGGCCTGTCTTTAAACGCTGCCATATCGGTAGCGTTAAAAAGTTCACTGCTTCTGTTTTTAAATTCTTTATGTGTAAGTCCGTATAAATCACGAAAAAATTCCATATTTTCAAGACAGCTTAAATCCGCATACAAACTCGGTTCCTGAGGAAAATAACCTGTATCAGTTTTAACTTCTTTTTGTTCTTTTTCAATTCCGTTTTCAAAGTAAGAAATATTTCCGCCGTCGCATGAAAGAAGCATTGCGGCAAGCCTTATAAAAGTCGTTTTCCCGGCTCCGTTAGGACCGATTATTCCGTTTACCTGTCCGCTTTTGATTACGGCAGATATGCTTTTTAAAGCCTGAGCGTCAGCCATTTTTTTACTTACATTATTGAATGATACTTCTAAAGCAGGCATTCTGACTCCGTTTTATTCAATTATTTTTTGCCGAAATCAGCTTCCACAGTCATACCTGGTTTAAGAGTAAAATTTTCATCATTGTCAAAAGAAACTTTTACGCCGTACACAAGCCTTGTTCTTTCCTGTTTCGTCTGTACATTTTTAGGAGTAAATTCGGCTTCGTCGTTTATTACCGTTACTTTCCCTTTGAAAGTTTTTTCGGCTTCAGGCAAATAACCGATTACTTCCTGACCAACTGATATTTCTGCAAGTTTGTCATGCTCTACATATACCCATGCGTTTACTTTCCTTAAATCAGCAACAGTAAATATTTTTCTTCCTGCAGGAACAAATTCTCCCTCTTCATAATATTTGTATAAAACTTTGCCGTCTATCGGGCTTGTTATTTCGCCCCATTGTTTTTTTATCAAAGCCTGCTGATAACGGTTTTTCTTTAAATCGTAATTTTCCTGAGAGCCTGCGGAAGTTTTAAGCAACTGCTCGGCGCGTTTATATTCTTTAAGACTTATTTCATACGCAAGATTTGTCTCTTTATTTTCAAGAACCGCCAAAAGCTGGTCTTTTTGAACGGAGCTTCCTTCATCGGCGTTAAGCTTTAAAATAATATCGCCCAGTCTTGAAGAGACATCGACTTCAACGGCTTCAATCACTCCGCTGTAAGCAAAATGTTCTCTTCTTAAAAAAATAAGAACAACCATAAGTACCGCCGCTAAAAGCAATACCGCAAAAATAATCTTTTGTTTTTTCATATAATCCTCATTTCCCCAGATTGTCCATTACTGCAAGACAATTAAGTTTTTCTATTTTTAAATTTGCAAGTTCCGTTTGAGCAGAAAGCAAATCTATGTTTGCATTCTGAACTTCTAAAAATGTCACCGTGCCTGCTTTATATGCGTCATAAGTAAGGTTTACCGCTGTTTTTGAATCTTCTATCATTTTCTCAACAAGCCCGTTTTCTATTTTCAAAGAATAAAGTCTTCTTTTTGAAAAATCAAAAATACTTTTAAGATTTTCAATCATATCCTGTTTTTGAAACATTACCGAATTTGAAAGATTTTTTTGTGATTCAGCCTGTTTTTTAGTTCTGGATTTTTCAAACAACGGCATAATCATCACAGCATTTGTTCTTGTCTGCGAAATACTTTCAATAATAGGACCGTTAGGATATTCAAAATATGTTCCTGCCGACAGGTTAATCTTCGGATACAATTCTGACTTGTAAGAACTGCTCATATAATCATAAGCTTTTACAGTTTCGTCATAAGAAAGAAGTTTATCCTGCATACTGTCAAAATTAAAACTTTCAAAAGGACTAAATTTTTCTAAACTTGCATCAGGCGAATCAACTTCAATTACCGAACTGACAGCCCCGTCAAGTTCTTCAGATGAAATTCTGTAATCGGAAGGATAATCCGCATTTATTGAAAAATCTGTACCTGTTATTTTAAAAAGTTCAGATAGATCCTGCGAAAGCGCCGCTCTTGCCGCACTGATTTCAATTTTTGATTTAAGAAACTGCTTTTCAGCCATAATAACATCAAGTCTGCTTTTACTGCCTATTTTAAAAGAAGAATTTATATCTTTAAACTGCTTTTGCGTAAGTTTCATATATTCAAAAAGAAAATATATTCTTTCAAGGTCTCTTTGTATTTTAAAATACGCCTTGCGCGTTTCAAGCAAAACCTGCTTTTTGACAGCTTCAATCTCATGTTTTTTTGCAAGATAAACAGATGTTTCGCTTTTTACTTTATCATTCCTTTTTCCGTTGTCAAAAACAGTATACGAAAGCGTAGGTCCGAGCGAATATGACCAGTTGTCTCCGAACTTTAAAGAATTGTATCCTAATTTCATTTCAGGCACTTTCGACACCCAACCGCCTTTTGCGTCAAAAGTAATCGACGGATAAAGATAAGAATCAACGCTTTCATAAATGGACTGCTGCGCTTCGGCAACAGACTGTGCCTGCTTTATTTTAGGCGAATATTCAATCGCCTGTTTTTCGACAGTTTCAAGCGAAAGCTTTATGATATTTGAAGCAAAAAGTTCCGATGAACAAAACAAGCAAAGCAACAGCAACAAAAGTTTTTTCATTTTACTCCCTCTTTAAATACTGCATTTACAATAATTTTAATTCTTTCATCTATAGTTTTGTCAAATTCGTCCGAATTAAAGTCATATATATGTATTGATTTATTATGACTTGTTCTTTCCATATATCCCTGTATGACCTGAGGGATAACAAAAGGAGCAACTAAAATAAGTAAAGCATTCGTTATGGAATCTGTTGCAAGCATTTTCTCTTTTTTCGCTCTTGACAGTTCCTCAGACAAGAGTTTTATGTGCGTGGTAAAGTTACCGAATATTTTTTTATCCGATATCTTTAAGCTTAAGACATCCCCTGCAAAAGCAGAAATTATTTTTCTGTTATTTTGAAGAAAAGCGCTTAACGCCGTTAAAATTTCAGTTATATTTTCTTTCGGAGTTTTTGAAGAAGAAATATTTAACTCAATGCGTTTTATCATTTCGCCGTAAATAGCCTTTAAGACGCTTTCCGTTAAAATTTCTTTTCTTTTAAAACAATAATTGAACATTCCGGAATTGACTTTTGCTCTGGCGCAGAGTTCCCTTACAGAAAAACCTGACAACCCTTTTTTGTGGGCAAGCTCTATAGCTGCTTTAAGCATTTTTCTTTCCGCATGTGAACCGATCCTTGCCATGTAATCCCCCGTAATTCTTACACATTTGTGTAAGAATTATAAACTTATTAAATATATTTGTCAATACTTTTTGTTTTTTAAAAATAATTTTTTGAAATACGATATTATCTTTCCATCATAAAATCTGTTTTGAAAAATTCAGTTCTCTTAACGGAAACAGCAAAACCGTTTTGATTAAATCCATTTAATTAATATTTATTTACAGACTTTGGTATTGATAAATATTGAAAAAAAAATTATTATTATTTCTTAATAAGAAATAAGACTTCTATGGTATAAAAAGGATTTTATTATGAGTACGACAGGATTTGATTCAGTTAAAGAAATACAGCCGCAAACAAATGCAAAACAAAAATCAAAAGGCTTAAAATTATTTTCATTATCGCTTGCGCACGGATTAAATGACTGGTATACAAATTATCTCCAGACATTGCTTCCGTTTTTTGTCGCAGCAGGGTTTAGCATAAGCAAGAGCGCCGTTTTAATTTCCGCTTTTACAATCAGCTCTTCCATTCTACAGCCGTTTTTTGCTTATTTAGTTGATAAAAAGAACAAACGATGGATGGTATATGTAGGAACAATCTGGATGGGAACACTGCTAAGTTTAATCGGATTAATCGGTAATTACACATTACTGTTTATAACAGTTACTCTGGCAGGCTTCGGGACAGCAGCTTTTCATCCTCAGGCATCAGCAATGGTTACATCAATAAGCGGAAATAAAAAAGGTTTGTATCAGTCTATCTTTGTCACAGCAGGAAACATAGGTTTGGCATTCACACCGTTAATCATAGTTCCGTTTGTAAAAACATACGGATTAAAAGCAACTCCGTTATTTATAATTCCGGCACTGTTAGTAGGTATTTTGTTATGGATAACTTCTCCTAAAATGGAAGCAAAAAAACAGGTTATAGATCATTCAACACTGGAAGCTTTAAAACAAAATTGGAAAAGTTTAACAAAAATCGTTATAACGGTATCGTTGCGTTCTCTGGCTTTTTTCGGATTAATTTCTTTTCTGCCATTATATTTAAAAGGCAAAGATATTTCTATTACAGTCAGCAGCCACCTGCTTTTTATAATGTTATTCAGCGGTGCTATCGGCGGACTTATAGGCGGTTCATTATCGGATAAGTTCGGGCGTAAACCAATTATTGCTTATTCTTTAATGCTGGCTACGCCGTTTTTCTGCGGATTTTTATTAACAGGCGGAATATTGAGTACTTTATTTTTGGCTTTGGCAGGAATGGCGCTTTTGGCATCATTTTCCGTTACAGTTGTCAGCGCTCAGGAAATTTTAACTAAAAGTCAGGCAATGGCATCAGGTTTAATGCTTGGATTCGGAATAGGAATTGGTGGAATCGGCGTAAGTATAATCGGACTTTTAGCAGAACATGTAGGTTTGAATTACGCAATTTATTTATTGGTTGCACTGCCGTTTTTTGCCGGCAGTTTTTACGCTGTAAAAGCCAAATCAAACATCAAGCCGGTAATATAATTCTTCAAATTTTTCCTGTAAACAAAAAAAATGTTACCAGAATAAGAATAAATATATTCCATAATCTGACAACAAGTTTTGCTTTATCTGTAAGTTGAACATCGTTATCAAAACCAAATATTTTTGATGAACTTTTTAAAGATTTTGCTGTAAAATTTACAATTATGTCCGATCTAAAAATGCTGAAAATACATATGCGGCATAAAAATTCTTTTTTTACTTTTAATAACTGCTGACAGTGTTATTTTAACAAATTTTATCAACGATAAAATATCTATTTATTATTCTTTATAATAAAAAAAAGAACATCAATTTCTATACCAATTTTTTCATTTTTTATTCCTTCAGGAAACACCGAAAAAGGACTTGCATGTCTTACTGCATCCAGTGCTTCTGCATCTAACTCTTTAAAACCCGATGAATTTATTAATTTTAAATCCGTTATTTCTCCTGAAGATAAAACAAAAAAAGAGACTCTGGCTTTACCCTCATGTCCAAGACGTAAAGCCAGTCGCGGATATTTTTTTTCTCGCTGAATCTTTTGTTTAATGTTTTTTTGATAACAAACAAGAGTATTTTGTGATTCATCTTCAATAAAAGATTCTGATGACATCGTACTCAATTTATTAGTATTATTTTTATCATTTTCATCATAAGTTTCTGATATTTTATTGAAAGATTCGCTAATAATATTTTTATCAGTATTTTTTTGTTTTATTCCGCAAGAAATTTTTTCCCGTTTTACCTGATTTGGCTTATCTTTTGTAAATATTTTTTTTTCATCTTCAAAAACAACTTCAAAATATTTATTTTTTTCACCTGAAGAAAAATAAAAAACAATAAAAGAAACAATACAAATATGTATAAAAAAAGAAATAACTACACAAACATAAAAATTATTTATTACATTTATTATTCGACATTTTTGCATATATAACGAAGCCTTTTTTTAGTAAACAAAACATTCTTTAAAATAATATCTACTTTTTTTTGAATTTTATATTCCTACAGAAAAAAACACTGTAATTAAAAAATTATTCCATCCAAAAATTCATTATATATATTAAAATTGATATGACAAACTTCCATAAATAAATCTTCCAGGTTCGTTTACGATTTTAACATTTGTTCCGCTTGTATCGGTCGGATCGTATTCGTAAGAGTTTGCCATTGTATATTCTTTGTCTAATATGTTATCTATTCCAAAATTAAGACTTAATCCATCCAAAATAGATTTTTTACCTTCCTTTTCTTTAAATTGATACCCCAATCTCAAATTAAAAACATCCCATCCTTTAAGAGTTGTTTCTCCCGCATCACGATCAATATCTTTGCTGTCCAAAGAGTGCAGCCATTCATAAATTGCAAAAAAACCATTTTTGTCATAACTCAATGCAAGTTTATTCTTAAGAGGACATATTTCAGCTAAATTATTATCATTATTTCCTTTTGGATAAGTGAGTTTTTGCCCACGCTGATATGCTAATCCAAACTCAAGCATAAAATATTTCGATAAATCATAAGATGCAGTCATATCTCCTCCAAAGATATAGGCATCTATGTTTGTATATGTTCTTACGCCTCCGTTGTATTGTTGGTAAATATAATCAGGAAGATAACTAAAAAAACCCTTAGTCTTAATTTTAAGAGATTCAACAATCTTAGTTTCAAAACCAAGATCCGTTTCAAAGTTATAAGAAGGTTTAAGATCAGGATTACCATAATATGTATTGCTTTCCTGAACATATCGTTCAACAGTTGTAGGTGTACGCCCAGTTAATCCTAATCCTCCAAAAATATTGCTGTCATCTGTTAAGAAATATTTTAAAAATATATTTGCGCTTGGAAGGAAATCTGTTTGGGAATTTGTATCCGTAATTGTTTTACTGAATTTTAAGTTCTCTTCTGCTTGAGAATGAAAAATATCCATACGCAATCCAGCCGTAATAGAAAGCTTGCCTATATCTTTTTCAGTTTTTGCATATAATCCAAAATTCAATTCATTGACATCCGGAAACAATTCATGATTGACTATTACACCGGTTGTTCTGTCAAAAATATCTCCGTACCAATTACGGCTATAAAAATCTGTTCCATATGTGAATACTGCTGTTTCTTTTAAAGTTTTATTTTCAATATGAATTCCGGTAATGGACGAAATAGCTTCAATCCTGCGGTTATTAACTCCGCCTATTCTATATTCCCCATAAGGATAATGTTCAATACGGTTATAATATGCAGATAAATTCAACTGTTCTGAAAAAGAACTTAACTCTTTAAACGAATATTCAATTTTATTCAAAAAAGTCTTTTCTTTTTCTGTATCCATAGCAACTCGCGGAGTCATAATATCATTTGCTTCCCCGTATGATGAAGAAATAAGCATTTTTTGATTTTTTGCAGTGTTAATTGATATCTTCCCCCAAAAATCATTTTTATTAAAAGCATCCATATTTTTACCGGCATCATTGTATGACGGATTAAAACTACTCAATTTATTTCCATCTCCGTCTTTATACTGAGAAGACCTCGAATAATTATATCCTAAAAGCACTTGTGAAAAATCATTACCACCGGTAACATATCCGCCTTGGCTTAAATAACCGTAAGAACCAAACTTTGATAAAAGTTCTCCATGGAACCCTTTTTGAGCATCTTTTGTAATAATATTAATATCTCCGCCCAAAGCTCCCGGAACTGTGACATCATAAGGTCCTTCTTTTACTTCAATTTTCTGAACAGTCAACAAATTAATATGAGAAAGAGGCGGATCTTTACGGCTTCCGCATGAACCTTCTATTAATGTGTTATCTAATGTAAAACGCAAATTGCTCTTAGTAAAACCTCTCAATCCAACTTCATTCCCATAACCACTTTTACGAATCATAGAAGCTTCTATCATTTCGTCAGACAATATTTCAGCAAGATCTACTACCTTATGAGATTTAAGAGTTTTCTGAGTAATTTTAGTCTTTTCTTCAATTGACATATCTTCTTGTTTTATTTCATCTTCCGAAACAACAACCTCTCCCAAATCAAATACAGTCAATTGAGCAAAAGCAGCTCCTAAAGAGCTCTGCAACAAAAAAATAACAAGAACTAAACATTTTAAAAACTTTACCTCTTTCATACACTTCTCTCCTTTTATTTAACCTTATAGTATAAAAATATTATTTTAAATTATAAATTCCCAAAAAAATTTCTTTATCTCTGAAGTCCTTCATTTTACTTATGATTTTCTTGAACATTCACTGCATATTCCGTTTACCTGAATAAAATGACTTATAACTTTATATCCGTTTATTTTCTTGACCCCATGTAAAGCACAGTCTGTTATTTCGTCAACTTTACCGCATTTTATACATGTAATATGATGGTGATGTTCATCATGTCCGCAATGGCACAAGCCATAAT
>JAQTSO010000131.1 GCA_028711215.1 Endomicrobiaceae bacterium | reverse complement strand
CGGGAATATGGGTCTGAAAGTAACTCAGGATATATCTGAAGACATTTCTGGAAATAGTTCTTGTGAAGATTATCTTTTGTTGCACCAAATACATTCAGCATAGTATCACGGTTAACCGCTATATGAGTAATTTTATCGACAGAACGAAAAGCAAGGCTGTTAAGCTCGTCATCGGTTATATCAGTTAATGTCTGAAGCATCTGGTAATTCAATCGAGCGTCTAAAAGAAAATCATCCTCTTCATTACACTTACCGGCACTACATCCAAACTCAATAAAGTAATCTATGTATTGCTGCCAGTTGTCATAAAAACCATACATTTTGAATTGACTTTTTGTAAAGATAAACTCGATATCCTCTTTCAAAACATCGTGTTCAACTCCATATATATCTTTTATAACTCCATGTGCTTTATCCGGCTCAGACAAATCAGCCTCCCGGATAAATTTATCAAACGGGAAGGAGGCGAGAAGTCCCTTTACCCAAGGCAAACGAACCATCATATTCTTCTTGCTTACTCGCGGAAGCATCATACCGCATCCGTCGGTATGTGTAATAGGAATATCCATTTCCTTGCGTGTGATTTGGTAGGTCTTGTGGTCAATAAAATCTACAATACCAGTAACAACAGTCTCCATATCGTCTACAACAATAGACTTTTTAATATCAAAATCCATGAGTAAATCTGTTGCGCTATTACACAATGCGAGATAAGCGAGGTATTTATTGATATTTATTCCGCCAGTAGCATTGATTTTATCGACAGTAAGCCCACACATAAGAGTGCGTTGATGTTTATCCCAAAGCGATTTCTTTATGAATACAGTCTTTTTAGTCCGTATCTGCCCAGCAGACGCAGTAAAACATATGTATTTCTCTCCGTTATACATAAATCCGTTTAAGATGAGGCTTTTCAAAACATCGAAATAATAAGTCCTAACAATAAAGAAATCGTCGTATAACTCACCGGCATTCATACCAAGAGTACGAGTAAGCATTGATTCAAAAACAGAGACAATATTTTTTTCGGAAACATATTCATTCCGCAAAATACGCATATCCGTATTAGCAGACAATAAATCAATAAGATTCTGTTTCCCTGAAGTTATTGCGGCGTTCAAGTCCCGTATATCGTCTGCGATTTCAGAAAACCTATCTTTTGTACCAAGCGTAACAGGTTCTTTTCTGTCAATATTGTATATCTGGCGGTATCTCGATTCTGCTTTGTCTTGATTTATATGTCCAGAAAAGAAAGACTGTAGTAATGTACGCTCTTCCTTTAACCTCGTTTTTTGCGCCCGCGCACGATTTACAATAACTTCGTACTCTTTTTCTTTGTCTGTATAAAATGCGCTTGTATCAACACTATAAATGTGAATCTGTGTATCAAGAATAGATATCACTCCCTCCGGCAACGTATTACCCAAATATCTCCTTACAGAACACACGTTCCATATCAAAAATATTACCGTATGCCCCGTATCTCTTGTTGCAGAACCTTTTCATTGGTCTGTTAGTTTGTGATTGTAATTCACTAAGCCCGTCCCAATACCGTGGTAAATACTTATAAATGTTTTTTAGTTCATTTCTATTTTTGTTGGCACAACACCAGCAAGACACTCTATCCAAAATATCATAAAGCTCAATACGACCATTCTGGACGCGCTCAGAACGCTCATACCAGAACCATCCGTTATTGTGGCAATAATCCAGACACATTTTCTCTGTCATTCCAAAATCAATAAGAGGAAGTATTTTGCCTTCTGACTTTGCTTTATCAAATCTTTTGGTTTCGTCCGCTGCTATACCAACATAATCAATCACATCTTCGTTTAATGACTTTTTATACTTAGAAATAGCCCTAAGCTTTTCCGTCGTTCCCCATCTACAAGAACCACCACACCACGAATAACCAAGATGCGTACCACCGCTTCGCTCTTTAACAGGCTTACTAAACATGGAATATAGGAATGGTGTATCTGGAGACAATTCTACGAACTCAATCCCATACGCACTAAGCAATGTCTTAACCCTGTCTCGTATTTGATATATACAATCAAATTCCATACCAGTGTTATAAAACACAACGGTATCGAGCGGATATTTTTTCTCAATAAGCATTAGCAACATAGCCAAGCTATCTTTACCAAAGCTTACGCTTGCAATGTATCTCAAATAATCACCCGTAATAATTAGATTCGCAATTATTACGGGAATCCAAGCTGGCTACCCAAGCCGTGTGTTGATATCACCGGCGCTATTTAAGCTTGAATTTATGCCTTCGTCATTCACCATTACGCAACCCGCGACAACGGGGGAGTATCAATCCTTTTGGTATGCGTATACCTCATTGCTTGGCAACCCTGTCTACAGGGATTGATTGTTTGAGCCTCGCTTTTGTGGCATTAAAACATTTATCGACGCCACAATATCAATATCTCCGTATTTGTTCTCAGCACGTGTTACTGTTATAGCTTTACTATCTTTTAGAGCTTCTAACACATGAGTTACAGCATCACGCTCCATAAATTCCATATATTTCTTTACGTTGGACTCTCCGACGATATCAGACGGTTTCACAGAACGAGAATAATTAACTCTCACTGGGTCATACACTTGCTTTTCATAAAAGATATATCCAAGGTTAATTTTATTTAATCCGTCTATATACTCTTGCTGTGTATAACCACCAAGAATCCTTATCAGCCAGCTCTTAATTCGACTGAACATTATCCTCACCGTCCTTTATGGGGATAAGGTTCCCAGTCCAGAACAGCCATCCATCCTCATCTTCTTCAAGACAGACAAGAGCGCTTGTATCTTTTCTGGTGGCATCCTTCTTAACAGTAAAAATATCGTCAGCATGACTATCTATGAAATTATGATATCGTTCTGTCAGCTTCGGATAATCAGGATGTCTCTTTATCGACGATATATTTAGCTTTACCTTATCTCCCTCTTTAAGAGTTTGAGGGGGAGAACCGTGGAGCCTCATATTTACATAAAGCTCCACGACACTCTTCGGAACACCTTTTGACTTCGCAATCTTAGCAATCTTTCGGTTTTGTTCTCTTCCCACGATAAACCTCCGATTTATTCTACGCTGTCAGAGCATACAAGCTGTAATACCTCTTCCACAAACGCCACCCAATTCGGGTCAATAATGATTGTGTCTTTATGGGAGTTATAATACTCCAGCGCATTATCACCTTTTACATATCCCATAGCTTGCCAGTCGCAAATCATCTCAAGATATCCGCAGATTTTATCTACAACATCATAAGCTTCATTAAACGAACCGTCCTGATTTACCCAATACTGCCAATGGTGGGCGTTTCTATGTACGTGCATATCACAAGCCCGTTGAAACTCTGCGTCGTTAGGCTCTTCTCCCGGAGCTGGATAGAAGTGCTGCCGGTATGGGATAAAC
>JAQTSO010000130.1 GCA_028711215.1 Endomicrobiaceae bacterium | reverse complement strand
AGGTTCAACTATAAATCTTATAAAAACATCTTTTTGTGCAATTTTATTCAATTTAACATTATCATTTAATTTATCCTTCTCGTCTAAAACAAAAACTTTTATTTTAGTTAAATCTGAGATTATTTTTTTTCTATTGATATAATTAAAAACTGCTTTTATTTTTGAATGTTTAAATTCTGAGTTGTTCCAACTCTCCAATTGATTATAATATGATTGAAAATATGCTGAGAAATCTTTTTCTTTTTTATCGTCTGGATTTTCGACATATTGACTATAATCTCCCGCAACATATATTAATTTATCACAAAGAGGATGAGGAAAAACACCTGCTCCTCTTGAACCTGAATCTTCAGTTACAGGGATTATTGTATTTTTATTTTCATCTTGTACAATATTCGCTCTTTTAAAATTACCTTCCAAATCAACAGTAATTTCAACTTGAGCATTGTTAGTAGAATGAGCTATTGGCAACAATATTGTTCCATCATCATTTTCTATGCCTGCTAATTCTTTGTTTTTTTCATAAAGCAAGGATAACTCATTCATTAACATTTATAAAATCCCCCTCCACAAATTCCTTTAATCCAACAAAATTTGTTTCATCAAATTTTTTCACATCCATCTGTTTTATTGTTCTTGTTATTGCACACTCTTCAGGTCTTAAAAACTCTATTATTCCCTTCTTCATAATCGGCTTCCAAAAACGAACTGTTAAATTACCTTTATCTTCTTTTCTTATTGCTTCATCCGGATAGGTAAAACCGTGCAACATAAAACCAAAATTTAATTCACCTATATTGTCATAAAAAGAAATGCCATCTTCAAAATTGCATGTTTCAACATACCCTTGACATTCTCTTGTACCAAGAAAAATATCCCTGCGTCCGCCTTTTGATATCATTCTTTTTGCTATATTATGATGCTTATTTTCATTCCTATCATTGATTAACTCCGGTCTATTTTCATTCCATTCAAAATGAGCTTGAACATGATATTCAACATCCCTCAAATATGTATAAATTGATAAATCGTTACCACCACTGTATTTAATTGGGCGAATACCTTGCGAATGCGTTTGTATAGATTTCATAATTCTTACCTTATCAATAATCCAAATTATAGTCGGCTTCCAATATATACTATGTAGAATTCCTTTTAATGCCTCATAAGTAGGTATTTGATATGACAACTTTTCTCCGCCTATTCTTGTAACAGGATCAGAAAAAAGAGCATATTGACCATACACTTTAAATTCAACAATATTTCTATGTTGCATTTTAATATCCTCCTATTTAATTAATGGTTCCATTTTATTCGGTTCACAACAAACACCAATCTGTTCATTATAAAATTCCTTTTTTAAAACTTGAATACCAATATCTAATAAATCAATATGACTTTGTAATGTTTTAAATTGTGTTTTAGTTAACCCAACTGTATAAGGCTGTAACTTTTTAAGATATTTTATCTTTTCCTCATAAGAAATATCAGAAGTTAATTCCAAAATTAAATCTTCAGAATTTTTATCATAATATACAACAACATCTGTTTTATAATCGTCAATTACTGTAAAATTTTCTCCGGCAGTTTTAAATGATTGCTTCATAATAATTTGCGGAGCTTCTCTACACTCTTGCACAAATTTCGCATTATTAGACAACAAACTTACTATATTTGTATCTAATTCTTTAATAGCAAAATCCTTGTTTTGATGTTCTAAAAAATATTTATAATATTCTCTCATAACATTTTGTGACAGTAAATCACTGTTTATCAATTCCTGATATTGCTTTAACTTTGTCAATAATTGATATGTAGCATTTTGACTACTTTGAATATATTCCAATCCTTGTAAATTTTCTTCTTTTAAATTTACTATATACACATTTTTACATTCTTTATATTCTCCATTTCTGTTACACCTTCCTGCTGATTGTGCAATATTATCTAATCCTGCTATAGAACGGATAACACATTCAAAAGAAATATCAACACCTGCCTCAATTAATTGTGTAGATATACAAATAATTTGCTCTTGTTTAGTTAATTTTTTTCTTAACAAATCTATTGTTTCCTTTCTATGAGCAGGACACATATTTGTACTTAAATGAACTATCTGTATATTCGTATCTTTATTTTTATTTATAATTTCTTTATATATTTTTTCTGCACTTTTTTTTGTATTTACTACCATTAATAATGATTTCATATCTCTAATTTTATCTGTAACAAATTCTGCTATTTCACTAAATAAATAACCAGAACTTGTAATTTTAGAAACAATTTTTGTTCTCTTAAAAACATCAGAGTATTTCAATATTTGTTCATCTTCTACAATATTAGGATATTGTGGTAATATAATCTTATATTTTACTTCGTCAAGTGTTGGTTGTGTAGCAGAACATAAAACTATGGTCGTATTGCAAACTTTTGATAAAAAATTACAAGCCAAATTAAACAGGCTTACACATTTTACAGGTAAAGATTGAATTTCATCAATAATAATTACTGAATTTGTTAAAGAATGCATTCTTCTCATACAACTTGTTTTGTGCGAAAATAAAGTATTAAGAATTTGTACCATTGTAGTTGCCACAATAGGCGAATTCCAATTTCCAGTTAACAATTTATATTTCTCATTATTTTCATCATCGTCATCTAAAACAATATTAGAATGATGTTCCAATAGTGCATCATCTCTACTAATAAATTTTCTTATTTCTGAACTGTTTTGTTCAAGAATAGACATATAAGGAGCTATATAAAAAATATGTTGTTTTGAATATTTATGAACATGCCTTAAAGCATATCTCAAAGCTGATAATGTTTTTCCACTGCCTGTCGGAATAACCAGTCTATAAATTCCTGTTTCTTTTTCTGCAAAATTAAAACAAATATCAGATATCTCTTGTCTTACTTTTGAAATTTTATCATCCGTTTTTAAATTACTAAGATTTTTATTTAAATTTTCTAAAAGTTCTTTAAATAAATTTGTGTTGTCTTTAATTTCAGGTGTTTCTTTGTTATCCATAAAACAAACAGTATCAGTTCTATCACTATCTATTACAGTTGATAAAATTAATCTTTCCAACATTCCTAAATAAAAATTACCATTGCTGTCATCAAAAGATTTAATATTATTTATAATATCCTTAATTTCTTTTAGCGATTTATTAAAAAGAGTATTTACTTTATCAGAATCAATATCATGATCTTTCAATGCTTCTTCTAATTCCTCTTCAGATTGCATATATCTATTATTTTCTTGTATTCCTCTTTTTTTCTCCATTTTTCTATTAAATTGGTTATTACCATTTGTATCAATACAATCATACAAACCGTGATGTGATGAAATTGCTAAAGAAATCAATTCTGATGTTAATAGTTGTATAACATCTTTATTATTGCCTGTATGAAAATTCTCATATATAAATTTTGCACTAGATGTAGAATG
>JAQTSO010000129.1 GCA_028711215.1 Endomicrobiaceae bacterium | reverse complement strand
TTGATGGTATTCCAGCTCCAAGCTTTATCAGCAAAATAATCTCTCCCTTAAATTAATTTGTTGTATACTATGGTGGAATATAAGGGAATCGAACCCTTCTGTTATCCTCCTTGCAAGGGAGGCGTCGACCCCATGCATACCCATACCCCATATTATCCGCTTTTTCGTGAGCAGCGGAAACTCATCGGCTACTTAATATCAAATCAAACATCCTGCAAAACGCCGAACCGCTTATTACAAACAACCAAAGCGTTTGGAGCTGGCGAGAGGAATTGAACCCCCAGCCCACTGATTACAAATCAGTTGCGCTACCGATTGCGCCACGCCAGCAAATCAAGGCACAAAACATTTGAAATAGGACAAATACTAAAATTTGTAATTATATAATTTCTTCATGTTAAGTTGCTGTGTGTGCCTTTGCTCAAATTAATTTGTTGTCTGCTGTTGTATATATAATAGCACGTTCAACCGCGCTTGTCAATAGGTTGCAACAAAATAATTTGATTTTTTTGAGAAACTTTATTCCTCATCGTCAATAACCTCATCGTCCGCAGCCGCACGAACTGAAAGCTTTAACATCTTACTCGGCTTGAATGCCGGTATCTTATAGGCAGGAATCAAGCGCTTGATATGTGTTGTAGGGTCTGTACCCATATGAGCCTTATGCTCTCTTACTTCAAAAATACCAAATCCGGGTATATTAACGCTTTCTCCTTGCGCCAGCGATTCACCGATAACCTTAAAAATATCGTCTATTGCTTCTATCATCTGATTTTTCTTATAGCCACGTGCCATAAGAGCAGATGCGATATCAACCTTGTTCAAAAATGTCTCTCCTTTATTACGCATAATTAGCGTTTATTTTAACTGTTTACTAATCTACGGATAAATTATAAGACGCATCTCTACCAACAGAACTGTTGAATATCATCATTAACTGTCCCGGTGTAGAATACAGCCTTTTCAGATTGGCATATTCGTCAGTGCCACATAGCGCCCTGACTAAAATAGTCTCAATCCCAAGTTCTTCAAATTCTTCTGTATGATGCTTGTCTGCAAGAAGAATATAGTCCAAAGCATTACCGCTTCTTTTTGTGAAAAGCGTATTAAGCATACGTCCAGAAGTCTTTACATTATCCAAATCACCGTGAGTTGCGCAAATATTATAGCCACACACATTAAGTGTAACAAACTCGTTCCCAGAATCGTTCGCAACCAAAACATCATCTCTGCCAGCCATACGCTCTTTTATCCACCACGGAATAATCCGTTCCATATTATCCCTATGGATGCTGTCTTGCTTGTTTTGGATTGTTCTTAAATGGTTTCCGTATGTCGCATATACAATAGTCTCCGGCACTAAATCTGCTAATGTCGCAATAGCCTCTGCAAGCATTTCAGACACTTGCATTATCTGGTCACAAGTAAGCTCTTCTGAAGCGACTCTCGCACTGGTATGAATAGAACCGTGACAAGTATCTCCAAGAATAATGATATGGAGACGCCGACATTGATGAAACTTAATCCTCTCATACGCAGCAGACACTACATTTTCAACGCGGCGGCGGCACTCAGACGTGTTGTATTTCTGCCATACATTATCAGCCACCATCCCATAATGCCAGTCTGCAAATACAAGAATAGCCTCATTATCTTCTGTAGATAATACACGCTTGTCCGGGTTAAGAGGTAAAATTGTATTTAGATTATTCGCAGCCGCTATCAAACTTTCCTCTAAATGTTCACCCCTACCGATGTCCCTGATAATCTTGTTGTATTCACGCCTTTGGTCAAAGAACCTTTGGCGTTCCTTCTTAAACTCGACGGTACGCTCATCTAACTCTTTTAAGTAATCGTCTGGACTATCGGTATTTCCAGCAGCATTCTTCTCCATAAAATATTTCATTACAGAATAGCCGGAATACGGCGTCACATTTGCTGCCTTGCGTAAGCTATCTCTATGACAGTCTAATCCCGTAAGGTCAACAATATCTTGCCAGTCTAAATCCTCTGGGTTCTTTTCGACCTTTTCTTTTATTAGTCGTAACCCATACTCATAGTCTGATTCGCTCTCATGTTTTTCGTAAATTGGATTCAAAATCATTCCTCCCATCCAGCGGCGGCAACTGAGCGTGTTGCCTTATCACCACTTCGATATTAGGAACGTCTTTCCATCGCTTGATAATATCAAGAATACTATACGTTTTTTCATTATCAGGCGAAAGCTCCGTAATCGTCATATCGTCTGAATCAATAATAGCGTTCCTATAAACTTCCTCTTTGATTAAGTCGGCCATTCGTTAGCCTCCTCGTATTCGTGCATTCTCTTTTCGAGCTTTTTCTAATTTGCGACGTTTATCAAACTCGGCAACAATAGCCGCAGCTTGCTCATTCGTATCAGAAATAGCCCTCATAACGCCCTCAGCTTCTACGGCATAATAATGATGCCTCTTGGAATCTTGGTGCATTGTACGTGCAACTTTGAATTGAGGGAACAGGCGAGTAATTAACTCTTTCTCTTCTTTTGTAACGGGAATCACTAAAATATCATTCCTTTTTTATGTATTCCCCGGAGGATTATCACCCTCCGGGTGTTTTGGAAAGCTAATTATTATACATAAATATAGATTTTCTTTCCATAAAGACAGACCATGAAATTCTCACTGATTATCTGCGCGTAATTCGATAAACATCGAAAAAAATGATTTACTGTGACTAATCAAATCAGTGTTTTTTTGACTGATTTGATTAATTAATGCGATAACGCTCAAACGAAATATATTTTTATTTAGTCTGAATTTTTGATTTCATATAGTTGTTGTGGTTTATTCGACTACGTTCTTTCTTGCTACAGGCGCTACAAATCTGTTTCTTTGTCGCTGAAGTGCCGCAGTTAATTAAGTCCTTTTTTGTAGTGATGCCTGAAGATATAAAACGTCTTCCACATTTGATACACTGCCTACCATATTGCTGGATGTTTCTACACAAGTTTTCGTAAACAATATCTCCAAAACACATCCAAAATACAGCCTTACGCTTGCTTATGCTATCGCAAAATAAGACTTTAATTAACACATCGCATATATCATAAATATCGAATTTATAATCATTAAAATATCCACGAAGCCTGTCGCGCAAATATGCCGTGTTTGAATCATCGTCAAAGTAGTTTGTTTTATACCGATATTCACGTTCAAGCTTATCATATAAATCAATGATATCTTGAGATGTTGCGATATCAACACTTCTCATCATAGCGTGATAATTAAACTCACCGATATTTTGAGCCGAAAACGACATTCGTTTATTCGGTATCACTTGCTCAAGGCGATTTACTACGCTGTTATTGATTTTCTCGACCTGACCAACCGATTTACCCTTAGCGTGAATAAAGAAGTACGGTGTCTTTGCTCTCGTTAATGCGCTTATCCTGCTTTTTATCTCATCTGGCATAGTTGGCTTATATAACGTTTTTGCATAGTCGATAGAAAAGTTGTTGTTCATGCAAAGAATT
>JAQTSO010000128.1 GCA_028711215.1 Endomicrobiaceae bacterium | reverse complement strand
ATAACGGATTTAGATAAAAAAAATATTATTAAACTGTCTTCTTATGTAAACGGGTACGGACAGGCAAATTTACTTGAAGTAATGTCTTGTAAAGGCGGTTGTATCGGAGGATGCAGTACAATAGCACTGATAAAGCAAGCCACTGATGATGTAAAAAAATATTCTTAATTTGACAAAAAAAATATTAAGTTATAAAATTACAAAGAAGTTTGAAGCAGATAAAATCTAAAAGGAAGTTCGGTTAAATCCCGACACTGCCCCGCAACGGTAAAACAGTTTTCTGTTAGTCCGGTCTATTTGGGTTTTATTATTTTCCGAGGGGAAATAATGAATAATATCACGTTGTATTTTAAAAGTGTTCGAAATTCTGGCTCTCCTTGTTGCGGAGTCGGAATTTTTTATGCGTAGAAAAATAATTTCAACTGCCGTTGTTATTACATATTGTATTTCAATCATAATTCCTTCCGGGCTTAAAGCCTCGGATATTACCGATTTGTTTTCTTGTAAAAAATCTTTACAATCCAACTTATCTTGCGGAAGAATTTTTGAAACAAATATATCACACGGCGAAAAGCCTGATATATTTTTTATACATGAACTCCATTGTAATCCTGAAGCCCAGAAAAATATCTTCAGAATAATTGATTATATTGACGCAAAATTTAATGTGAATGCTGTTTTTACCGAAGGTGCTCCTGCCGGAGAAGTTAATCTTTCCTGTCTCATGGAAATTTATCCAAAAGAGGTTAAAACAGCAGTTTTAAATAGAATGATATCGGAAGGGGTAATGAGCGGTTCGGAATATTACTGCTCAATAAAAAATAAGCAGTTGTACGGAATAGAAGACTGGGACATATACAAACAAAACATAAACAGGTTCAGAGAGATAAAAAAATTAAATGTTAAATTTTTAAATGCGATACTTGTTGCAAAAAATGATTTGGAAATACAAAAATTAAAAGTCTATAATTTGAAACATTATATTTATGATTCTTTATATTCCCACATCATTAGAAAGGACATAAAATATTATGAGAAAATAAAAGAACTTGGCGTTTTTTGTAATATAAATTTTGATGAATATCCTCAAATAAAAACTATATCTCTAATTCTTGATTGTGAACAAACAGTTCAAAGCAAAAAATTTCAAAAAGACAGTTCATATTTTTTAAAAGTATTAAAACAAAATATTCCTTTTGTAGAATATAAAGATGTTTTAGATAAAAATCGTAGCAAAAACGCTGAAACTTCAGTAGTTTTTTTATACAAAAAAACAAAGAAATTTATTACTGCCGGGGAACTTTTAAAATATAATTATATTGAAACCCTTGCCGTTAAATGTTTCTTTTTTGAAAATTTAAACATTAAAGGTTTTATTGCTGAAGAAGACAGGCTGAAACGGGAATTATTTGTTAGATTGTTTAAAAGGGAAAAAGAAAAGAGGATATCTTATCTTTATTTGAGACTGGTAATGCTGGAAGATTACGTTAAACTGTCTATGACTTTTGAAGAATGGGAAGAATTTAAAAATAATACTGCAGAATTTGAAAGAATTTTACAAACAAGCGGTATTTCCAATAAAAACAATATATCTGCAATTTTAAATAATTATCTTTTATCCAAATATTACCATGTAAATGAATACAGGAACTCTGTTTTTTGTGAAAAAATAAAAGAAAAGTTTGTAAAAGGGGAAACTTACGTTTTGACAGCCGGCGGGTTTCATAATGACATTGTTAAGTTCTTTAAAAACACAGGCTTGAAATATGTTGTCATAATACCTGATTCGTCGGCAGGTTCAAGAGAACAATACGACAGGATACTTTTGGATACATCGGCAATGAAAGATGCTCTTTCTGACGGGATTCTTGTCTCCGGGATATCTGCCTACAAACAAAAAAAGTTTATTGTTGCTTTTATAGAGGAATTGAGAAAAAAAGGATTAAATGACGATGAGATAAAAAACATAATAAAGAATTGGCAGAGTGAGCATAAAAATTTTATTGTCTTAAAAAGCATGCCTGAGGATTTGTCTGATATTGTCGCTGTGACAAACAAGTCAAGTGTCAGAGGAAAGTTTTTAAAAATAAGACGAGAAATTTTTGAATATCTTAAAAATTTCAAAGAACCTTTTGTGTATAAATACAATCCTGAAAATGTTCAAAATCAAGATTTTAAAATTATAAAAAAGATGCAGTCAAATATCAGGTTTTTTCCGTTCATTGAATTAATGCTTGGATTTAATCTGTATTCTTCATTTTCAATGTTATTTATGCAGTCAAACGGATACAGCCTCGGCTTTATATCGGTAATATTTTCCGTGCTTGCGCCACTGAGCTTTGTAAGTTCCGGGCTTTGCGGTTTTATAGGGGACAAAATTTCAAAAAGAACTTTGATAATAATATCTTTATTTCTTCATACTATTGGAAGCATTTTATTTATATTCTCAGGTTTATCTCCGGTAATTCTTGCGGTTTCGCAGATTATTCCCGTTATAGCAATATCCGGTCTTGGAGTAAGCATGAGCCCTTTTCTTATGGCTTCTCTTGAAAAACTTAATGATAAAGAATCATTTAAGAAAATATACGGTTCAAATATGGCATTATTTTGGATAATCATGTCAGTCTCTTCTCTTTTAGGAGGAGCACTTTTGTTAATTGCAAATCAGATTACAGTGGTTTCCATAGCGGCGATTGTTGATGTTGCATGTCTTACAGGAGCATTTATATTTACACATAAGGAAAAAACTGTAAAAGAAGATAAGTTTGTCGAAGCAAATAAAAAAACCGGAACTGTTTTTAAAGAAAAAATATCAGGTATTTTTGTGCCTTTATCTGTTTTATTTTCGGATAAAAGCACATTTTCTATCGTGGCTGTCAATATAGCCGTAAATAATATTTTCTTTGTAGTATTATGTTTCTTTTTGCAGCCGTCTCTTACTGAAAGCGGATTAAATGCGGCTTTTCTTGCTCCCGTTTACTTTGCGGCAAATTTATTACAGTCTGTGGGTTCAAATGCCGGAGATAAATTAAAAAATATTGTAATAAAACATATAAACAGAACTGTAATTTTTGGCATCGGGTTTGGGTTGGTGACATTGTTTTTCATTACAGGCAGTCCTTTATTTTTAATAGGATTATATTTATTGATGAATTTCTGGCAGGCACTTTCTTCGGTTACCGAAGTTTCGGCAGTTTATAATATATTTGGAGACAATATGAGATCAAAATGGCTTGCATTTAAAGCAATGGTTGGAACAATTGTTGCAAGTATTACACAACTTTTTATAACAGCATTGTTGTCTGCAGGAGTTGGCGGCAATATTTTAACGGCAGTTGCAACAGTTGTTTTAACGGCAGTTTCATTTATAGTTCCGGTAATTTTATATGCTGATAAGAAAAACAGTGTGTTAAAAAAATATAATATCGAACTTTCATATATACGCCTTATCCTTGCATCAAGTTGACAAATTGATAATAAATTAACTTTTTGCTAAAATCTTTTGCATGGATGCAAATATAT
>JAQTSO010000127.1 GCA_028711215.1 Endomicrobiaceae bacterium | reverse complement strand
GATTTTTATTTTATTTAGTCTTTATAACAAAGTTATTGAAAAAAGTCATAGAGCAGATTTCGCGTCAGCATTTCAAGTAAACTCTAATACTAATCCTAGAGAATTTATAAATAATATTAGAAATATTCCTTCTGTACAAAATGATTATGCTAATTTTATTGCTAAATTTACTGCTGACAATGATACCATTATCTTTGAACTGTTTGAGAAGAAGAAATTAGGAGATTCTTTAATAACTGCAGAAGTATTAAAATCAAAAGATGCGATTACAAAAAGTATAACAGATGGAAATAAAATAATAGCATCTATGAATGAAGAAATTATTCATAAAGAACTTGTGCAGATTTTCAGTGATTTGGAGGATAAATTCACATCACAATGTATGCAATCATTTAATGATGAAGCAGTTTGCAATGAAGGAAAAAGAGGGTTCCATAATAGCATTGAAAATAATATTCAAATTATTAAGGAAGTCATTTCGATGAAAAAAGATATTTTCGAACAAGAAATTGCATTGTTGCAATTTACTAAACAGCATTATAACGATTTAAACTCACATTCTAATAAAATGGAACTTAAAAATAGAATCAATACCATTACTAAAACACAAGAAAATATAAATCTAAGAGGACAACAGTTTATTAATCAGTATAATCAAAATATGAAGGCAATATTTAAAAAACATGGGTATAGTTCAGGACAATAGAAATTGCAAGGGGGAGTTCACCTATAAACTTAATTTCGAATTTTTTTATTAAATCTAATGTATTTTTTGTACTTTATTATACAATAGTTGCAAAATACTTCAGTTCGTCTTCGTACTTACAAATTGTCCGCACAACAGTTCAAATCTTAAATTCTTAAAACGGCAATAATAATAAGTTGAAGCTAATTATTAAATATCTTCTAGATAAGTCAATAATTCAGAGAGTTTTTCGAATAATTCATGAATTTCTTGCATTTTATCAAATAAGCTTTTTATATTTAAAAATCCGTCATCTAAAAAAAAATAGTTGTTATCACGATCTATTGGATAGCGAACTGAGATAGATCCTTTATCCATATCATTTATATGTTTAAAAATATTTTGTTGTTTTCTAAAGTCGAGTAATAGTTGTTTTGAATCTGTATCATCTTTCAATACTATAGATTCATCTTTTAAAAATGAATCATAGCTATTAATAAACTGAGTAAATAAAGATTCAATATCATGAGAAGTATCGTTTTTATATATATTTTTCAGAAATTTACTTAGTTGTTTTTTAAAGTCTAGCAGCAATAGTTGTTTTAATTCTTTATCATCTTTCAATCCTATAAATTTATCTTTTAAAAATGAATCATAGCTATTAACAAACTTAGTAAATAAAGATTCAATATCATGAGAAATATCGTTTTTATATTTACATTCATTTTCCAGCAATTTATTTATACGTTTAATTGCACTTTTTAAGGATAATTCAATGTAATGCCGATATAGAAAAAGCATTGGGAAAACATTAGTGTCTTTATTAGAAGAACAAGTATATTTTTCGGAAATAAAATCCTCAAAAAGTAAATTATTAGCTATTAAATTAGCACATTCAAAATATCCTGATGGATATGCATGCCAACCATAAACCCCACAATACAAATTAGCATTGTGTCGATAATTTCCGTCTTTACAAAATTCATTTTGAGACATTTTAGTTTGTTCTATCTTTTTTCTATTCATAGTTAACCAAATAATATTGAGTATAAAAAAGGCAAGCAAAAAAATAATATTATAAAAATTGATATTGCTATGATAGAATCTATAATAATTTTGGGTTTTTGGGAAATTTTTAATCTAACCCTAGCAGTCTGTATTCTAATACCTGTTATTGCGATTAAAGCAATTAAACTAAATAACAATACTGTAATAGGTAAAGCATTAGCAGGCACGATTAATAGAATTAAAAGTATATATGCTAATCGATAATCCTTTATTAATAGATACAGAATTGGCATTGTGAAGGCAAGAGTTGCTATTATAAACAATCCAGACTCAAGATTATTTTTATTGCTGATGTAAAAGTCGTAATTAATGTACACTAAACGGAATATCAAAAAGACTATCAAAAATATTTTCGGATTTCTTATGAAATTAACGTTAATATTATTTTGCACTAAACTTTCAATATAATTTTTATTAGGGAATAACATCGCTTTGGGCCAAGAGATATTTTTAGAATCTATTTGTTTATCGGTTGTCGTTTTTTCTTTTTCAAAAATAGTTTTACACTTTGAACAATAAGAATTTATATCATTATTTGCTTCTCCACATTTTGGACAAATTATTTTTGACATATTAATATCCTTAAGAGTCTAATCCTATTTTGTCTTCTTCGTTTTTTATTACTTCTAAATTCTTATTTTGAATAAAAATAAAGCTAGCAAAAAAAATCAATGTTATAAAATCAACAAATAACCATAAGTGTTTAGGTAAATATAATGGGCTTATGAAGTTAAATATAATAGCAGTACAAATAAAAACATACATTAAAAAAGTATTTTTTTTATAGATAATCGCATAATAGATACTACTTATACAAATAATAATCCTTAATAATTGGTAGAAAAAATACGGAATAGATAGAAACAATCCAAATAGCGAAAGAAAAAGAAAAAATATGGAAAGATATGCCGGAACAAATTCCTTATGTATATTTTTTAAATAATTCAAGAAATATCCCTTAAAATTATTTTTTATTACTTGTATTCTAATAGTTTTATATAAATTTGTCTAGCAATTTGTATCGTTAAATATCTGTTATCAGATTTTTCTTACAAAAACTTTATAACGGGTTTAATATTTGGGCTGCACTCTCGTATTTTGCTCCCTTATCTTACGATATAATTAATTATTTCCAGCCGTTTTTTGAGGCATCCGATGGCATACGCCAGTCCCCACGAGGGCTTAGACTGATTGAACCTACCTTTGGTCCGTCTGGTACACAGTTTCGCTTGAATTGTGCATTAAAGAATCTCTTATAAAACAAATCAAGCCATTTCTTTATGGTACTATCATCATATTTGTTTTTAAAAGCAATCTGTGCCAGATAAAAAATTTTGGCAGGAGTAAAGTTCCAGCGAATATGATAATACAGAAAAAAGTCATGCAGTTAATATGGTCCGACAGTCTCTTCAGTTTTTTGTGCTATTTCACCGTTTTCATCAGGGGGCAACAGTTCCGGAGAAATTATAGTGTTGCAAACGGATTCAAGAATAGTTCTGCACGATTTTAATTCATCCCAGAGACTTGCCTGATGTACCAGATATCTGACAAGGGTTTTAGGAACTGAACAATTTACATTGTACATGCTCATATGGTCTGCATTATATGTGCAAAATCCGAGAGCAAGCTCAGATAAATCGCCCGTGCCAATTACAATTTTATTTGTTTTATTCGCATAGTCCATTAGAATTTGTGTGCGTTCTCTCGCCTGAGAGTTTTCATATGTAACAGATCTGTCTGTGTCTGCAAGTCCGATATCCTTAAAATGCTGA